>CAXUEB010000348.1:0-3633 GCA_964249775.1 uncultured Spirosoma sp.
CTTTGTTTCATCCTATTTTTTAACCAAACACGTTTAAGTACTCATGAAAAAGTTCGTTATTTTATTCGCCGGTTTACTTTTTTTTGGTCAGGTCAGCACTGCGTTCGCCCAGACTATCTACCTGCAATTAGTGAAAGGATCGGGCCAGGCCGCTGAATACACGCCGGAAATTCCGTTGACCAGTGCGCAGTACAGTTTTAGTAACGTAGTAACGATCGGCTCATCAGCCAGCGGGAGTGGGGGCGGCAAAGCCACATTCGCCCCACTGGTTGTGACCAAACAGGTCGATGGGTCCAGTGGACCTTTGCAGAGAAGCTTGGTTACCGGAGGCCACTACCAGTACGCCCGACTCAATTTTTACCGGACGAACGCATCAGGAGGGAAGGAACTGGCGTACCGCGTTGTCGTTGGAACCTTGATGGTCGCCCATGTTGCAGCCAGTGCCGCGGAAGGGTGCACAACCTGTCCGGCCCTGGCCGAAACCGTTACCTTGGAATACGGGCAGGTGGCGACCTACAACCCGACGACCAAAGGCGTCGTTACCTGGAACCGGCTAAGCAATACGGAAAACGTTGCCGCTGCAATTCCGACATCGGCTATCACCCAGTAAGGTCCTCTAAACAACGATACCATGAGACAGCTATTTCGTGTAGCCTCGCTCGGGATTGTCGCGGTGGGTTGGTTGGTGGTGTCGGTCCAGGCACAAGTTAGCCCACCGGGTTCAACCGGCAGTAGCCGCCCACCAGCCGCTGGCTTTGCGTCGGACGCGTTCCGAACCAACCGAACCGTTGACAGCCTTCAGCGACTGACCCAGCCGGGGTATTATTCGACACTTTTGGTGGCCAAACCGCAACCGAAGGGGTCGCTCAACGCCCGCCTGGCGGTCGATAAGTGCAATTTCTATCTTTGCACGGCGACCAGCCCGGTGCTGAGCGTCAGCTTAGCGAACAACGGCCCGTTGACCTGTAGCCAGCCCCGGGTGGACCTGACGGTAACGGGCGCACCGGCCAGCAGCACGTATGCCTTCGGCGCGAACGCGACTCAGCCGGGCGGTCCCACCAGCCCCACCGCGACGGTCGCCACGGCCGGCACCTACTCGGTGACCGTCACGGCACCCGACGGCGCAAGAGCTACGGCCCAAACGACGGTCACGGCCGAGCAAACTACCCCACCGGTAAGCCTGACCAACGATGGGCCGCTCAGCACGGCCCGAAAGAGCGGGACCCTAAGGGCCAGTTCAACGGTTACCGGTACGTATGCCTTCAGTGGTCCAGGGGTGATGAGCAGCCAGAATAACACGGCTACGGTCAATCAGCCAGGCACTTACACGGTGGTGCTGACGACTGCGGGCGGCTGCTCGGCATCGGCGACCACCACCGTTGGGTTGACCGGTGCCCGCTTAGCCGCCGAAGAGAGCGAAACGCCTTTCGAGGTCACCGTGCTGGGCAACCCCGTCGTGGGCGATGCGGTGGAAGTAGCCGTCCGGGGAGTCCAAGGCCAACCCCTGCGGGTGCGCGTAGTCGACAGCCAAGGCCGCGAAGTGAGTAGTCAGCAGCGGGCCTCGGCAGAAGCCGTCGAGCGGCTGCGCTTGGGCATAGGCACCCAACCAGCGGGGTTGCTGTTGTTGCAGGTCAGCACCCCCACCCAGTTCCAGACCGTCAAGGTGCTCAAGCAGTAGGAAATTAAATCAACTAAATCAATTGGATGGGTTAGCCACTGGTAATGCCGGTTATCCATAATCAGGTAGTTGATGGGAATGCTTTCGGTGCCGAAAAGCCGCGCTTGGACTTGTCCGAGCGCGGCTTTTCACGTATAATTCGTTGGCGATCCTTTTGGGTGGAACACCATCATCTGACCCATCCGGTATGCAGCAATACCTACGTTTACTTCAAAATCTGCCGCGCGATGACGACCCGCTGCATTAAACTCCGTCGTCAACGATAACCGCATCAGCGGGTTGGAGGCTATAGAAGTAAGGAAATGAAAGAGTTAAAATTTTTTAGTTTAAAAGTAGCTGAGTAGCTTTTTCTAAAACTTCGTCACGCCCTGCACAAACGCCTTCAACAGTCGGCTGAACAGCTACATCCGGCACAATTCCCACCCGCTGAGTCTCCCGTCCGTCGGGGTAGTAAACACCTATGCCACTAAACGCTGTGCGGTAGCCACCAGGCAAGGGTACCCACGAGATGTTGCCGTCAGCACCGGCTGTTGGACTGCCGACTAACGTTACGTTGGGTACTGTGCGAAAGGCCATCGCCGTAAATTCAGCGTGACTTTGAGTATCTTCATTGATCAGGACAATGACTTTTCCGGCGTAAAGCCGGCGTCTGTTAACTTGGGGCAATCGGGCTGTGCCAACGGGTTGGAAGACACCGGGGAAGCGCATATCTGGCCCAGTGAAACGGGCAAACGTTACGGGTTTGTCGACTAAGTATCGACCAATCAGCCAATACGTACCCTGCGGGTAGTTGCGTAAATCAAAAATGATGGCTCGTGCGGTTAGCAAAGGTTTCAATACACTATCCACTTGTCTCGTGGTTAATTTTCCCATATTAATGTAGCCAACACTATCTTTAAGCCAAGTACTTACGGGGTGGTGGGCATTCATTGAGGTGTAAACAGCTTTACCAAGTTTTTGAAAAGGATACCGGTTAACAGTCAAACTGGTATCCTGCCCTTGCTTTTGCACCGTGAGTTTGGCTTGCTTATCAAAACCGACACCAATTAACCCGTTCACATCGCGCAGCAGGGCCTTGTCATTAGAAGCCGATACGTAAGGTCGAACCTGGTCAATGTGCTCTTGAATGGGTTTGCCATCAATGTGGCTAATGACGGTTCCAATCGTCAACGAAGGCGTAACAGGGATTGAGTCATTGTAAAATCGAGTGATGATGGCCTTGGTGCCGATTAGTTTTAGCTCAAACGGCATCCACAAAGTGCCCCGTTCGCACCGCATGCAGCGCGACTTATCAACGGTTACCATGAAGCCGTGACTGTCTTTGATTCGGGCTACTACCTGATAAAGCGCTTTTTGGTACAACTGCGTCGTGGTAGCCCGCCGAAACACTGGAATCAGGTCGGTTAAAACATCATTCCAGTTTTCATTGATCGCGTATTTGTAGGGAAAGAAATAGTGAATAATGTTCCAGTATCGAAATAGAGCCAGCAAACGGTAATTCTCATCTGGCAGCTTCATATCGTTGTATAAATCTTCCTTCTCGAAACTGGTATTACCAATTCGCTCATTGCGCTGTACGTAAAAATTAGTGCCCTGATTACGATTTTTTCCCAAATACGTTAGTCGCTCTCGAAGGGCGTTTGTCAGTAGCGTTGAATCGTTCAGAAACGACAAGTCGAAGTTTCGTAAGCTATGTAGGGGCATGTCACTCACTGACTGGCATTTCCGACATAATTTAATCGGTCCCAGTTGGTCTAACAGGGTCATATACACGGTAGATAGTTGGTTACGGTCTTGGGCCTGCTGTACGGCGGACATCAACTTAATTAGCTGTCCGTCCCAATCGGGTCGACCGGTTGCTACCGATGGGTGATAGTATTTTAGAAAACCCCAAACTTTGGCCAAAGAAGCTAATTTCTGGGTGTCCGTTGGCACTTGAGCGAAAGCCACTGACG
>CAXUEB010000348.1:3643-5360 GCA_964249775.1 uncultured Spirosoma sp.
ACCAACAAGAGCGTAAAAAGGCAGCGCATGACATTGAAGTTAGTTGATAACACAAAAAAACGGACGCATCACCGATAAACCGGCAATGCGTCCGTTAAAGTATGTTAAGCTAACTTTATGCCTTCTACTTCAGAATTTGCCGCGCGATAACGACCCGCTGAATTTCGCTCGTGCCTTCGCCGATGGTGCACAGCTTGGCGTCGCGGTAAAATTTTTCGACCGGAAAATCTTTCGTGTAGCCGTAGCCACCGAAAATCTGCACGGCTTCGTCGGCAACCCGCACGGCCGTTTCCGACGCGAACAACTTGGCCATCGCCGATTCTTTCGTGACGATCTTACCAGTATCTTTCAGGTCGGCGGCCTGGTAGGTCAGCAGTTTAGCCGCTTCGATCTGCGTCGCCATATCGGCGAGTTTAAAGCTAATCGCTTGAAATTTGGTGATGCTTTGGCCGAATTGCTCGCGCTGATGGGCGTAGGCCAAAGCCGCGTCGTAAGCGCCGAGGGCAATGCCCAAACTCAGGGCAGCAATCGAAATCCGGCCGCCGTCGAGCACTTTCAACGACTGCACAAAGCCGTCGCCCACCGCGCCGAGCCGTTGACTGTCGGGAATAGGGCAGTCCTGAAATAGCATTTCGGTGGTTTCCGACGCCCGCATGCCCAGCTTGTCTTCTTTGCGCCCGCCCGAAAAACCGGGCGTTCCCCGCTCAACAATAAAGGCCGTCGCATTGCGTGACGCGTTTGGCTCACCGGTGCGGGCGATTACCACGGCTACGTTGCCGCTTTTGCCGTGGGTAATGAAGTTTTTGGCGCCGTTCAAAATCCAGCCGTCGCCTGCTTCGTCGCGCACGGCCGTGGTGCGCATGTTACCCGCGTCGGAGCCGGTGTTCGGCTCGGTCAGGCCCCACGCGCCAATCCATTCGCCGGTGGCCAGCCGGGGCAAGTACGTTTGTTTCTGGTCTTCGTTGCCGAACAACAGAATGTGGTTCGTGCAAAGCGAATTGTGAGCCGCCATCGACAAGCCAATGGCTCCGTCGACGCGCGACAGTTCGACAATGGCTGTTACGTATTCGCGGTAGCCTAACCCGGCTCCGCCGTAGGTTTCGGGCACCAGCATTCCCATCAGGCCCTGCTCGCCCAACTGCCGAAACAGATCAACCGGAAAGTGCTGCGCTTCGTCCCACTGCCTGACGTTAGGCCGAATGAGCCGCTCGCCCAAATCCCGGACCGACTGCGCAATTAAATCTTGATTTTGGACAATTTCGTCAACCATATTGGTAAGCGTTTGTGGAAGCGGTCAAGCCGCGTGTTTGTCAATTCAACGAATGAATGCAATTCTTTCTTATCTAACTACAACATACGTACCGTGAGTTTAAGGAAGATGTATAAACTTACAATAAATGCGCTCTGGCTCAAAAAGAATGGTATAGAAGTTGTTGACCAGTAATCAGTTATTTCGTCAAAAGGAGGTCTGTAATTGTGTGAACGGTCACGTGCTTTGTAAGTCGACGGACCGGTGACTCAGTAAAGAAATGGCGAAGTAGGGTATTATTAAAAAATTCCTATTTTTGCGAACGTCAGTCGTTCGATCAGCAGGTCGAATCCGGCGGTAAGTACGAACCATCTTTTTGTCTTTATACTATGAAACTGGCAGTTGTAGGAACCGGTTACGTGGGGCTGGTCACGGGCACGTGCTTCGCCGAAACCGGTAACCAAGTGA
>CAXUEB010000349.1:0-500 GCA_964249775.1 uncultured Spirosoma sp.
CACGGGTTGCCGGGGCCGGGCTGACCGATAAAAAAGACGTTGACAAACAAGGTTTTCAACCCGTGCACATCGGGCGCCACGTCGTAGGGCGACGATAGCGCCGGGGTAGCCGGGTTATGCGATTGCGCTT
Source organism: uncultured Spirosoma sp. (assembly GCA_964249775.1). Taxonomy (GTDB): domain Bacteria; phylum Bacteroidota; class Bacteroidia; order Cytophagales; family Spirosomataceae; genus Spirosoma. The sequence continues at coordinate 131 of CAXUEB010000349.1, forward strand.
CCATGTAGGTGCAGTTTGGTCTGTTAGTGTCAACCGTTCAAGTTTGGTAAAGGTTTAAACTGAACCGTTGATAACGTTTACGTCAACGTTTCAGCATTTCCCAAACACCCAGCCCGAAAATAACCGTCCACCCAACCGTTCTGACCCAATTAACGTTGACCAGCCGCGCCAGCGTTTCGGGCGATGCGTCGCCGGCGGCAATGGCGTTGTGAATTGGCACGGCCCCGAACGCCGTTGCCGCCCACATCAGCCCAACCAGCCCCGCCGACGCAAACGTAACGGCCGCGGGGCGCTGGAGCAGTTGCCAGCCGATAACGCCCACCTGCGCCAGCATCAGCGGCCCAACGATAATCGTGATGAGGTTGCTGTA
>CAXUEB010000349.1:510-1877 GCA_964249775.1 uncultured Spirosoma sp.
ATTTAGGGTGCCAGATGGCCAGTTCGGCCGGGTTGTAGTACCGAAAGCTGGGGTAGATAATGAGCTGAACGATCCAGATCAGCACAACCAAGCCGAAGTCGACGGCGATGCGGGCGGTGGTCATGCCCGCTCTTCCCACACCCGCGCTACGTTGACGATCACCTCCACGGCGCGTTGCATGTCCTGCACCGATACCCATTCCAGCCGCGAGTGAAAAGCGTGTTCGCCCGCGAAGATGTTCGGGCACGGCAAACCCATGAACGACAGCCGCGAACCGTCGGTGCCGCCCCGAATGCTGCGCCGTTCGGCCGCTAAGCCCGCCCGCCGGATGCCTTCGAGCGCGTTTTCGACCACGGCCGGGGACTCGTCCAAAACCTCCTTCATGTTGCGGTACTGCTCTTTTACGACGAACTGCGCCGACGAGCCGGGGTAACGCGTCAGCACGTCGTTGAGCTGGTTTTGTAGGTACGCTTCCTTCTCGTGCAGACCCGCTTCGGCAAAGTCGCGGATAATGAATTCCAACGTGGCCTGATCTTGATTACCTTCCAGCCGACCCGGATGCACAAAGCCTTCTTTTCCCTCGGTCGTTTCGGGCGAGAGCGTGTCTTTCGGCAGGGTGGCCAGGAGGTCGGCGGCAATTTTAAGCGCGTTTTCGAGCTTACCCTTCGCAAAGCCGGGGTGCGTACTGACGCCCTGGATAACAATCTTGATCGCGTCGGCCGAGAAGGTTTCGTCTTCGAGCGTGCCGAGCGCTTCGCCGTCGATGGTGTAACCGAAATCCGCTCCTAACTTCTGAATATCCACCTTTTCGGTGCCACGTCCGACTTCTTCGTCGGGCGTGAAGAGGAGCCGGATGCGGCCGTGCTTTACGTCCGGGTGCGTCATCAGGTAGTTGGCCGCGTCCATAATTTCGGCCACGCCCGCTTTGTTGTCGGCTCCCAGCAGGGTCGTACCACTGGCCGTAATGATGTCGTTACCGACTTGGTTGCGGAGGTCGGGATGATCGGCTACGCGGATGATTTCGTTGGGGTCATCGGCGGACCGCCGGTCCGGCAGAACGATGTCCGAGCCGTCCCAGCGTTCGTGGACGAGGGGCTTGACGCCCGCGCCGGTCACGTCGGGCGAGGTATCGACGTGCGAGCAGAAGCAGATGGTCGGGACGTTCGGCTTGTTGGTATTGGCCGGAATCGTCGCGTAGACGTAGCCCCACGGATCGAGTTCGGCGTCGGCGATGCCTATCTCGTGCAGTTCGTCAACCAGCACCCGGCTCAGGTCTTTCTGTTTCTCGGTGCTCGGATTGGCCGTCGATTGCGGGTCCGATTGGGTGTCAATCTGCACGTATCGCAAGAAGCGGTCAACGGCGGTGT
>CAXUEB010000349.1:2037-5351 GCA_964249775.1 uncultured Spirosoma sp.
GCGCAAAGAAAAATCTTAGCAAACTTGGCGTTAAATTTTTGCGTCCGCTTCAGCGTTCCGATTGCGGTTAGAAATAATTGTTTCTAAATCGGCCGGCGAATAATTTACGCTTTTCAGCGTCTTGTGGTCGGCGTCGCGGTACACCAAGAACTTACCGTCCGATTCAACGTAATGACAGGCGACACCCTTGGCCGTGTACTGCGCGACGGTCGCTTCGGCTTCTTCAACTGTGCCACAGGCTTTGCTCATATTCGAGCGCTGTACTTCGTTGAACAAGGCATTGAACTGGTCACCCAGACCGAACTCCAGCACAGCACCGGACAGGACGTACTGCAAATCGCAGAGCGCATCGGCTACGGCTACAATGTCGCCCTGGGCAATGGCTTCGCGAAACTCATCTAATTCTTCGGCCAGCAAGGCCACCCGCAGTTGGCAGCGGGCCTCGGGCGGAATCTGGGGCGTCTTCAACACCGGAGCATGGAAGGTGCGGTGAAACTCCGCGACTTGATTGAGCGAATCGGGTGAGGTCATTGCGTTAAAAGTCAGCGGGTAACAAGTTTGTTTTTAAGAGTCGGATGGCAATGGCCAGCAGGATGATGCCGAAGATTTTGCGCAGTACGGCCAAGCCACCCGGTCCAAGGCGCGTTTCGAGCCACTCCGACGACTTAAGCACGACGTAAATCAAAATTAGGTTGATTACAATGCCGACGATGATATTTAGCGTCTGGTACTCCGCCCGGAGCGAGATAATCGTCGTCAGCGTACCGGCCCCGGCGATAAGCGGAAAGGCAATCGGGACGATGTGGCTCGCCCCGCCCGTGCTTTCGTCGGGTTTGAAGATGGTCCGGCCCAGAATCATCTCTAAGCCCAGCAGAAAGATAATGAGCGCCCCGGCCACGGCAAACGATTGAACGTCAACGCCGAACAATTTCAGAATTCGCTCGCCCACGAACAGAAACGATATCATCAGCGCCCCCGACACGAACGTGGCCCGCTCGGACTCGATCTTACCAACTTTCTTGCGCAAGTCGATAATGACCGGCAGCGAACCGACGACGTCGATAACCGAGAAGAGAATCAGCGTAACGGAAATAATTTCTTTAAAATTGAACATAGCCCAGAACAACGTTTACGGCTTGTAATGTCGCAGAAACTGTTGCAACTGCGCGATTTCTTCGTCGGTAATAGCCGGGAAGTTGGCGATGCGGAACGTTGTGGTTTTCCAGTCGCCATAACCGTTACCGAGGGTGATGCCCGCCTGCTGGGCAGCCGTTTTTAGAGCGTTGATGTCGGTCTCGGAGCCTTTTACCGCAATTACCGTGTCGGACCGGACGGCGGGGTCGTTGATGAGTAGCTGGAAGCGGTCCGCCGTTGCGGGGGATTGAGCCATTTCCCGCTCGAAAAACGCGTACCAATCGGCGGCCCGGCGTTTGGTAATGGCGTCTACGTCGGCGATGGGCGGCACCTGTTGCAGCACCCGCATCAAACAGTAAATACCCAAACCGTTGGGCGTGTAGGGTGTCTGGAATTTCTGAAAGTTTTCGTGGATGAATAGCAGGCTGTTGTAGTGCTCGTTCTCCCCAATGGCTTCGGCGCGTTTCAGCGCGGCCGGCGAATAGACCAACACGGCCAGCCCCGCCGGTAGTCCAAAACACTTCTGCACCGACGCAAACCAAACGTCGGCCAGCGACCAGTCGAGCGCCACGCCCGCCATCGACGACACGGCGTCTACGCACACCAGACCCAAAAAATCCCGGCGAAACGTCGCCAGGGCGTCCATGCGCACCTGCGTACCGTTGGATGTTTCATTCTGCACAATGCACAATGTATCGGCCTGATCCAATTCGCTCGGCGGCTTGATGCGGTGGGCATACTCGGCCCACTTCTTGCCGAAGGCCCCGCTGTACGGGTGCAGACTGGCTTGGTCCGTCAGCGACTGCGCCACAATCTCCCAGCACTCGGTCGCCGAGGAAACCAGTGCGATGTGATACTCAGCCGGGATGGCCAGCTTTTCGTGCAGCAGCCGACTGGTTTCCTTTACAATATCCATGAACCCCGCGCTTCGGTGATTCAAACTCACGACGCCCGTGCGCACGGCTTCGGCCGCGTAATCTGCCACCTGCGGGTAAACTTTGGAAGGACCGGGATAGAAGGTAATCATGTTTGTTTGCTCGTTTGTCTGTTTGCTTGTTGTAAGCCGGTTCGATAAACGAACAGCCAAACAACCGCACAATCAAACAGATAGAAGGTACCGCACCGCCAACTCATACCCCGTCAGGCCCAGCCCGACGATGACGCCTTTGCACTTGGCCGACAGGTAACTGTGGTGCCGGAACGACTCGCGGGCGTGTACGTTGCTGATGTGCACCTCCACGGCCGGAGCCGTTACGGCCGATAGGGCGTCGGCCAGCGCAATAGACGTATGCGTCAGCGCCCCGGCGTTGATGACAATGCCATCAACGTCGAAGCCCAGTTCGTGAATTTTATCTAAGAGTTCGCCCTCGTGGTTCGACTGAAAATAGCGAAGTTGCACGTCGGGAAACTGCTCCTCGATGGTTTTCAGGTAATCGACGAACGAACGGCTGCCGTAAATTTCCGGCTCGCGCTTGCCCAGCAGGTTTAGGTTCGGACCGTTGATAATGAGAATCTGTTTCATGGCTATGTGGCAAAGTTATATAAACGCCTTCAAGAACTACCTCAAACTCGAACGCTCGCTGGCCGAAAACTCGGTCGAAGCGTACCAGCACGACGCCGAAAAACTGCACCAATACGTCTTACTGATAAACCCGGCGCTGACCCTCACGCAGGTCACCGAACGAGAGCTACTGGGTTTTCTGACGTATTTAGGCGAACTGGGTCTGTCGGCGCACAGTCAGGCACGGATGTTGTCTGGCTTGAAATCTTTTTTTAACTACTTACTGCTCGAAAACTTAATTCAGCACAACCCCACGCAGTTGCTCGAAGCGCCCAAACTCGGCCGCAAGCTACCTGACACGCTCAGCTTTCCCGAAATCGAAGCCATCCTCGACGCCATCGACCTGTCGACGCCCGGCGGTGCCCGCGACCGGGCCATGCTCGAAGTGCTGTATAGTTCGGGCCTGCGCGTGTCGGAACTACTCAATCTACGGCTAACCAACTGCTATTTCGACGCGGGCTTCGTGCGGGTACTGGGCAAAGGCGACAAGGTCCGGCTCGTACCCATCGGTCAGGACGCGATGCACTACACGCGGCTTTACATCGAGCACGTGCGGAGTCAGTGGGCCGTGCAGAAAGGCGACGAAGACACGATTTTCCTGAACCTGCGCGGCAAGCAG
>CAXUEB010000350.1:0-572 GCA_964249775.1 uncultured Spirosoma sp.
GCACTTGTCAAGCAAAAACTGATATTTATTTTGGTGCTTGATTATCAGTTTGTTATCTTAACTTGCTGACAAACAGTGCGTTGCACTGAATTGCCGGCGTATCTTCTCTGATTTGGGACTGCAAAGGTAGGAAGTCTACACCCTTCTGTCAAGCCCTATGCCAGAAATAAATTTATGAATACCCTGTCATTAAAACATAAGTAGTCGTTAACCAGTCACTTACGTCTGAAAGATTCTCTAAACTTTTTTCAATAAATGGTTTTTCTTGCCTTTTGACACTAAGATGTACCGTTCTTGAAGCCATTCTAATTCCAACGGTGCGGCAGGATCGACTACTTTTATCTTATTTAGACTTACGGCGTTTTGGGTGATCGCCCGGCGGGCTTCGCCTTTCGATGCATACACTTCGCCCCGGCTGGCTACCGATAACAAGTCCGTGATGTCTTTGCTGTTGGCCAGTTCGTCGGCTGATACTTCGGTTTGGGGAACGCCTTCAAAGATTACGTCAAATTCATCAACCTGAATTGAGCGTAACGTATCGAGCGTTGCCTTGCCGAAAAGCACTTCAGATG
>CAXUEB010000350.1:582-5327 GCA_964249775.1 uncultured Spirosoma sp.
AGCCAGCCTGTGAATGTACGCGAATCGTTACGTCTTTGGCAATGGCTTTTTGTAACAAGCGCAGGTGCGGGGCCTCGGCGTGTTGCCGTTCGAGGTCTTCAATTTCTTCGCGTGACAGTAGCGTAAAGACGCGAATCAGCCGGGGGCAATCCGCATCGGCCGTGCCAAGCCAGAACTGGTAAAATTGGTACGGCGACGTTAACGTTGGGTCGAGCCAAACGTTGCCACTCTCGGACTTGCCGAATTTTGTGCCGTCGGCCTTTGTGACGAGCGGAGTCGTCAACGCAAAGGCTTGGTATTCTTCTCTGCCTTCTTTCCGGCGAATCAGTTCGGTTCCCGTCGTGATGTTACCCCACTGATCCGAGCCGCCCATCTGCAAGCGAACGCCCTTGTTCTTGTAAAGCCAGTAGAAGTCGTAGCCCTGCAACAGTTGATACGAAAATTCGGTGAACGAAATACCGGTTTCGAGCCGTTTTTTAACCGACTCCTTGGCCATCATGTAGTTAACGCTGATGTGCTTACCGGCTTCGCGCAGGAATCCCAAGAACGAGATGTCTTTGAACCAGTCGTAGTTATTGACCATCTCGGCGGAGTTGGCTCCGCTGTCAAAGTTTAAGAACTTAGTTAACTGCTGACGGATACCGTCTTGATTTCGGCGCAACGTTTCTTCGGACAGAAACTCGCGTTCGGCGGCTTTTCCCGACGGATCGCCGATCATGCCAGTGGCTCCACCCACCAAAGCAACTGGTTTGTGACCAGCGCGCTGGAGGTGAACCAATAGCATGATGGTGGCGAGGTTACCAATGTGCAGTGAAGCGGCCGTCGGGTCGAAACCAATGTAGCCCGCCGTTATTCCGTTTTGAAGTTGTTCTTCGGTGCCGGGCGTCATGTCGTTCAACATGCCACGCCAGCGGAGTTCGTCAATGAAATTCATGAAAGGCGAAAAGTGAAAGAGCAAAAGAATGAAAGAGCGGGAGTAGCAAACACGCTTTCACTCATTCGCTCTTTCACCCATTGATCTGCAAAAGTACGATTTCAGGGTAAAAGCAGCGACGAATCGCCGTAGCTGAGAAAGCGGTAATTTTGCCGGAGCGCTTGGTTGTAAACGTAACGCCAGTCGCTGCCCAGAAGCGCGGCAATCAGCAAAATCAGCGTTGAACCAGGTTGGTGAAAGTTAGTAACAATTCCTCTGCACAGTTTGACTGCGTAGCCGGGCGTAATATAGATGCCCGTATGAGCCACAATGGAATTTTGTTCATTGTCGGCGAGGTGTTGCAGAACAGCCCTTAACGATTCCTCGACGCTTGGCTGCCCGGCCGGAGGAATTTGGTACGCGTAGTGTTGATCTAACCGAAACGGGCTGGGATCATTGCGCAAGAGTTTAACGCCCATCCAGTACAAACTTTCCAGCGCCCGCATTGAGGTCGTACCAACGGCAATGATGTTGCCCAACTGATTAAGCAAATGCTCTACGTTTTGCCGGGTATACACAACTTCTTCGGTGTGCATCGCGTGCTGCCGTACATCGTCGGTTTTGATGGGCTGGAACGTGCCGGCCCCGACGTGTAGCGTCAGGTAATCGTGCTCAATACCCCGTTCGGCGAGGGCGTCGAACACAGCGGGCGTAAAGTGCAGACCGGCGGTAGGCGCGGCAACGGCTCCTTCTTCGGTTGAATAAACGGTTTGGTACGTTCGCCGGTCGGCGTCCGTCGCGTCGCGTTTGAGGTAAGGCGGCAGGGGAATTTTGCCGGCCAATTGAATGACCTGAGCAAACGTCAGGTCGGCCGGCTGCCAGCTTAACCGAACGGCAGATTGCTCATAGTCGTGCCAAGCGGCCGTGAGCCGGACGCTGCCCGGTTGGTCCGGGGCCGACAGGATTGTTTCGAGAATCTCTCCCGACTTCCAGCGTTTGCGGTTGCCGATCATCGCCCGCCAGACGACCATTCCCTCCGCTTCCATCGCCTGACTGATGGGCTGTGGTTCGGCGTCCCGGTCCGCAAATGGGGTCAGCAAAAACAGCTCGATAACGGCCCCCGTAGCGCGCACAAAGTGCAACCGGGCCGGAATGACCTTCGTGTTATTGAAGACCAGAAAGCTGTTTGGCGGCAGCAGGTTGGGCAGGTTAGCGAAACGCTCGTGGCTAACTTCACCGCCCCGGTAAACCAGCAGCTTCGACGCGTCGCGCGGCTCCACTGGAAAGCGGGCGATGCGGGCGTCGGGCAGGTCGTACTGAAACTCGCTCAGGCGCAGTTCGGTGGTTTCAGTCATGGCTGCTGGGTTTCATGAACAGACGAATGGGCAGCGCAACGAGCACAATCACCAAAATAGCGGTGCTGAGGGGCAACAACCAAGCGTAGTCCATTTGCTGCTGGACCCGATCGGAGCGGTTCAACAACGACAACACAATCAGGCCCAACGCCAAAATAGTATTGATGGCGGCCATGAGCGCGTAGAACCAGTTCGTAACCGTTTCGTTTAGCTCCGGGCGGTGGCTGGCCCAAGCGCCCTGATTGGGCACGGGAATTCGGCTGGTCGGGATGCGCGGGAAAAGCCGGGCGACGAGGTTGATGAGTGTATTATTGACTAAAAAGATAGCAACGGCGATGTAAAACAGCGTTTCCCGACCGAGGTACACCGTGGGCAGGCCGCTCCGGTCGAAGCGAACGGCGACCTCACCGGGATAGGAAATGTAACTACTAAATAAGGCAAACAACAAACCGATGATGGACAGAACGCGCCACGTTCGGATGAAAAAAGTACCAGTTTTCATCGAAAAAGAGTGAACGAGTTAGAGGCTGAACGACAAAAAACAAACAATCCTCTTACTCAAGTTGCTCAGAAAATTAGGACCACAAAGGTACGGCCCAAACCGGTGAAATTCGTTAGCTTAGCCATTTGTCGAGCATTTTGGTTTTACAACGTACTATGAAAATTTACACAAAAGCAGGCGATACGGGAGAAACCGCGCTCATTGGCGGGCGACGGGTAAGCAAGGCGGATTTGCGCATCGACACCTACGGCACAGTTGATGAGTTAAATTCCTGGGTTGGCTTGGTGCGCGATCAAGCCGTCAACGCCGGGCGCAAAGACCTTCTGAAAGAAATTCAGGATCGGCTCTTCACCATCGGTTCGGAACTGGCCACCGACCCGGAGAAAGCTCCTAAACGAGCGATGCCCGTCATTGTGCCGGAAGATGTTGTCCTGCTGGAGCAGGCAATGGACGAGATGGATGCCCAACTGCCCGAACTGCGGGCGTTTGTCCTACCGGGTGGTCACGAAGCCGTCTCGTTTTGTCATTTGGCCAGGACGGTGTGCCGCCGAGCCGAGCGATTGGTGATTACGCTCAACAACGAGTCGTCGCAGTCGGCCGCTACCGTCGATGCGTTGGTGCTACAATACCTCAACCGGCTATCGGATTATTTATTCGTGCTGAGCCGCGCCATGGCGCAGGAGTTGGGAGCCGAAGAGGTAGCTTGGCAACCGCGAACGTAAAAATAACGCTCATTGACTAACGACGAAATAAAAGTTGTTAAGACAACTAAACTTACTCAGACGAATTTTTTAGCTTTGCCCAAAGTGACCCGTTCGGGTTAACGCACTAACGACACGCTGATTATGACAACGGACGTCTTACAAATCGAACTGCGGAAGGCAGAACGCTCGCGCCTTCAGGAGGTAGATTTCAACCATCTGCCCTTTGGCAAACACTTCTCGGACCACATGTTCGTGGCCGATTTCATCGATGGCGAGTGGCAGCATCAAATGGTCGTGCCGTTCGATACGTTTACGCTGAGTCCGGCGCTGTCGTCGCTGCACTACGGGCAGTCGATTTTTGAAGGCATGAAAGCCTTTAAAAACGAAGCGGGTGAGGTTTTGCTGTTCCGGCCCTACGCCAACTTCGAGCGGATGAACGAGTCGGCCCGTCGGATGTGCATGGCAACGCTGCCCGAAGAGGTGTTTATTGGCGGCTTAGAAGCTTTGCTGCGCGTGGATGCCGACTGGGTACCGACCGGCCAGGATAATTCGCTGTATGTTCGGCCGTACATGTTTGCCACCGACACGTTCTTAGGCGTGGCTCCGTCAAAAACATACCGGTTCTGCATTTTCACGTGCCCGGTCGGCGCGTACTACACGAAACCGCCCAAGCTGAAGGTCGAAACGGAATACATCCGGTCGGCACCGGGGGGCGTCGGCTACGCAAAATGCGCCGGTAACTACGCGGCTTCGATGTACCCGACAATGCTGGCGCAACAGCAGGGTTACGATCAACTGATTTGGACCGACGCCCGCGAGCACAAATACATCGAAGAGTCGGGTACGATGAATATCATGTTCGTCATCGACGGCAAGTTGGTCACGCCCGCTACGTCGGATTCGATTTTACGGGGTGTCACGCGTGACACCATCATCCAAATCGCCCGCTCGTGGGGAATGCCGGTTGAAGAGCGCCCGGTGTCGATTAAAGAAGTCATTAACGGCATCGAAACCGGCCGGCTGACCGAAGCGTTCGGCGCGGGTACGGCGGTGGGAGCATCGCCCTATGCGTTGATCGGCTACAACGGCAAAGACCACATGCTGCCCGAATTTGCGCCGGAGGATTCGTTTGCTGTTCGCGTACGGGAGTATTTGACGGACCTCCGCACGGGTAAGATTGCCGACGAGTTTGATTGGGTGCACGCGGTGTAATAGAACCGCACGGCAGCGGCCGACCGTCGGCGGCCCAGACGACGCGGATACGACGGATT
>CAXUEB010000351.1:0-5314 GCA_964249775.1 uncultured Spirosoma sp.
GATGTCTTTCAACAAGGTGGCAACGGCGTCTTTGGTAGCCTCGTTGACCGTTACGACCCAATCCGTGGCTAACACTCGGTGCGTTTTCTGGCCAAGGGGGTTGTTGACCGCCGTGTTGGGTGCGCCCTTCCGAGATTGAACGATGTTGATCGAGTCGCCTTCTCGAAACGTTGGCACGAAGCTGAAATAGCCGTCGGCAACGACGGTGCTCGATTTTCCTTCCGAAGCCGGCTCGAAGAAAATCACTTTTAGGTTAGAATCTTTGCTCATCGGGATTAGTATTCTTGGTCGTGTTCATTCTTAACGACTGGTCGGCGAAAATGTTGATAAGCCCGGAGGCCGGGCCAGTGGGTAAGTGTCTGCCAATTAACGCTGTATACGATCTGTATACCAAGAGAGATTTGCTAACTTGTCCGCCCGAATGCCTACGAAAATCATTACGCCAACGATTCGGCTCCTCGCGCTGGTGGGTTTGCTGTCGGGCATGGCCAGTGAGATGCTGTACCCCATCATGCCGGTTTACCTGCGGAGCGTTGGCTTTTCGGTCGTCTTGATTGGGTTGCTCGAAGGCGTCGCCGAAGCGACCGCCGGCCTGAGCAAAGGTTATTTTGGCCACTGGTCCGACCAGTCGGGCCGTCGGCTGCCGTTTGTGCGGCTCGGCTATCTTTTCAGCGCGCTTTCAAAACCCATGCTGGCCCTGTTGCCCTTACCGGGCTGGGTGTTTGCCACCCGCACGCTGGACCGGCTGGGCAAGGGCCTACGCACGGCTCCCCGCGATGCCTTGCTGGCCAGTCAGTCGATGCCCCAAACGCGGGGGCGAGTGTTTGGCTTTCACCGCTCGATGGACACGCTGGGCGCGGTGCTCGGGCCGTTGGTAGCGCTGGTGTATCTGGCTTACTTTCCCGGTCAGTACGTCACCTTGTTTCTGCTGGCTTTCGGACCGGGTTTGTTGTCCATCCTACTTACGTTTCGGCTGACCGAACCGGCCCTTCAACCCGCCCTAAGTCAAACCAGTACGCCGGAGCCGACCGCGTCTGTGCCGACCGCGTCTGTGCCGACCGCGTCTGTGCCGACTGTGTCGCCCTTTGCCTTGGCGCGCTACTGGCGCACGAGTCCCCCCGAATACCGGCGCGTGGTGGGTGGGCTGCTGGTGTTTGCCTTGTTCAACTCCTCGGATGTGTTTCTGCTGCTCAAAATTAAGGAAGCCGGGCTGAGTGATACGGCTGTCGTGGGACTGTACGTGTTTTACAACCTGGTTCACGCGCTCATGGCGTATCCGGTAGGGCGGCTGGCCGACCGGCTGGGCCTGCGCGCTACGCTGCTGGTGGGGCTGGGCTTGTTTGTGCTTGTCTACGAAGGAATGGCCATTGCCAATCACGTCGCCTTGTTTATCGGCCTGATGGCCCTCTACGGGCTGTATGCCGCCACCACCGAAGGCATTGCCAAGGCTTGGATCAGCACCGTCAGTGGTTCCCAGGACACCGCAACGGCGATTGGCACCTACGCCGGATTAAGCAGCGTAGGCGCGCTGGTTGCCAACGCCTTGGCGGGCTGGTTGTGGTCTGCTTTCGGCCCGGCGGCCACGTTCGGCGTAACGGCCGCGGCTACCCTGTTGGTCATCGTTTACTTAGTCGCCATTGAAGGACGCCACGCCGTCGTCAGCACCCTAAGCAAGTCGCAAGCCATCCTTAATTTGTACCGAAATCCAATGGAATTTGACGCCAAACCGCCGGCCCGCCAATCGAATCAGCGATCCGTGGTGACCATGACGCGCTCCGCGTTTATTGCCATCCTCGTGCTGCTGACCAGTTTAGGCGGCTGGACTGTCTACGTATCGTTTCTGCTCGTCTCGGCAACCACCCCAGCCGAACGGCCAACCACCGCCCTCGTCCGCCCAACCGGGGCCGCCCTGAGCCGGACGACACAACCCAGCATTCGTCAACGGGATGCGGAGCATCGCCCAACCGACCCACTGCGGTCGGAACCGGCCACGGACTCGTTGGCCCGGCGTAACGTGGCCGACCCAACCGCCGGGTTAGCAAATCCAGCGCCCGTTTCGGCAGACTCGTCGGCGACGCGTTCCGCCGACGCAACCCCGCTACCGGGTCCCGACCCGACTCCTCAACCACCGGTTATCGAACGGGACACGACCCCGGCCGCGGACTCGTCGGTCGAATCCGCGCCGGATGGATCGACGGATAACGTCGGCGCAAACCGCTACACCTTGGCGTCGACGTACGCTTATTTTCACAACGAGCCGGACGAGAGCACCCGCCGGGCGGCTTTCATCAACATCTGGAACAACGCGAAACTGACGCCCTTAGCCGACCGGAATGGCTTTATCTACGTGGTTTACACCAACGAACAGGGCCAAACGTCGAAGGGCTGGCTGCCCAAACGGAACCTCAAGCCCCTTATTCGGTAAAGTCACCGGCAATTGGTCACCACTATCTTTCTTTTATTGAACCAGTTGCGTGTGCAGGCGGGCGAGGGTTTGGGCCGCATCGGCGCACAGACCGGGGTGCACCGGCGAGGTTTGCACGACGGTGCTGCGGGTCGCCGTCAACCAGCGAAACCGCGCGGCCGGGGGCAACTGACCGATGGCTCCGCCCTCGGTCCGACCCGCGCAGATGCGCACGAAGGCGCGCAGGCGTTCGTGGAGGTCGGCCATGTCTAACTCGCCCGAAAACGTTCGTAGCCGCTCCTGGTTCAGTTCGTACACCGTTTGCAGAAAGCCCTGCGCCGGACAGTACAGAATAACGCCGACGTTCAGAAACTCCTCGCGTTCGACGCGCGGCATGACGCGGATGACGGCGTATTCAAACAAGTGCGTTTCTTGCATCCTGGGCTGCGTTGACAAAGGTTTCGGAATGGGCAAGTCGTTCCTCTAAAAATTGGGCGTATACCGCACGCTGCCCAGCCGCCGGCTCCCCCGCGGCCGGCTCCCCCAAAGACTCGTCCGTCAGCCAGTCGTCGGGAATCAACCCGACAATCGCCCGGATGCGTTCGGGCGTGAGTTGTTGGCGAAACTCGGCGTCGACGGCCGCCAATTCGGTGGCCTGGGGCAGCAGAACGTGGTCTTTGACCGGCGCGAACGGCCGCCGAGCGAGTTCACGCCGAGCCTGCTCTTCCCGCGGCTGGCCGGAATGGTGAAAGTACAGCGCTGCGCCGTGGTCGATCAGCCACAACTCCTTGTGCCACATCAGCAGGTTCGTGTTGCGGACCGTGCGGTCGACGTTCGTTACGAAACAATCCAGCCAAACAATCTGCGAAGCCAGCCGAGAATCGACGGTCGTGACCAGCGGATCGAAGGTAATAGCCCCCGACAGGTAATGCAAGGCGAGGTTCAGCCCTTCGCTGGCCCGCAGCAGATCTTGAATCTCCTCGTCCGGTTCGGAGCGGCCAAAGGCCGGATCGAGCCGGGCAAAGACGATTTCGGGGACGCGTAGACCTAACGCACGGGCTATCTCGCCGGCGATTAGTTCGGCAATGAGCGCTTTGGCTCCCTGACCCGCGCCCCGAAACTTGAGCACGTATAGAAATTCGTCGTCGGCCTCGACCAAGGCGGGCAGTGAACCGCCTTCGCGCAACGGCTTGGCGTAGCGCGTTACGTTGACGGTTCGTAATTCGGGTGGTTGGCTATTCACGAGTGGTTTGTAGGGGCTACGAGAAACGCTGCGGACGCCCTGCCAGACAAGGCTCCAACGCATAACAACAACCGAACGTGCCTGCTTTTATGTTGGATAAATTATCGAGAATCCTGTCTAACCGGCTGGCTGACCCGGCAAAACACGGGCTTTTTTACCCAACCATCGTTAAAACCCCGCTCCCGTTCGCTTTGGTTGACAGTCCTTCGTTAATCAAGCCGCATGAAGTCTACCCTCGTTCTATCGTTTCTTTTCCTTTGCCTAATCACCGCGGCCCACGCCCAGCAACTTCCTCACCTCATTCCGCAGCCCGTCAGCGTTCAGCCGCAGCGGGGCGTGTTTACGCTCGGCCGGAACACGACCATCCGCTTCAACAAATCCGAAGGGCGGGCGGTGGCCGATGGGCTGGCCCAGCGTTTGAACCCGCCAACGGGTTTTGCCTTCCGGCCGGCGCAGGGACAAGCCGGCGCAATTCAGCTTAACCTTAACGACGCGCCCAATGCGCAGTTGGGCCCCGAAGGCTACACGCTGACGGTCACGCCGAAGGGCGTCGTTATCGCGGCTAATCAACCGGCCGGGCTATTCTACGGGACGCAGACGCTGCTGCAACTGCTACCCAAAGAAGTCGAAAGCCCGACCGGCGCGACGGCAAACTGGACCATTCTAGCGGTGCAAATTACGGATTACCCACGCTTCGGCTGGCGCGGCATCATGCTCGACGTGAGCCGCCATTTCTTTCCTAAAGACGACGTTAAACGCTACATCGACCAGTTGGCGCGGCTCAAATACAACACCTTTCACTGGCACCTGAGCGACGACAACGGCTGGCGCATCGAAATTAAATCGCTGCCTAAGCTCACCGAGGTGGGGGCCTGGCGGGTAGCCCGCACGGGGCACTTCGGCGATCGCGCCGATCCAAAACCCGGCGAACCAGCTACGTACGGCGGTTTCTACACGCAGGATGATATCCGCGAGGTGGTCCGTTACGCGCAGGAACGCAACGTGACCATCGTGCCCGAAATCGACGTACCGGGCCACAGCATGGCGGCCCTGGCGGCTTACCCCGAACTGAGCTGCACCAAAGCGGCCGTTAGCGTTGACCCCGGTACGCCGTTTTCGGAGTGGTACGGCAACGGCACGTTCAAAATGAAGGTCGAGAACACGCTTAACCCGTCCGACGAAAAGGTGTACGCGTTCTTAGACAAGGTCTTTACGGAAGTAGCCGCCTTGTTTCCCAATCCGTACATCCACGTCGGGGGCGACGAATGCTACAAGGGGTATTGGGCAGCAGACCCCGGCTGCCAGGCCCTGATGAAGCAGTTGAACCTCAGACACGTCGAAGACTTGCAGGGCTATTTTATGAACCGGGTCGAAAAAATTCTGACCGCCAAAGGCAAGAAACTACTTGGTTGGGATGAAATTCTCGAAGGCGGCATTTCGCCCGGCGCAACGGTGATGAGCTGGCGGGGCGTGAAAGGCGGCATCGAAGCGGCCCATCTGGGTCACGACGTAGTGATGACGCCCACAACTTTTGCTTACATCGACTACCTACAGGGCGATCCGACCATCGACCCGCCGATCTACGGCAGCCTGCGCACCCAGAAAAGCTACAGTTTTGAACCCGTACCCGACGGCGTCGACGCCAAACACATCCTCGGCGGGCAAGG
>CAXUEB010000352.1:0-4913 GCA_964249775.1 uncultured Spirosoma sp.
ACCCCAACCAAACCCCGACAATGGGCCGATTCAGCAATCTAAAGCAGATAGTAACGCCGGAGACCCCAGAGGTAACGGCCCAGAAGAAGGAACGAGCCAAGCAGATGCAGATACGCCTGGGTCTGTACCGGGCGATGCTGGACCGTTACGCTCCGGGCTGGCGAACGAGCGAACGAGCGAACGTACCGGCAAAGGTGGTCGAGTAAAGCCGTCGCCAACTCGCCCAGCAACTCAGCCGCCAGCAGCCGGGCGTACCGATGTAACCCCCTCGATACCGGAGCCGGCGTTTACCTTTGAACGGGGGCAAGCCGTTTCGGTGCCTGTTTTAACGCCCGGACCCGTTGGTAACCAGCCAGCGGCAAGTGTTCAGCGCGAAGGCAAGATCGCCACAATTACCCCATCTGACGTGGTGGTCGAATTTGCAGGCGGTCAGCAAGCCTTTTTCGACCGGGCCAAGTTCGCTGACGTGGCTCGCCCGGTTGCCTCGCCACCCCCGACCGTGATCGAACCAGCCGAAGAGGTGATTGACCTTTACGATCAGGAGCGCCGGCAGGGGGCGGCCGAGAACCGCGCGCCGTCAGACGAGGAAGTAGACGCCCAGGCCAAGCGAGCAGCGGGGCAGACAAGAGCAAAGCGGCCGGTCGCAGCAACAGCCTCGTTGGTTGACGCTACCGGCGAGGAAGAAATTGAGATTGACGACGACGGGCTACCGGGTGATGAAGACGCGCCCCCCGCACCTGCCTCCGGTCCCATCTACCTCGGCGAGCAGCCCGATGGCATCGCCGGCGTGGGGAGCCGCGTGCGTGTGCTTTTGAAAGGCGGCACTGAGACGTTCGGCGTCATCCGCGGGCGGACGGCGGACGGTGACCTGGTCGTGCGCCGGATGAACCGGCAAGGGACGACCGAAGAAGATTTCCGCCATGCGGATTCGGACGTTCTGGCCCTGTCGGGGAAACCCGTGCGGATTGAGCCAAACCTGCCCCTACCGGTGGAAGACGCTCCGGCCAACGCAGTAAAGAAAGTCCAGGTAGGTGACGCTGTTATGGTGCCCGGTACGGCAGGCGGAGAGGTGCTGGTCGACGTGCTGACCGTCGATGAGAAAGCCGGTAACGCCACGGTCCGGGTACGGCTGTCGGGCGTTGAGCGGGTGGCCTTGATTGCTAAGATGGCAAAGCCCACCGACAAGGAAATTAGCCGGGTGGCGAAGCTGCTCGCCGAGCGGCAGGGCATTGTCCGCCGTCAAGGGGTGGAGCCGGGCGAGACGGACGCCCTGCCCTTACCGGAGCAGGCACTGATGGCGTGGGTTGGCAAGCTGACGGCGGCTTTCCCCAGGGTGCGGGTTACCCTCCTGCCGGACGCGGAGATGGTTGGTCGCTTTGGTGAAGGCACACGGGGCGCGGTAGAACGAGGTATGATTTACCTGAACCGGGACGCGGCGCGGCTCGACACGCCCCTGCACGAATTTGCCCACATCTACACGAGCGTGTTGAAAAGATACCACTCCCAGCTTTACAGCCGGGGGCTGGACCTGGTGCGTGGTACGGACTACGAAGCTCGCGTGCGGGCGGCCTATCCCAACCTAACCAGCGAGGGTGCTATCTTGGAAGAAGCCCTGGTTACTGCTATTGGCAACAAAGGCGTCACCATGCCAACGCCCTCTACCGGGCGGGCGTTTCTGACCTGGGCGAAGCTCATTCTGCGTCGAATTAGCGAGGGTCTTGGACTGCCCCTGTCGATGGAAACGACACTCGACGCGTTCGTGACAGCGCGCGCGCGCGAATTGCAAAGCGGGCGTTCTCTCTCAAACGAAGCGCCTGAATCGCTCGCGGGGGAGGACGTTCAACTGGCGCGCGCGCCGAAGGCTACCCCGGCCAGTCCGCCGATCACCTTGCCGGCGCTGCTCGATGAAGCGACCCTGGCGTCGGGCCAATTAGACGAAGCCGCGCGCCAGGCACTTCAACGACACGATGCTCGGTACACGCCATCGACGGGCGAGTACGCCCGGACGGTCGTTGATGTAAGTGCGCAGGCTGCTGCGATAACGGCCAACCAGGACGCGGTAGATAAAATGGGTAAGGTCGTCGGGTTTGTCAGAGATCACGTTAACATCCTGACGCCCGATAACCTGCTTAAACTGACGTTCGGTGAGAAGTCACCGTTCTACCAGCAACACCGCGACTTGCAGGAACAGCAGCAGCGGATGGTGGCCGGGGTCAACATCGCCAGCCAGGACTTTGCGGCTAAAACCTTTGACACGTTGAAAGGACGGACAACCTACCGGGGGGCTACCTCGTGGGATGCCGTCGAGAAGTGGGACGTAACCGGCATGGTGGCGGGTCAGTCAACTACGCTGCAATTACCCGTCGACGTGGTTATGGACATCGCCGGCCAGTACCGCACGGCGCTGGCGCAGTACGGACACATCGACCCCAAATGGGAGGAAAAGCGAACGGCAGGCCGGGAAGAAGTCGGCGTCTTCGAGGTGCCCAACCCGAATAACCCGCGTTCGCCCCGCACGATTGAGCTTACCAAAACCGAATTGCGGGCACTTGAAACGCGGGTCTTCTACCAGGACGGGGGTACGCAGTCAGTGATGGCGGACTGGGAAGCCCACGCCCAATCCCAGCGGCCCATCATCGCCCGCATTTATAGCCTGGTTAACGGCAAACCGATGGGTGCGGTCAACTGGTACTATCCGCTTTCACTGGCCGGGAGCGAAGGGGAGCTAAATCGACGCACAATTCAGCAGTTTGTCGATGACGCCGGGTTGTTGAAAAACCGCCAGGGTATCCCCGAAAAGCTCCGGGCGGACGGCCTACTGCAAAGCACGGCCCGCTACGCCCACCAGTCGGCCAACTTCGTCCAGCTTTCCCCGCTCTGGCACAACCTCGACCGCATCCTGGTCAACCACCGGGCACTGATGGACAGCGACGAGCGGCTGCACCGGCTTCGGAACGCGCTTGCCAGGTTGCGCGACAATTACGCCAGCCCCGACGCAGGCCGCAGCCAGGCAATTCTGGGTACGTCCGATGGCGGTTGGGATGTGGGCAGGCTTCTGCGACTGGCGACGCTTTCTCGCTTTGCGTTCAACCTGGCGATTCCCCTAAAACAGATTACGGGCTACACATCGGCGCTGGGCAACGGCCTGATTCGTGACGAGTTCCTGCTGCAACGCGACGGCCAGGCCCTGCGTTACCTGGGCCTGATTGCGGAAAGCTACTGGCTTACGGGGCGAGGCAGTCGGGAAGGTAACTATTCGGGTGGAGATACGAGCTTCGACCAGACGCTTACCGAACTGCGCGGCCTGGCCCACCCCGATGCGGGGGTGCTGGTTTGGCGGATGCAGGGCGCAGCCCACCCCGACGTGGTCTTCGATGATTGGTCGGGCGCATCCACTAAGAGCAAGATGCACCTGCTGGCCGAACGCGTCAGGCACTTCATGGAAGACTATGGCCTTTCGATGAGTCGCCGGGCCGATGCCGCTGTCGTGCGTTCACTCTACGAAGCCGCCAAAGCCCAGGTTCGTCACGACAACCCAGGTCTTACCGCGGCCGAAATAGCCGAGGCCGCCGTACCACTGGCAAAAGGAGCCATGTATTATTCCAACCAGACTTTTGACAAGACCGACCGCGCGCCGTTGCAGTTGGACGGTAACTTCGTTACCCGGCTGGTGACGCTTTACAAAGGTCAGAACTTCAAGACCTATAACACAATGGCCGCGCGCGCGCTTGAACTGGGTGCGGCCGACCCCAAAGATAGACCCGAAGCCAGAAAGCGGCTCCGCAAAGCCATTGCCATCAACGCGGTGCTGGCCCCTCTGATGACGGCCGGCATCGACGCGCTGATTGCGGGACTACGAAGCCTGTCCGGTCCATCCGACGAGAAGAAAGAGGAAAAAGAAGAGCAAACGCCTGTTGCAATGAAGGCTGCGCAGGTCAGCGCCACCGTAGCCGCCCAGATGATGCAGGTTGTTCCCGGCTCGCCTAAGTTTGACTTCTTGGCGTGGATGAGCTACCGCTTTGCGAATCCGAACACCCAGCGCAAGCCGTTCGACAGCAACCCCTTGTCGGGGGCGGGCGATTTCGTTGTGGCCGTGAGCGGCCTACTAACCAGCCTGGAAACGGAATACCGAAGCGACGAAGCGATGGTTGCCGCCCAAATCAACGTGGCCCAGCAGATATTCCGTAGTGGGGCAACCATCGCGGGCGTTTCTCAGGAAGCGGTGCGTTTGCTTAATCACCAGATTGAGCGGATCAAACCCGAAGCTGACAATCACCCGACCCGCCACCGGCGCGAGCGAAGTGATGAGCGGGAGCGCAACTACGGCATCGAGTATTGGACGGGCACGGCCGAGGACGCGCCGGGTCGCAGACGGCGGTAGCGACGTTGCGTGGATTTTCTCGCTTAGCTACTCAGCAGTTCAGCGAACGATTGTCGACGCGCGAAGACCAGGGCGAGGTCTTCGCGCCTGGCTTTACGGCCACGCATAAACGACCAGAACCGCCCCACCTGCTTCTGATCCATACCCGCTCGAATGTTTGCCGTGTCAACCTCGTCGCGAGCCAGTAGTTTGCGCAGGTCGGCCTGGATAACGTCATTGTGGGTCTTCCCCGCAGGCGTCGCCGAAGCCATACCTTGCAGACTGCCAACGGACCGTTGTAATCCATCTAATAATTTTTTGATGCCATCAACTTCTTCCTTCACCAGACGGGCATGATACCGCGGATCGTCAGGATAACGACGGGCCGTTATAATGGCATTGATCTTGTCGGTGGTCTTGCCGCTGGGTTTGTCGCCGGTGCGAATCATTCGGCCAACGGGCCGCGCCTTGACCCAACCCGCTTCGATCAACCGCAGCAGCTTGTCTTCTACTGCCCGACCACGGGTTGGGTAGCCGGTTGGGTTTGCGGGCC
>CAXUEB010000352.1:4923-5281 GCA_964249775.1 uncultured Spirosoma sp.
AAAACATCAATCTACTGATTATCAGCTAATTAAGACCTTTTAAGCAGCCGTGCATAAAAGTACATTTTTCGTATCATACAAACAAACCTCTGTTAGTTGTCGGCTGCCTGATTATCAGTAAGATACAGCCGTAACCGCATTGCAAAAATGGACAATGACCACGAAATTGTCAAATCAGAATTTGGCCGCGAAATAACGGCATATCTCAATCTTTTTCACCTCAATGCTGCCGAAAATACTGGTTTGTCCTCAGCCATCAGCGCAGACCTTGCGCTTGGCCCAGGAAACAGCCACCAGGGTAGGACGGCTTACAAAGGTGGCCTTACCGCCAAAAAACACCCCCGGTCCCCCTGAAACC
>CAXUEB010000353.1:0-1392 GCA_964249775.1 uncultured Spirosoma sp.
GTTGATTACCCGCCCCAGAATGGTTCGGCTCGGTAAACGCCGGGCCGTTGGTCGGTTGAGTACCAACTCGCAAAATCGCTGGGTAAACTACGTAAAAGACGCACATCACAAACCAAGTCGGTTTTTTTTGACCGAAAATAAGCCTTACTCGTTTAATAAATTGGTCCTAAATAGCCAAAATTAATATAATAACTACTTGATAGTCAGCAGTATAATTGTGTATATGTTGGAACGATGACCGCGGGCTATCTGTTGTATAAATAGCTTACTCAACGCCCTTTTCATGCCCGATTTCAATCCGAATCTTATCCTTTACACCGCCGACGCGCTCAACGAGCGGGGCGAAGCCATTGTTGCGCAGTACCCCGGTGCCGAAACGCTCGAAGTGAAGCAGCACAACCGGCTCCCCGAACTGGGCATGAATCACTTTAAGGTTAAGTCCGACGTGTTGGTACTGGGCAAACTCAAGTCGCAGGAAATTAAGTGGAGCGGCCGGAGTTCGGATTACATCGCGCCCAGCTTGGCCAACGGCTGCTTCGGCGGCTGTGCGTACTGCTACGTCGACCGGCACAAGAAGGTTAATCCCATTACGCTCTTTACGAACGTCGAGGAGATCATGTCGACGGTCGACAAGCACGTGCACACCCTGCCGTGGGCCAAGCCCGCCAACCAGACCGATGCGACGTACTGGACCTATGACATCGGCTGCAACTCCGATATTTCGGTCGATTACAGCCTGTCTGACGGTATCCGGCAAGTGTTTGCGTTTTACCGCGATCACCCGCGCGCCAAGGCAACCTTCGCGACCAAGTTCGTCAATCCCGATATGCTGGCCTTCGACCCGCAGGGTAAGGTACGCATTCGTTTTAGCCTAATGCCCAGCCACGTCAGCAAGTTGGTCGACGTGCGCACCGATTCGATCGAGAAGCGCATTGCGGCCATCAACGACTTTTACGACGCGGGCTACGAGGTGCACGTCAACTTTTCGCCCGTCATTGTCTACGGGGGCAAGCAGTGGCGCGACGATTACCGCGACCTGTTCCAGCAGTTAGACGCGCAGTTGCGCCCCGAGGTAAAGGCACAGCTCAAGTGCGAAGTGATTTTTCTGACCCACAACCAGTGGCAGCACCAGGCCAACCTGGCCATCAACCCCAAGGCGGAGGAGTTGTTGTGGGTGCCGGAGCTACAGGAAAACAAGCGCAGCCAGTACGGCGGCTGGAACATCCGTTACGACCACCAACTGAAAGGCAAAATGGTCGAGGTGTTCGAGCGGCTGGTCACCGACGAGATCCCGTGGTGCGCGATTCGGTATATTTTTTAATGATTAACTAAATACGGATCGCCCGGATGGTACGGATCAGCACACGGTTTTAATCTGTGCTGATCCGTACC
>CAXUEB010000353.1:1402-4079 GCA_964249775.1 uncultured Spirosoma sp.
GGGGCCCCCCCCCCGGGGGCCGATCCGGGTTCTGTTAATCGACGCTATTCGCGTTTTTCTTGGTGTTCTCGACTTTATCGGGATCTTTTTTCTCGGTGGTTTTCTTGGTCGAGCGTTGTTTGCTGCCGCTTTTGCCAGCCTTGCCTTCTTCCTTTTGGTTGATGTGCGCGTTGCCGCCACCGCTTTGGGGCGAGTAATACTTGATGAATAAGCTCATTGCGTTGCTCCGTTTAGTCTAATTGATTAAAGCGAAAAGCGCCGACATTGTTGCCGGCGCTGTCCGTTTATTTACTGTTTTTCGAGCCTTTAGGACGGCCCGGATTGTCGTGGCGACCATCGTCGGCGTCGGCTTTCTTTTTCGGACCGGTGCTGTTAGAACCGCCTTTCTTGCCAGCTTCGACGTGTTGCTCGTGCGAGCCGCCTTGGACGCCCTTGCCTGTTTTTTCGGCTTCTTTCTGCGTTGCCATAACGTTTCTTAGATTTTGTTGTACAAAAGTTTTGCCCTTTTGGGGTGCATCAAGAACTATTTGTTCGGTCAAGAGTTAGGCGTCGTCTAAAAACATTGAGCAAACGGGACAACGTTTTGCCCTGCGGGTGTCGACCGCGAATTGTCCAGGGCAACGTTGGCAATCGTGATTCACCCCGGTCTGAAACCAAAAAGGTAATGATCTGAACGACCACTACCTTTTCAAAAACAAGACGGGTAAGCTTAGTTGCTGTGGCCACCTTTGTTGCCGCCCGTTGCTTTACCGGCGCTGCCGGAGCCTTTTGATTTCTTGCTGCTCTTGTGAGCGGTCGAACTGCGACCCGTGCCGGTGCTGCCGTGGCTTGTGCCGTTGTCCTGATTGCCGGTGATGCGTTGATTCTCGTACGATTCTTCTACTTTTTCTAATGCCTTATCTGCCATACTGTTGACCAAATCGAGGTTTGGTATTTGATTGATTTAGGTAGATAACCCTAATCTGGGGAGCGATGTTTGCAAAAAACGGTCGTTCAGCAACGACGCTTACGCGGTTCGGGCGGTTTCTTTTGGAATGATGGAGATAAGCCCGTTCGTTTCCAGCACGGCGTACTTAATCTGATCCATCCGCTCCAGCCCCTGCGATTCGCGGGCGGCATTGAGCACGTCGGCCTCGTCGACCTGCATCTGCCGCATCAACGCTCGGATTGGCTGACCGTTCTGCACAATCACTAAGGGCAGACCTTCCAGCAGCCGCGTCAGCCGGGGCGACCGTTGTTTAAGCAGCGACAAGCCCAGAAACAAGGTCGTCAGCGTAACGATCTGCAACAAGGCGTTGGTCATCGAATTGTCGTCGCCGAGCAGGGCGTTGTTGGCCACGTTGGCGATGATGAGCAGCAGGACCAGATCAAATACTGAACTTTGCGCGATGGCCCGCCGACCAGCGATGCGGAAAATGATAAGTAGGAAAACGTAAACAACGACGGCACGAATAACAGATTCCATAGGGCGTAGCAGAAAGGCAAGGGTGAAACGAATCGGGTACGGTTAGACGCGTTAAGGATAAATGAACTGCCGGATGGTCAGCACGGCCTTGCGATTGACCAGCCCAAACTGGCCGGTTAACGACCCGACTTTCTCGGTGTTAAGATAAAACGTTACGTCGAGGGGCTGCGCGGGATCGGTCAGGCGAAAGATGAAAACGACCCGATCGGCGGCCGTCAGCGTCGTTTCGGGAACCGGCGAAAGGCCATCCCCGGCGACCCGACTCAGGTAGCCCCGGCTCACCCACAGACGGACCCGGCCGTCGGCATCGCCCGCCCCGGAAGCCAGCCGTACGTTCGTGATGAGCGGTGAGTCGAGCCGCCCGAAGCGCTCGTACCGTACCTGCATCGTCTGGTTTGGCGTACTCACGGTAGTCGAACTAAGCAGGCCTGAGCCAAACAAACCCAACAGGGTGGCTACGACGATAGCGGCCATGACACCCCATGCCACCCGCTGAACCCGCCACGAACGGCGTTGAAAGGTTAAGTCCTGATTCAGTTCAAGACCCGGATACGTCAAGTTGTCGTCCATCGTGTTAGTGTCTTACTTACGTAACTGATTTGGTGATAGTAAGTTAAACCGCGTCAGGGTGGTTACGGACGTCTTAGGCTTTTTCACGAGTCAGCTCTTGAGTGCGGGCGACCAATCAATGGGGGTTGAGCAACGTTGGACGGGATTGCTTAATTTTGGTGAGTAATGACAACTAAACCAATTTCCAAAGCCGCGCTGACGCCCGCAACGCTCCAGTTCTTGCGCGACCTCGCTGGCAACAATCACCGCGACTGGTTCCAAACCAACCGCCACCGCTACGATGCCGCCAAAGACGAATTGTGTGGCGTCGTGGAGCGGGTGCTGACCCAGATGAGCGCGTTCGAGCCGCTGGCCAATACGGCCGTCAAAGATTGCATTTTCCGCATCAACCGCGACATCCGGTTCACGAAAGACAAGACGCCCTACAAACAAAACCTGGCCTTTGCCATTGGCCCCGGCGGGCGGCACTCCGGTCGGATTGATTACTACGTACAGATTCAACCCGGCAACCGATCGTTCCTGGGTGGGGGTATGTGGCAACCGACGCCCGCCAATCTCGCTAAGTTTCGACAAGAAATTGATTACAACGTCGACGAACTGAAGGCCATCATCGAAGCCGAAGCATTCCGCACGTATTTCCCC
>CAXUEB010000353.1:4089-5208 GCA_964249775.1 uncultured Spirosoma sp.
CCCCAAGGGCTATGCCGCCGATCATCCCGAAATTGATTTACTGCGCCGGAAAGAATTGTTCTTCATCCACCGCTACACCGACAAAGAAGTTTTGAAAGCCGGATTTGCCGACGAAGTCGTGCGCGGCTGCCGCATTCTCAAACCCTACTGCGATTATTTGAATTACCTGTTCTTCGACGAGAAAGAAGAGCCGGTGACGTTGTAGCTGTTTACGTAGCTCTGCCAATCCTGGCGGAGCAGCCGCAGGTTAACAGGGTAGCTACAACTTAGCCTGACGACTACTCCGGCAAGCGTGTCGGAGCTACATAAAAAAGCCGTTAACGTAATGCCAACGGCTCTTTGTTTGGTAAAGCAGCCATGCTACGCCGTTTCCAGCATCGACACGGCTTTGGCTTCCAGCAGAGTTTCGCCCATCAGGTAGCAGTCGGCGGCACGGGCGGCTTCGCGGCCTTCCGAGATGGCCCACACCACGAGCGACTGCCCCCGGCGCATGTCGCCGGCCGTGAAGACCTTGGGGTTGGCCGTGGTCTGATAATTCGTTGCCCGCACGTTACCACGCTCGTCGTACTCGACGCCCAAGTCGTCTAACAGACCTTCGTGCTGTGGGTTAAGAAACCCAGCCGCCAGCAGGGCCAGTTCGCACGGAACGTCGCGCTCGGAGCCGGGCAGTTCAACCATTTGCATCCTGCCGTCTTTGCTTTGCCACGTCAGATCGACAAGGCGCAGGGCCTTTAGATTACCGTTCTCGTCGCCAATGAACGCTTTGGTGTTGATCGACCAGTGGCGTTCGCAGCCTTCTTCGTGGCTGGTGCTGGTGCGAAGTTGCATGGGCCAGTTGGGCCAGGGTGTGTTGGCCGCCCGTTCTTTAGGCGGCATCGGCATCAGCTCAATCTGCGTAATGCTGGCGGCCCCGTGCCGGTTCGACGTACCGACGCAGTCCGAACCGGTGTCGCCCCCGCCGATGACGACCACGTTCTTGCCGGTTGCCCGTAATTCACCGTCGCCGTAAGGAACGCCCCGGTGATCAACTTGAACCGGCCGGTCGGCCACGCGCTTGTTCTGCTGACTCAGAAATTCCATCGCCGGGTAAACACCTTTCAGGTCGCGGCCCGGAATCGG
>CAXUEB010000354.1:0-5206 GCA_964249775.1 uncultured Spirosoma sp.
GGCCACAAAGAGCTTGTCGGAGCAGAGTTTGGTGGCTCCGTAGAGGTTGATGGGTGCGGCTGCTTTGTCGGTTGAGAGGGCCACCACGCGCTTGACGCCGTTGTCCAAAGCCGCATTAATGACGTTCTCAGCACCAAAGACGTTGGTTTTAATGCACTCCATTGGGTTGTATTCAGCGGCCGGAACCTGCTTCAGCGCGGCAGCGTGGCCGATGATGTCGACCCCTTCGCAGGCCCGCTTGAGCCGTCCGCCGTCGCGCACGTCGCCGATGAAAAAACGGATGGATTTATACTGCGATTGCGGGTAGTGTTGCGCCATCTCGAACTGTTTCAGTTCATCGCGAGAGTAAATAACGACGCGTTTTACGCCGGGAAAGCGCTGATACACCATCTCGACGAATTTCTTGCCGAAGGAGCCGGTGCCGCCCGTAATCAGAATGGATTTATTGGTTAAGTCAAGCATAATTCAGTTGATAAGTCAGTTCAGTTGATAAGTCGGTCAGTTGATGAGTTTGTCTTACTCACCGGCTGGCTGACTGGTCTGACTGTTGTTCGTTCAAACGCGTCAATGTAACTTTTGGCGCTGGCATTCAGGATCGCAACGCCCCGGTGGTCGGCATAGTCGCGCAGGACTTCGTAGCCCCGGAAGACGTTGTGCAGGGATAAAAACTGGGATGACATCGACGATATTCGCTGCCGGTACTTGTCCGAATAAACGGGTTCGTGACGAACGTCGGTGGGTTTGTCGTAGAAATGTATTTGTTTGATTAGTAACTGATTTTGATCGTTTAAGCGAATTTGCTCGTGCCAGGAGGTGTCGGCGCCAAACAGGTAAATGGTATCGAACCTGCGGTTGACCATCAGCGTCAGGGCCGCAATAATAACCGTTTGTGCCCGTGGCATCCCCAATCCCTTTTCATACAGCCAATACGTCAATCGGTTGAAGCCACTAACCACGGTATAGTTAAAATACACGATCTGAATGGTAGCATTGCCGCGCTCAATTTGCCTTAGTAGATACGATCCTTTGGCAAAGTGAGGGACGTAAAGCGTCATTGGCCAATTTACCTGCTGCAGGAATACGGACAGCGTTCGGCGAATGTCGTCGCGATCGGTGGTCTGTTCGGTGAAAACGAAATAATTAGGATCAGAGATGACGTAGTTCTGCGGCTGAAGCTGCACGAATGCCGCCGAGTGCGCGAAATTATTAACACAAACGATCTCGGTTTGGCGAATGAAGTCGAGCTGTTCCGTCAGCGACTCGTTCAGCGATGGTCCGTTGCCCAGCACCGAGCAAACCGGCCGTTGGCGGAGCGGCAACCGGGTGGCATGACGCCCGCGAATAACCACTTTAATCAGCGACAGTAGTGATGCGAACAGCGTATCAACGAATTGACGAACAGAATTAAAACCAGACTCGATCATGTAGTCAGAACTCGACGGTATGCTGTTTTTTATACAAAATAACGAAAAAAACGGCAGTTTAAACACGGACCGGTTCGTATTAAAACCTCTTCTCGAAACACACTTTAGGTGATTCCAGTGCGCCGAGGTTGCGTTTGAAACGCAGCAGGCTGGGCTTCGGCTGGTGGTTGCCGTCGAGCGATACGCCGAGATCGAGCAGCCGGATTTGTTGTTGCTGGCAATACTCAAACAGGCCATCCATCAGCAGCACCAAGGGACTGTAGGCGTGGTAGGCGGGATTGGACGCGGGCAGGAAAGTATACAGAATGTCGTCTCGGACCCGCACGGTCACTGCCAAAGCCGCCGGTACTGAGCCGTCTTTAACAACGAAAACCGGAAACTGTTCCGGAAAGCTACGCAGCAGATTTGCTAACTGTTCAGTTGGTAAACTGAGCCTGTACCCTTGTTGCTGAAAGGTTTGCGCAAAAAATGACGTGACCTCATCAACGTTAGGGCAACGCCAGTGCGAAAACTGAAACCCAGCCCGCTGGCATTTGCGTAGCCGTCGTTGTTCCGCTGCTTCAATGATGTTCTCAAAGGCAGCCTCGGTAATGGGCAGGTACGAGTTCTGATTGGATGCTGCTATGCAAAATCCCCGTTGAAGAAGTTGCATCGTGAGTCGGTGAGTCTGTTCGGGAGCGTAGCAATGCGGGTAATTCACAAGTCGAAGTACAAACGCACCGGTTGACCGGGCTTCGTCGATCAGCGCGTCAATGAAGTCGCCCAGCACAGAATTGGGTAACGTTGATATAAACTCGACTGAGCCGAAGGGAGCGGCCGCCGGGCTGCTGGGTTACCTGATTCAGCGCCGTAATGACGCAGAAAGGCTCGGTGCTTTGCTGGCAGAGGTGTTCAGCGCTGTTAAAGAAAAAGCCGGGTTGACTAAATAGCGGAATGGCAGCCGCGGGCGGGCTTCGCTGTCGCAGGATCGCGTAATCCCTCATTCGGCTCGGTCAACGTTACTCATTTCGGCGTGGTGCTGGTTTGAGCAGGTAGCTACGCCCGTTTTCTTTTTACTAACTGCGCGTACACCAACTGAATGATTCCATCCTTTAGACCGAGATCGGGAACGATAATTTCTTCGGCGCCAGCCCATTTCATTACCGAGATGTAAATATCGGCAGCGGGTACGATGACATCAGCCCGGTCGGCGTTCAGGCGTAGCTTGTTAATGCGGTCTTCCTGAGTGAACCCGGCGATGTAGGTGCGAATGCGTTCAATTTCGGTCCGCGTCGTACTGGCGTCCGACGTTTTTGAGGCTAAATTGAACAACTTGCTGATGTTGCCGCCCGTGCCAACGGCAATCACTTCCTTAGTGGTGTCAACATTGTCTTCGACCCAGTCCTCAATCCTGCGCCAGCCGCCTTTAATCTCCTTGCCTTCGAGCAGCCGCACTGAACCAATCTTGAACGATTTAGAATTTATTTTCTGCCGGTTTACGTACAGATTTAGCTCAGTACTGCCGCCCCCAACGTCGATGTGCAAAAACTGCCGGTCGTCCAGTGCCTGAACCACGACGTTATTAATGAGTTCGGCTTCTTTCTGACCGTCGATAATGTGGATTTTCACGCCCGTGGAGGCTTCGATCCGTTTGGCGACTTCGTGACCGTTGGTCGATTCGCGCAGGGCCGATGTTGCGCAGGCCATGTAGTCTTCCACTTCATGCAGTTCCATAAGTAGTTTATACACCTGCATGAGTTTGGTGGTTCGGGCTTCGGATTCGGGCGTTAGGGCGCCAAAATTAAACACATCGTGACCGAGACGCAGCGGAAACCGTACGTATTCAACGCGCTTGAAGCTAACAATGTCGTCGTTGTGTAATACCGTCGAGATTTGCAGACGGGCTGCGTTGGAACCGATATCAATGGCTGCCAGTTTCATGATTGTTAATTAGAGAACCCGGACCGCCGAAGCGGAGTGAATGAGCGAAAGGGCAACTTGTTTCCTGCCCCTCTTTGCCTATTCACTCGTTCATTCATTCGCCCTTTCGTCCCCAAAGTAACGGATTTTTGTCGATGAGGGTTTGGTACGTATTTTTGTCGTAATTCCTAAACGCGCTTAAATTACCTGATCATTCCTGTCTATCATCGCGTACGTACCTTCTTGAGGGTACATTAACGACATTATAGTTTGAAAACATTACCTGAACTTCTGGACGAACGCATTCTGGTACTCGATGGCGCGATGGGCACCATGATACAGCGGTATAACCTGACTGATGCCGATTATCGGGGCGAGCGCTTCGCCGACTGGCCTCACGACCTTCAGGGAAATAACGACCTGTTATCGCTAACCAGGCCCGACGTTATTCAGGAAATTCACCGTCAGTACCTCGACGCCGGGGCCGACATCATCGAAACTAATACCTTCAGCAGCACGGCTATTGCCATGGCCGACTACCGTATGGAGGAGCTGGCCTATGAACTTAACTATGAGTCGGCCCGGATTGCTAAAGAGATTACCGAGGAATTCACGCGCCAGAACCCCGATAAGCCGCGTTTTGTGGCCGGGGCTATGGGGCCAACCAACCGTACGGCGTCCCTCTCGCCCGATGTTAACAACCCCGCTTACCGCGCTGTTACCTTCGATCAATTAGTCGATGCGTATTACGAACAGGTCAGCGGTT
The DNA here is from genome assembly GCA_964249775.1 of uncultured Spirosoma sp. Lineage (GTDB taxonomy): Bacteria > Bacteroidota > Bacteroidia > Cytophagales > Spirosomataceae > Spirosoma. The sequence continues at coordinate 4,090 of CAXUEB010000354.1, forward strand.
TGGTTGATGGCGGGGCCGATTTGCTGCTGGTCGAAACGATTTTCGATACGCTCAACGCAAAGGCCGCGCTGTTCGCGATTGATAAATATTTTGTTGGAAAAGCACCACTGCCCATCATGGTTTCGGGCACGATCACCGACGCCAGTGGCCGGACGCTCTCGGGTCAGACAACCGAAGCGTTTTTGTATTCGATGTCGCACTTACCACTGCTGAGCGTGGGTCTGAACTGCGCCCTCGGTGCCGAACTGATGCGGCCGTATATCCAGACGCTTGCCAACGAAGCGCCGTTTTTTACGTCGGCATATCCCAATGCGGGCCTGCCCAACGAATTTGGCGAATACGACGAAACGCCGGAAATGATGGCGGTGCAGATTGAGGATTTCGTCAGAAGTGGTTTTGTCAACATCGTCGGCGGCTGCTGCGGCTCCACGCCCGACCATATCCGCGCCATTGCGGCTGTAGCGGCCAACTACCCACCCCGGCAGTTGCCCAAACCAGAGCCGTATCAGAAGCTGAGCGGTCTGGAGCCGTTGAAAATTACGGAGCAAACCAACTTCCTGAACGTCGGCGAACGCACCAATGTCACCGGCTCGCCCAAGTTCGCGCGCCTCGTCCGCGAAGGCAATCTGGACGAAGCTCTCTCCATCGCACGCCAGCAAGTCGAAAACGGCGCCAACATCATTGACATCAACTTCGATGAAGGGATGCTCGACTCGGAAGAGGCCATGACGACCTTCCTGAACCTGATTGCTGCCGAACCGGACATTGCCCGTGTTCCCATCATGGTCGACTCATCGAAGTGGGAAGTCATTGAAGCGGGGCTGAAGTGTGTGCAGGGTAAGGCCATTGTCAATTCCATTTCGCTTAAAGAAGGGGAGGACGCGTTCATTGAGCGGGCGCAGCTTGTTCGGCGCTACGGCGCGGCTGCCGTCGTGATGGCGTTCGACGAGGACGGTCAGGCTGATTCCTATGAACGGCGCATCCAGATCTGTGAGCGGGCCTACCGGATTCTGGTCGATAAAGTCGGCTTTGCCCCGCAGGACATCATTTTCGACCCGAATATCCTGACCGTTGCCACGGGTTTGGAGGAACATAATAATTACGCCGTCGACTTCAT
>CAXUEB010000355.1:0-3636 GCA_964249775.1 uncultured Spirosoma sp.
GTATTATGCCCATCTACGAGCCGGGCCTCGACGTGTTGTTTCACCGCAACGTGGAAGAAGGCCGGCTCAAGTTCACGACGGACCTGGTCGAGGGTATTAAAGGAGCCGAAGTAATTTTTCTGGCCCTGCCCACCCCGCCCGGCGAAGACGGTTCGGCTGACCTTAAGTACATCCTGAAGGTAGCGAGCGATTTAGGACCGATTCTGGACCATTACGCCGTGATTGTGGATAAAAGCACGGTGCCGGTGGGCACGGCCGAAAAGGTGCACGCTCACATTGCCGACAACGCCAAAGTGGATTTCGACGTGGTCTCGAACCCCGAGTTTCTACGGGAAGGCGTGGCCGTTGAAGATTTCATGAAGCCTGACCGTGTCGTGATTGGTACCCAATCGGAGCGGGCCAAGACCGTCATGAACCGGCTTTACGCGCCGTTGGTGCGGCAAGGAAACCCGGTTATTTTCATGGACGAGCGCTCGGCGGAAATGACCAAGTACGCAGCTACCGCGTTTCTGGCGGTTAAGATTACGTTTATGAACGAGATCGCCAACCTGTGCGAACGAGTCGGCGCGAACGTTGATGAGATTCGGCGGGGAATCGGCACCGACAGCCGCATCGGCAAACGGTTCTTGTTCGCCGGCATCGGCTACGGGGGAAGCTGCTTTCCCAAGGATGTGCAGGCACTGGCCCGAACGGCCGAAGATTTTGATTATGACTTTAAGGTGCTTAAGTCGGTGATGGCGGTAAACGCCAGTCAGAAGACCAAAATGATGCCGCTTATTCGGCAGCACTTCGAGGGCGATTTGCGCGGTAAAACCATTGCCGTTTGGGGTTTGGCGTTTAAGCCGTACACCGACGACATCCGGGAAGCGCCGGCCTTGGACAACATCCGGGCGCTGCTCGAAGCCGGGGCCAAAGTAACGGTGTACGATCCCGAAGCCATGGACAACGTGCGCAACGTGCTGGGCAATTCGGTTAGCTACGCCCACACGCAGTATGCCGCCTTGGACGACGCCGACGCCTTGATGCTTATTACCGAATGGCCGCTGTTCCGCACGCCCGACTTCGACAAAATGAACCTGCTGCTCAAGGGTAAAGTCATTTTCGACGGCCGGAATGTTTACGAACTGGATCAAATGCGCGAGTTGGGTTACACGTATTACAGCATTGGCCGCGAGGCTATTCTGGCTCCGGTTGAGCAGAAAGTTTAATTTGGCTTTCAGGCGGAGTAACCGAAGTTTACGCGGCAGCTACGAAGATTTGTCCGTGTTTTCCAGGCCAGCTTCGACTAAACTTTAGTTACTTCGCGTCGAAACCACAAGAAGCCGATTATGAAACGAGTTTTGATTACCGGTGGGGCCGGGTTTTTAGGGTCGCACCTGTGCGACCGGTTCGTTAAGGAAGGCTACCACGTAATTGCGATGGACAACCTGATTACCGGCGACATCCGCAATATTGAGCACCTGTTCCACCTGCCCAACTTTGAGTTCTACCACCACGACGTTTCCAAATTCATCCACGTACCGGGCGAACTGGATTACATTCTACATTTCGCATCGCCGGCCAGCCCGATTGATTACCTAAAAATCCCGATTCCAACGCTCAAAGTCGGTTCGCTGGGCATTCACAACTGCTTGGGTCTGGCGCGGGTGAAGAAGGCCCGCGTATTGATTGCGTCGACCTCGGAAGTGTACGGCGACCCGACGGTGCACCCCCAAAACGAAGAATATTGGGGCAACGTGAATCCGGTCGGGCCGCGGGGCGTCTACGACGAAGCCAAGCGCTTCCAGGAAGCGATGACGATGGCCTATCATACCTACCACGGTCTGGAAACCCGGATTGTCCGCATTTTCAACACCTACGGCCCCCGAATGCGGCTAAACGACGGTCGAGTTCTGCCCGCCTTTATTGGTCAGGCCTTGCGGGGTGAAGATTTAACCGTTTTCGGCGACGGCAGTCAAACGCGCTCGTTCTGCTACGTCGACGATTTGGTTGAAGGCATCTACCGCCTGCTGTTGAGCGACCACGCCTATCCGGTCAATATTGGCAACCCGTCGGAGATCACGATTAAAGAGTTTGGCGAGGAAATTATTAAATTAACCGGCACGTCGCAGAAGTTAATTTTTAAAGACTTGCCCAAGGACGATCCCAAGCAGCGTCAGCCCGACATCAGCAAAGCGAAGGCCCTGCTGGGCTGGGAGCCAAAAGTGTCGCGGGCCGAGGGCCTGCGCATTACGTATGAATACTTTAAGAGTCTACCCGAAGAAGAACTTTACAAAGCGGCCTACCACCGGGAGTTTGTAAAAAATTAACGGAAATGCCCTTATCTTTACCGCGGTAGCTGCCTGGAGCAGTGCCCCTTTAGCTGTCTACTAAAAACCTGCGAACCCCGATGTACGCAGGTTTTTTGTTGTTTATTGCCTAACCTGCACCGGCGCGGGCGCTTGGGCTTCGGTGCGGTTTTGCAAGGCTTTACCACCCCAGTTACCGCCCGCTTCGCGGTGAATCAGGTTCGGCGTAACGTTTTGCTCGAACACGTTATTGGAATTGACATCGCCCCAGCATTCGTCGTTGATGCCCGTTTTGTAGCCCCGAATGGTGTTGCGCCGAACGCGGTTGTCTTTGGCCGGGTAGTCCGCCGAGCGGAAGTACACAAAGATGCCACCCCGCTGCCCCGCCGGGGATGTATCGACACCGCGGTGTACAATCGTGTTGCCTTCCACCAAACTCCGGCTGGAGCCTTCCAGGCTGATACCCGTCGGACTCGCGCCCGCAATCAGGGGATTGTTGATAAGTTGAAACTGGTTATTATCCAGCACCCGGATCGGCATGCCGTCTTTGCCTTCGGTTACAATCCGAACGCCCTGCACCAGCACGTCCTGCGCCACGTTGGCCCCGACCGTTAGCAGGCCGCAGGCTCCGGGGCCTTTGGTGTTGATGCTGCCGCCGATGAATTTGATTTGCTTACTGAGTCCTTCGCCACACAAGCCAATGCCGTGCCCGTAGCCGACTCCCTGATACACCCGGTTGTTGGTAAATACAATCTGTTCGCTGGCGAAGAACGTGGCGAGGCCGTAGTTCTTACAATCGCGTACGGTATTGCCGATGGCGGAGCAGTTGAACGAATGCTCGAAGTCTACCCCTACGTCTCCGCAGATTTCGGTGGTGTTGCCCGTAACCGTAACCTGACGGCCGCGGTTGCCCCAGATGCCGCCCCCTTCCACCCGCCGGACGCGATTGTTACGAATGCGCAGGTTCTCGCAGTAGCCGTTCGTGTCGTCGCCCCACCACTGAATACCGTGCTGGGCATTCTCGACGCGGCAGCCCGTTATCTGAACGTCCTGCGAAATAACCAAGTTGATGCCCTGGTACTGGTTAACGCCCTTGACGCCACAGCCTGTCACTTGTAGCTGGTCGAAAAGAAGCCTTTTGCCGGCAACCACCTGAAGACCCTGCTCGGCTACTTCGCGGATGCGCAGGCCGTTGATGGTTACGTTCTCTGACGAATTTATTTGGACGCCCGTGCCGCGTTTGCGCTGCGTCCGGTTGCCGTGCACGATTCCCGTGCCGTCGCGCCGCGCGCCCGACAGCAACCCCCGCCCCGGCCGCGGCGCGCTGGTGGGCAAACCGCGCAGGATG
>CAXUEB010000355.1:3646-5195 GCA_964249775.1 uncultured Spirosoma sp.
GTCAGCGACCGGACGTTGAACGTACCGGTGGGCAGCGTAACGGCCTTGCCGGCGTTTTTAGTCAGCAGTTGCTGGAGTAAGCTGGTTTGATCGGCTACCTGATCGCGGGTCAGGGCCAACGCCAGCAAAATTGAATCAGTTGACGGCATACGGGAGAGGGTTAACGGCTAATTCCAGCCGGAACGGGGGCGAAGTACGGCGTTGTCGGAGAAATTGCAAGAACAATGCCGACTATCTACGGTCTCGGCGGTTTGGCCTTCGTTAACTCAGCCGATCCTTAAAGCTCTCGTACCCATAACTCCGTACCAGCCGGAACGTGCCATCTTCCTGCCAGACGCCGATGCTGGGCAGGTTGACGCCGTTGAAGGTGGTGGTTTTGACCATCGTGTAATGAATCATGTCGTCGAACACGATTTTGTCGCCAATCTGGAGCGGCTGGTCGAACGAATAATCGCCCATGAAGTCGCCGGCGAGGCAGGTCATGCCACCCAGCCGGTAGGTCGGCTTGCCCGCGACGGGTTCGTGGTACGCACCAATGATGCGTGGTTTGTAGGGCATTTCGAGCGTGTCGGGCATGTGGGCCGCGAAGGAGGTGTCCAGCACCGCTACGTCGATGCCCTGACTGTTGAATACATCCAAAACTGTCGAGACCAGCACGCCCGTTTGCCAGGCGATGGCCGAGCCGGGTTCCATCAACACGTCGACGTTGTATTTGGCGCGAAACGTCTTCAACAGACCGATCAGGTGGTCGGTGTCGTAGCCTTCGCGGGTCATCAGGTGGCCCCCGCCGAGGTTCACCCACTTGGCCTGGTGGAGCAGATTGCCGAAGCGATCTTCCAACGCGGTCAACGTCCGTTCGAGCGTAAACGAATCGTTTTCACAGAGCGTATGAAAGTGGATGCCTTCCAGGCCATCGGGCATCCGGTCGGGCAACTGATCGCGCGTTGCCCCAAGCCGCGAACCAGGTACGCAGGGGTTGTACATATCCGTAGCCACTTCTGAGTACTGTGGATTGACGCGAATACCGCACGATACGCCCTTGCCCACCACCCGGTCCTTGAAGCGATTCCACTGACTCCACGAGTTGAACGTCAGGTGACTGCTGCGCTCCACCACTTCGTCGAATTCGTCGTCACGGTAGGCCGGAATGTAGGCGTGGGCCTTGACATCCATATACTCGTTGACGAGCTTAATTTCGTTGAGCGACGAGGCCGTGGCCCCGCTCAGGTACTCGCGCACGAGCGGAAACGCGCTGTACATGGAGAAGCCTTTGAGGGCCAGAATAATCGTTACGCCAGCCGCGCGTTGCACGGAATCAATCAGTTCGAGGTTGCGCCGGAGCTTAGCTTCTTCGAGCACAAAGCACGGTGAGGGAACTGTATCTATGTGTTGTTGTAAGGTCGTATTCATACCACAAAGGTACGAATACGGACGGCCTTTCTGGTTGATAATTAACCCACGTGTATTACCGTTCGAACGGGATGACTACATTATATTTTACGTTCACGGGGCGGCCCGACTGCTGACCCGGTTGCCAGTTGGGCATGGC
>CAXUEB010000356.1:0-293 GCA_964249775.1 uncultured Spirosoma sp.
GGAGGAAAAAGAACGCCCAGTGCATGTCTAAGTAGATAAACGCGAAGATGTAGAACAGGCTGTACAGCACGCCCCAGCCGGCTCGCGAGAACCACGAATCGCCTACTTTTTCGATCAGCTTCCATTCGGGGTAATTCTTGTCGTACTGCCGACCGAGGGCGTAGGTACGGTGCAGAACGGCATTGTAAATATCTTTCGTCTGCCACATCATCGTAAAAATATTCTTGGTGTGGTGGGGCGAGTGCGGGTCTCTGGGGGTGTCGCTGAAAGCGTGGTGCATCCGGTGCAGCACG
>CAXUEB010000356.1:303-2032 GCA_964249775.1 uncultured Spirosoma sp.
AGGTACGACGATCCCTGCGAGAGATACGTCAGGGCATAGAAAAAGCGCTCCCAAAACTTACTCATCGAAAACATCTTATGAGCGGAGTAGCGGTGCAGAAAAAACGTTTGGCAGAACAGGGACAGATACCAGTGCCCAATAAACGCGGCCAGAACAATCACAGCGTTGGTTGTCTAAGGTTGAATAAACGGCTTACTAAAAATAGTACTACAAAACTAACGAAATTTAGGGCGTTTTGGCTTGCCCTCCCCAAATAATACTGGAATTAATTTGTGGTCGTCGCGTATTGCAACAAATTGGCACCCATGCGCAAGGCCTGCTGCCGCACCGGCTCGGGATCGTTGTAAACGCTTTGATCTTCCCAGCCGTTGCCCAGGTCACACTCGTAACTGTAATAACACACCAACCGTCCCTGGTAGATCAGGCCAAACCCCTGCGGAGCTTTGCCCTCGTGTTCGTGTATTTTAGGCAAACCACCCGGAAACTTAAACTTCTGCTGGTAAACGGGATGATTGAAAGGCAGTTCTACAAACGCTAATTCGGGAAAGACTTTCTTCATCTCACGCCGGATGTATTTATCCATGCCGTAGTTATCGTCGACGTGCAGGAATCCGCCCGACATCAGATACCGGCGCATATTTCTGACGTCAGCCTCGCTGAAATTGACGTTGCCGTGACCGGTCATGTGCACGAACGGATAGCCGAACAGGTCGGGGCTACCCGGCTCGACGATGTCTTCCTCGGGGAAGATGTTCATCCGCAGGTTCGCGTTGGCAAACTTAATCAGGTTCGGCAGCGAGGTTTTGTTGGCGTACCAGTCGCCCCCGCCGTTGTACTTCAGCTTGGCAATCTTGTAGGCGTACTGAGCAGAGCTAACGATGCAAACGGAATGCAGCAGGATGATTGTAATTAACAAAAACTTTTTCATACGTTGACAAAATTTAAGAGTTGACAGGCCGTCAGGGCGGCCGTTTCGGTGCGCAGGCGGTTCGGGCCGAGTATTACTACGCGAAAACCGGCCGCCATCGCCCGCTGAATTTCGTCCGCCGAAAAATCACCTTCCGGCCCAATCAGCACGATGTACTGCCCGCCCGCTTCGGTGGCTTTCGCCAAGCTGACCGGCGTTTCGCCTTCCGGCAGGTGCGCCAAAAACCGGAACCGCGGCTCCTCCGCGACCGACTCCAATAATTGGGCCAGCGAAACAGCTTCATCTATCTGCGGCAGGTACGATTGCAACGACTGCTTCATAGCGGCCACCGCAATCTTTTCCAATCGCTCCAGTTTCAGGACCCGCCGTTCGGAATGCTGACCAAAGAAAAAGCTAATCCGCTCAACACCAACCTCAACCGCCTTTTCGACAAACCATTCAATCCGGTCCAGGTTTTTGGTCGGGGCCACCGCGATTCGGACAGAAAACGGGCGCGGGGGCGTCTTTGTTGTTTCGGTAATCCGAAAGAAGCACCGCCGGGGATCAACCTGCGTAATAACGGCCGAGTGGATACTTCCACGCCCATCCGTCACGGCGATGGGATCACCGACGCCTAACCGCAGGGTTTTAACGGCGTGGCGCGAATCGTCTTCCGTCAGCGCGGACGTTGCGCCCGCCGAATCAGTTAAAGCCGGCTGATAAAATAAGTGCATAGTTAGCCTAAAGATACAGCCGGAATGCAAACAGCCCATTCGCCAAGGCAAATGGACTGTTTGCATTTCTCACAAAATAGAGCTTGAT
>CAXUEB010000356.1:2042-5173 GCA_964249775.1 uncultured Spirosoma sp.
TTTTAGCGGTGATGACAATACGAGAAAAATTCCCTTGGCTATCATTGCCTTCAGTCTCAATTGTTACGTTTGTTCCGTCAATTGACCCAATTCGGCTGTTGTCCTCATACATATCGTAGCCTACTCCGGAGGCTTTACGAATCTCCGCATCAAACGGCCCTTGGCTTGATGTTCTGCCATTAATCGTTGAGTTAAGAGTAAGCCTAATCAGTGCCTCACTCGATTTCGTAACTGACACGTTTCCCGACACTGTCGATGATGGTAGATTAATCGTTACACCATTCTGTACGATCTGGGTCATTTGATAAACACCTGCCAATTCAGGCTCGGGGTCAGCCTCTTTCTTTTTAAAGATACCCACGCAAGACGCCGTAAATACCATCAAGAAGAGAAACAGCAAGGCATGTGTTTGTAGTTGCGTTTTCATGCTACGTCCGTTTTGTAGTGGTTCTGATGAGATCAATACACGCCGGCCAGGAAAAGAACAATTAGACCGCCAACGACTACGCCGGCAATCAGTCCGGCCAACGCCAAACCACGACCTTTGAAGCGCTCGGGCTGACGTTTGATGCGGGTCAGGCTAAGTGCGCCGAAGACAATAGCAGCCGCTACAATCAGCAGACCAACTCCGCCCGCAAACAGAGCGACCGCGCCGGTAGCGAGCGAAACGATAGCAAACGGGTCTGTCCGCGGACCGTCCGGGCGAGACGATGCGTTATAGGTCGTCCGGGCATTGCTGCTGCTGGGAGCCGACGAAGGAGCCGTTGTCGCGCTGAAGCGTTCGACTTCGCCGTTCGAGTATTTGATGCTCAGGATGTCGCGCTTGCTAATGGTGTAATCGGGGCCGTCGGGCCGGTCGCACTTTTTGTATTTGACTTCGCTAACGCCCACTTCCTTTACCTTCGCTTCAATTACGTCGCCGTTGCGCAGCACGATTTGGTCACAAGGAGCCTGGCGTACCTTCGCTTTACGCGCCTTTCCCGAAGGATTTTGCGACAACGTGCTAATTGACACCGCATCGGCTGGTACGCTGGAGCGGGACCGTTCCGTCGTAGCGTCTTCGGTTGGCGTCACCACTTCGGCGACCGGCCCTGTTTGCCAATTGGCCGGGCCGGCGGGGGGTTCTTGGTTCAACGACGCCGTAACGGGCGGAGCCGTTGGGGTTAGAGGGGCGGGGGCTTGCTTGTACGAAACGCGGGGCGTTGGTTGAAAAAAGGCCGACGGCGCGCGGTGACAAGCCGTGAGAACGGAGGCCGTTACAAGACTTAGAAGAAGACTACGATGGTTCGAGAAAACTAATTTCATAAGCGCACCAGTGGTTAATGATCAGAAAGTTTTCGGATTAAGTGCCAAAACTACAGGGATTACTAAGGATTAACAACCCGTTTACCGTCAAATCCAAAGACGAGAATTATTTTGAGCGAGCGGCATCAACGACGCGTTGGCGCAACGGGCTGGTGCTGCATCAGTTTGTTGATTAAGGCCGTGGTTTGCGCTACGGGCCACTGCTCCACCAAATACTGATGCCCTTTCCCGGCCGAATCCCAGCCGTTGCTACCGTCGGACTGCACCGTCATCCGGCCCGACCGGGTGGTGTAATACGGGGCGGGGCCTTTGACGGCCACCAGCACGGCCGTCTGATCCCAACTCATGCGGCCTTGCTGATCTTCTTTGTCCAATGGAATCGAAATCCGAAATACGTCTTTGACGGGACTGTTCCGAATCTGCGCGTTCTCTACCAACGGCAGGCCCGTTTTTACCTTTTTGCCAATCTCAAAACCCGACAGAAGCACCGGCGTGGGCCACTGCCCGTAGACCGTCGCGGACGCGGGTGCGTCGCGAAACACGTTAAACTCGCGGCCTTTTGGAAACGCGCCCGCCATACAAACCAGCCGGGCCACTTTCTGCTCAACCAACTGCCGGCCCGTTAAAGGTGAGACTCCATCGGCGGGGGCGTTGAGCAGATTGGCCAGATTGGTCAGAAAGCCCACCGTTACGATTGTCACGCTGCGGTCGGGCTGGCGGGCCAGGATCTGGCGGTACAGCGCCACGGCGTCGGGCGTTTCGGCGTTCGAGCGAAGGCGGTGGGGGTAGCGCGCCACGAGCGTATCGGACCAGTGCTGCCGGTCGGCTTCGTCAACGGCGGCTCCTTTCGGTACGGCAATCGGCAGGTCGGGACGGCCGAAATGCGTGTTTAATACGCTCAGCACCGGCCCCACGCGGGCGTACTTGGTGCTGGCGATGGTTGCCAGAATGCGGGCTTGTCCGCTATCGGCGAGCGCGTGCAGAAGCGTAATAGCCCCCACGTCGTCGTAGTCGGGTCCCATATCGGTGTCAAAGATGATGGGAACGGGCTGGGCCGGTCGGTCAGCCTGACCGTACGTGAGCGTCAGAGAAACGAAGGCGAGTAAGGCGGTAGCGAACAAACGAATCATGCAGGGTTGGAATAAGGATTAGTATCGGGTAAACGTTACTTTCGGATTGAGCAAACTCCGCATGGCCAGCTCCAGGCCGTTGAGCGTCAAGGGAAACATGCGGTTGCCGGACCATTCCCGAATCAGGGTGGTGCTGTGGGTGTAGGGCCAGTACGCGGCAATGTTCGGGTTCAGCCAAACCAAGTGCGGGTACTGCGCCTTGAACCGATCGAGCCAAACTAAGCCCGCTTCTTCATTGTAGTGCTCGACGCTGCCTTTGGGCATGGTCAGTTCGTAGGGAGCCATGGCCGCGTCACCGACAAAAATAACTTTGTAGCTCCGGTTGTATTTGTGCAGTACCTCCCAGGTCGGTACGCGCTCGCGCCGGCGCGTGTTATCCCGCCAAAGCGTTTCGTACACGCAGTTGTGAAAATACATAAATTCCAAGTGCTTAAACTGGTAGCGGGCCGCCGAAAACAGGTGGGAGCAGCGTTCAACGTGCTCGTCCATCGACCCACCAACGTCGAACAGCATCAAGACTTTGACGTGGTTTCGGCGCGATGGTTGCATACGAATGTCTAAATAACCCGCGTTCCGGCTCGTTCCGTCGATGGTTCGGTTGATGTCTAATTCGTCGGCTGCGCCCTCGCGGGTCAGAATGCGCAGCCGGCGCAGGGCCATCTTCAGGTTGCGCGTATTGAGTTCAAGTTGGTCATC
>CAXUEB010000357.1:0-5157 GCA_964249775.1 uncultured Spirosoma sp.
GTCAATACGACCGGGCCGGGCAAACGTTGGCGAACCTGCCGGCGCAGCCGATGCAAGGCGGGTTTACCACGCTAAAAGCGTACTTAGAAACGTGCTTAGCCGTGCTCAAGGGCGGACTGACGGGAGCACAGGCCACCGAGCAACTGACGGCGTATCTGGCCAAGCACCCGGTTAGAATCACCGGCTGGAGTTTTGATTTGTTTGATGCCTGGCTGAATAAAACGAAGCTGCCCGAAGACAAGGCAACCGCCCTGCGGCAACTCACAAGCTTAACCAAAGAGCGGTCGGTTCGCCCCGAATAAGATTTGTTAAGACACGTTTTGGTCAGTCAACGCCCGCACCGCGTCGACGGTCAACTGCGTAAAGTCAGCCACGATCAGGCTCGCGCCGGTGTCGGCGAGTTCGGCGGGCGTGTGCGTCGTCGCCAGCGCGATGACCTTCATGCCCGCCCGCAATCCCGCTTCGATGCCCGCGAACGCATCCTCGAACACCACGCACCGCGCCGGCGCGACGCCCAGCCGGTCGGCAGCCGTAAGGTAAATTTCGGGGTCGGGTTTGCCGCGCTGAATCATGCTGGCGTCCACAACGGCATCGAAGAACGGGCGCAGGGGAAGGCCGTCGAGCGTGAACGTGACGTTGCTCATCGGGGCCGACGTGCCCACCGCCATTGGAATGGCTTGGGCTTTTAATTGCGCTAAGAAGTTCAGCAAACCGGGCGCGGGTTGGAGGTGCGGTCGGTACAAGTCGCGGTAGGTGGCTTCCTTTTCTTCGGTCAAGACAATCAATTCGCCGGGTTCGATGGAACGGCCAAACACGTAGGCCATCGCATCGGCCGAAACGCGCCCGTTGATGTTTTCGAGGTATTGGTCCTTGGTTAAGGGGCGGTTGTGGTGCTGGGCAAATTGCAGCCAGGCGTTGATGTGAAAGTCGGTGTTGTCGACCAGCACGCCGTCCATGTCGAAGAGGGCGGCAAAGGAAACTGTGGGCATTGTTAAGGGGCTTGCGGTTGCAAAGAACGCCATTTTGTCGTTCCGGTGCGTCGCCTGGCGAACACAATCCAACTGGGCCGGTTAAACCGGTATGACAACCGTACAAACACTGCCCGCAGCGATTGACGCGCTGATTGACCAAGGATACGCACCCGACCAAACGCTGAACGAGGTGGTTGAAACCGTCGGCACGGTGCTGAACGCCGAACGCTGCTTTCTGTACGTCCGCCAGCCCGGCCAACAGCACGGTCGTATCGCCTTCTGCTGGCGCAAGGACGAAACCATTCCCGACGTGATTCAGCCCGACTGGCAACCGGACACGACGGATTTACCCCGCGAAGACCCCCTGTTCCGGGCCGCTATCGAGGGGCGCCCTTCTGTTTACGTAGACGACGTAGAAACGGCCGGCCCCGAGGTGCTCAACCAGGAATATGAACACAAAACATTCGGGCATCGCGCCTTGATTCACGCCCACATTCAGCGGGACGGTCAGCTTTGGGGCATCTTACAGCCCTGCTTGTTTATTGGTCCGCGTACCTGGACAGAAATCGAAAAAACGCACATCGAAGCCATTTTGCCCCGCTTACAACCCGTCATCGCGGCTTACGTGAGTGCTGGGTGAGCGCGGTGCCCGGTTCGTCGTCAGGTTCGGGCAACACGTCACCGGCCAGTACGGCGGCCTGATGAAGTAGTTCCGTTGCGGCCAGTTCGTCGGTCACGCCTTCAATGTAGGCGTCGAGCGTTTCTAAGCCTTCGTCTTTCGTCGGCGACAAGGGCGACATGCCCAGCAGGACCCGACCGACGTACAGCAGACTCAATGAAAAATGCAGATTAGGCAGGACTGAACTGTGGCGAGTTTGGGGTTCGGTTTGCATGGTACTGGCTTAACAACCGCTCCGTCTACTTGGGTTCGCATTAGCTCATGATTCGTGCCAAACTCGCCTAATTCTGAAATAAACTATCAAGTTGTTCCATACGCATGGCGGCTACCCAAATCGGGTAGCCGCTTTTTTTGGTACGCTTAATAAATATCCGTCACTATTCTACTGAATTTGTTGGGTAATGTGTGACCTAAGGCGGGGTTGTTTCGACTAAATAGGTAATAAAAATATTTTTAATCAATAAAATACCAAAACCGCATCAGACGATGGGTTACAAACTTCTTCGCTCTAATTTTTCGCTGAATTTTAAACAAATCTCGTGCCATTGTTACCGTAAAGCGTCAAAGTTTGCGTTGTGCTTACTAATGCTGTTAAGTGGGTCAATTAGCTTGGCGCAGACTACCTATTACGTTGCGGCTAATGGCAGTGATACGAACGACGGTCGCTCGGTGGGCACCCCTTTCCAAACGCTCGGTAAGGTCAACAGTCTGAACCTGCAAGCCGGTGACCAGGTGCTGTTCCGGCGGGGCGACACGTTCCGGGGCACCTTGACTATCCGCAAGTCGGGTTCGGCCAGCCAGCCCATCGTGTTTGATGCCTACGGCGAAGGCCTTAAACCCACGTTGTCGGGATCGGTACCGGTCACGAACTGGACCACCGTCGGCGGTAACGTCTGGCAAACCACCTGCGCCGACTGCGGCAATCAGGTAACCGGTCTTTACCGCAACGGCGCGGCCCTGCCGTTGGGACGTTATCCAAACCTCGACGCGGCTAACAAAGGCTACCTGACGGTGCAGACGCACACCAGTAACCAACAGATTGTCAGTCAGCAAGCGATTCCGCTGGACCTCAACACCGGCTGGCAAGGGAGCGAGGTGGTTATCCGATCGGTGCAGTGGATCATTGACCGGGCCGACATCCGCAGCCAAAGCGGCAACGCGCTTAATCTGCTGGGTCAGACGCTGACGTACCCAATCAACGACGGTTGGGGCTTCTTTGTCCAAAACCATCCAGCAACGCTCGACCAACCCGGCGAGTGGTGCTTCGACACGGGCAATAAAACGGTGCGGCTGTACGCAACGGCCAACCCCAACGGCCAACCCCTGACGGCAACGGTCCACCGCACGGCCGTCGACGTGGCGTCGGTGTCGTTCGTTACGCTGCGTAACCTGCACCTGACCGAAACCCTTCACTACGGACTGCTGACGAATAACGTCGCCAACTTGACGCTGACCAGCCTCGACATCACACGTTCGGGCGAGGATGGTGTGCAGATGACGGGTTCGGGTAACAACGTCGTGCTCGACGATTGCCGCATCGTTGACGCCAACAACAACGGCATTTGGTTGGACGCGTACAAAAACGTCATTCTGCGCAACAGCCTGATTCGCCGGATTGGTATCCGGCCCGGCCGCGGCAAGGGGGGCGATGGTCAGTACAATGGCGTCGCGTTGGCGGCCGACGAAAACGTGTTGATTGAAGGCAACCGCGTGGATAGCGTTGGCTACAACGGCATTAGCTTTTGGAACAACACCTTAGTGCAACGCAACGTCATCACGAATTACTGCATGGTGAAAAGCGACGGGGGCGGGATGTATATTTGGAACGGTAACCACCGGGCCATGAGCAACATCCGCGTCCGGTCCAACATCGTCTACAACGGCATCGGCGCGTCGGAAGGAACCCCCAACGACGCGTACTCGGGCGCGAACGGCATTTTTTTCGATGACTGCGTTGCCAACGTTGAACTGACTAACAACAGCACGTTTAACAACCGGGGCTTAGGTATTTTTCTACACTCCGTAACGGGCATGACCGTGCGGGGCAATACCAGTTTCGGTAACCGCGAAGGCCAGTTAGACATGCGTCCCGGCAACCAAGACTGTTTGCCGCGCAACAACATTATCTGCAACAATATTTTTGTCAGCCGCCTGTTTGACGAATTTAACGCCAAGTACGAATCGGGCCAGAACGATTTGACCCAGTACGGCCGGATTGATTCGAATTACTACGTGCGTCCGTTCGAGAAGGAGTTCGTCATTCGCGCCGTCTGGAACGCCGGCTCTGGCATCCGGGGAGCCGACTTTAACGTCGAAGAATGGCGGACCCGGTTTGGTAAGGACATTAACACGAAGGCCAGCCCCGTGACCCACAAAGACTATCAGGTGACGCAGGTCGCCGACCAGCCCCAGTTTACGAGTTCGTTCGATACGGGCCTGGGCGGGTGGTCGGTTATGCTCAACCAGCCGGGTAGTGGTCAGATTGACTGGGACAATACCAACCGGCTCGACGGGGGAAGTATGCGCGTCTCGTTTCCCAATCCGTCCGGCGAAACCTGGTTTTTCAACTCCAGAATCATGGCTTCCCTCCATCCGGGAATCATTAAGGCCGGAACGTACCGATTCAGTTTTGACGCCGTCGCTACGTCAACCACCAAACGGGTACAAGCCTTTCTTCAGATACCGGGAACACCTCCTTTCTATTTTAGTCCCCGCCACCAGGTGTTGGTCGGCACCACCCGCCAACGGCACGAGGTCCTGTTTACGACGGCCGGCGACATGTACGACTACCTGATTGGCTTCCAGGTGTACGAAGATGGGCAAACCGTCTGGTTCGACAACGTCCGGTTGGAGAAGGTAACCACAACGCCGGTTAACCCGGACGACCAGATGCGCATTATCTATAACCCGACGAACCGCGACAGCACCGTCGCCCTAAACGACAGTAACCGGGATGTCAATGGACAAGTTCGTTCGGGTTCGGTAAGGCTGCTGCCGTTCTCGTCGTTGGTGTTGCTGAAGGACGACGGCACGGTTCCCCCGCCCCCCGTCAGCAATCTGCGTGAGCCGGAGAACCCTACTGGTGTGGTGGTAGGTTTGGACTACCGCTACTACGAAGGCACCTGGACGACCCTGCCCGACTTCAACAATTTGCCGCCCGCCAAGACCGGCACGACCGCCGTACCCGACATCTCTCCTCGCAGCCGGAACGACCACTTTGGCCTACGCTTTACGGGCTACGTCAACGTACCTACCGATGGGCAGTACACTTTCCACGTCAGTTCGGACGACGGCAGCAAGCTCTTCATTGGCACCACCGAAGTGGTCAACCACGACGGTACCCATCCCCAGACCGAGAAGTCAGGCACAATTGGGCTGAAGGCCGGTAAGCACGCCATCACCATCGTCTACTTCGAGAACGGCGGGGGCGAAGGGCTAAGCGTGAGCTACGAGGGACCCGGCATCAACAAGCAGGTCATTCCGGCCAGTGCCTTCTACCGGGTAGGT
>CAXUEB010000358.1:0-4569 GCA_964249775.1 uncultured Spirosoma sp.
TAGTAATACTGCTTGCTCCAGAGCAGTCCCGCCCAGGCTAAGCGCTTAATGGGCGGCATGTGGGGCGGATCATCTTTCGTTACTTCGGCGTAAAACGCATCCGCTTCCCGCTGCCGGTCGGCGAACACGGCCGTGAATTCATCGCCCAGCGGGTTTTCTCCCGGCCGCCCGTCCGCTGATTGCCGGCTCAGCCGCAGCCGGAGTTCCACCGATTCGCCGGCCGGAATCTCGAACGCGTAAACGGGTGCGGCTTTCGTACCGGTGGGTTGGCTGGCGAACGGTTCCGGTTGGTTGTCGATGATGGCCCCGTGAAAGGCGTCTTTCACGAACGGTGTGCGGTTAGGCTGTCCGTACAGCCGGTCGATGTCCGTTTCGTTGTCGGTGATGAGTACCGGCCCAGTCGCCCCGAAGCAGAGTGTGTACCCACCCAGCCGGTCGTGCTCGGCCCGCAGGCAGCCGTACCCCGCTGACCCACCGGCGGAATCGGCCGTTCGCCAGATGCGGGGCGGTTCTGGCTCCCCGCCGAAGGCCCAGCGGTTGCGGAACCAGAGCGTCGGCAGCACCGTCAGCGGGGCGGCTTCGGGACCGCGGTTGTGGGCGGTCAGGCGAATCAGTACGTCGTCGGGTCCGGCTTTAGCGTATTCGACAAAGAGGTCAAAATAGCGTCCCTCGTCGAACAAGCCCGTGTCGATGAGTTCAAATTCCCGTTCCTGACGGCTCCGGTTGTGGTTCTCGGCGACAAGTTGTTCGTAGGGAAAAGCGGCCTGTGGGTACTTGTAAAGCAGCCGCATGTACGAATGCGTCGGCGTATTGTCTAAGTAGTAATACAACTCCTTAACGTCCTCACCGTGGTTGCCTTCGGCGTTGGTCAGCCCAAACAGCCGTTCTTTCAGGATGGCATCCTGGCCGTTCCAGAAGGCGAACGCAAAGCACAGCGTTTGGGTGTCGTCGGAAATGCCGGCCAGCCCATCTTCGCCCCAGCGGTAGACCCGCGAGCGGGCGGCATCGTGGGAAACGTAATCCCAGGCACTGCCGGTCGCGCTGTAATCTTCGCGGACGGTGCCCCACTGCCGCTCGGCAAGGTAGGGTCCCCAGGCGGCCCAATCGTCGGTGCCGGCTTCCCGGCGTTCAATGCGTTGTGCTTCGGCGGTTTGATCCATCATACACAGACAACCCGTTTCTCCGCCGAGTAGCTTAGGAGACAAATAAAGATTTACGCAGACCGGACGGGTAAAGCCCCGTTGACAACCCGCCGGCCAGGCAACGGCGGGTTGATGGTCAAGTTCGGGCACCGTGCTTGCGCTCGTGGAATTGTTGGGCCTGACCAACCCAGTTGTCGCGTTCGACGCGGCCGGGAAAAAACTCGATGATATCGTTTACTTGCTCGCTGTCTTCCTTCGTAAAATTGGCGATCTGGCGGTACGTGTAAATACCCAAACTGTGCAGCTTACGCTCCAAAAACGGTCCAATGCCGACAATGTCTTTGAGGTCGTCGGCTTCGGCGGCCGTCGCCCGGCCAATGCGGTCAAAGTTCAGTTCGTCGGCGCGGAGGGCAATCCGGTTCAATACGGCCGCTTCGGTGTTACCCGGCAACAACGAATTGGGCAAAGGCCGGTTAACTGACCGGGCGTTGGCCGGAACAGGGGCGGGTTCAACCGGACGCGGCTGGTCCGGCCGCGGGGCGTCGAAAGCGGGTACTGGGGGAATTGGTACGCCGACCAACGACGTATCCACGCCGGACCCATCCACCGCACCGGCGGAGGTACGGCTTTCCGGCCGGCCAACGGATTCGGTAGTCGACGTGGACAACGGCTCCACAACCGGCGGCCGAGGGGCACCGGTCGCGACGGGACGGAGCGGTTTGGCGTCAGCCCCACCGGGACTTGTCGCGACAGTCCCGGAAACCGAACCGGCGGTTGTCTGCCGGAGCGCTTCTACCTGCGTTTGTTTATCAGCCAACGCCGAGCGCAGCGCATGGACGCGGCCATTGCGCACCCACCGGCCCAGCAACCAGCCAATCAAGGCCGCCAGTGCCAGCAAGAACAGCATTTCGGCCACGGCCACCGAACGACTGAGGGAATCTAATCCAAACATAATGGGGTTTAGGATTTGGGGTACACGCCATCTACTTTATCCGCCCAATCGTCTGCGTCGGTTCCGACCGTCGGCAGCCCCGGCCGACGCGGGTCGTCGAGGTCCCGCTGCGCGCGGGCGATGTCGGTTTCCAATTGCTTAGTCAGGCGTTGGCGCGAGGTGTAACCAATCAAGAAACCCAGGACGCCGGCCACCAACAGCATGATGCCGTGCTGCCAGGCCGCATCGGGCAGATTAAGCGGGTTTAGGTCGAACATGATTGGCTCAGTTTGCGATTGACGTCTAACACTTTATTGCACCACCACCGTCACGCGCCGGTTGGCTTTGCGGCCTTCGCGGGTGTCGTTCGACGCCCGCGGATCGTCTTCGCCTTTGGCTTCCACGACTAACTGGTCCGAGTCAATGTGCCACTGGCGCAGCACGGCCCGCACGCTGCTGGCGCGCTCGCGCGACAACCGGCGGTTCACGTCTTCGGGACCGGCATCGTCGGTATAGCCCGTAATCAACAACTTCTTGTCGTTGTTAGCGGCTAAGTAGCGGGCCGCTTCGTCGAAGAACTGTTTGGTTTCGGGCGTTTTAATGTACTTCGATTCCCCCAGCGAAAAATACAGGTTGATTGGCTCAAACACCGATGTAAATCGTTCGGCCGCGGCCAATTCAGCTTCCGTATCTGGTCGATCTTCGTTCGTCGCCGACCGGTCGAATTTGGTAAAGGCGAAGCCCAGTCCACCGTAAAGCGAATCGCCCGCGGGCGTAAAAGCCAGTTTCGCCCGACGGTCGGCTAAAACGATCCGCCCGCTCGTCCGCAGCGACGCGGCCTGTGCTCCCTGCTGCACGAGGTACTGCCGAAGGCTTTGGGCGCGGGCCAGGCCCAGGTTGGCAAAGCCACCGACGTTGCGTTCGGTTTGGTCATAATAGCCGATGATGGTCATCGTTCGGTCGGGGTTTGCCCGCAGGTAGTTAATCAACGGACGCAGCGAAGCACCGACGCCAGTTACGTTGGCGTCGGCCTCGGAGCGGGCGAAGCCAATCGGGGCCGGTACGTCGAGCCGGAAACGGTCGCCGTCGGCCAACGTCAAGGACGGCCGGCTGGCCGGTGCGCTGGCGACCGAAGCCCCCCCCCCGAAGCAACGCTGCTTAATGCGGCAGACGTGCCACCAGGTGGAGCCGCCAATCCACAGCACCAAGAAAATAATCCAGGGCGTTTTGCTGGTTAGCATAGCGGGATTAGGAAACGGGCGCACCGGCCCGGTTGACGATAACCCAAAAATACGAGCGGGGTGGGCAAATGCAAATACTCCCCCACTATTTGGTTAATTTCGGCAACGCCTGAACCCGTCGAGGGCAGTCGATACTGAAAATAATTCGGTCTTTAAAACGAGGGTAGTACCAGAACGCGTTATTTCGTAGGTTTGGAACGCCACCGTTCACGCCGGGCGATGCACCTTTCGCAGACGGCTGTATTTGTTTACGTTATGCGCTATTCTTTTCCCGTTACGGGCTACGCCACCGTTGGTCTCCTTGCGTTGGGCATCCTGACCGGTTTACTCGCTGGTTGCGAAACCCGAATGCCGGCTTCCGATAGCCCCTTGACCTTACCCGGTTATCCAACGACGCCGGTGCCAACCTTGCCGCCCCTGACGAGGCCGTTTGTGTACCAGGTGCCGCCGACGGCTACCGACTGGCCCTACTACAATGACACCCGCATCAACGGCCGATTGGTTGGGGCAACCGACGCCCAAGAGTCGGCTACACTGCGGCTGGAAGTGCGCCGGGACTACGGAGCTTCTGTTCAGCTTTACGACAAAGCTACCAACCAGGCCCTGATTAACTTTATGGACATGGGCCGCGAATCGGGCATGAGTTCGTACGGCGGCCCGGCCGATTACGCCAAGGATGCGCCGGGCTGGCAAGGCATTGGGTATAACCCGCTCCAAGCCGGCGACGACGGCAAAAACGCATCGCCGGTTCTGTTCCACGGCAACGTTAACGGCTGGATTTACACCAAAACCCAGTGCCTGTCGTGGCCGCACCGCACCGCCCGGCGGCTCCCGTTCTTCTACGAGCAGTGGGTGCGGCTCGACGGCAACAAAGTCCACGTCAACGTGCGGCTAACCCACGAGCGGCCCGACAAAACGTTTTACGAACCCCGGGCGCAGGAATGGCCCATGATGATGGTCAACGGGGCACGCCGGGTCTACTTCTACAACGGCTCGGAGCCGTTTACGGGCGACGCTACCGTCGTCACCGACGCCATCGAAACCCAGACCAGTAGCGGAGTTATCGTGCCTCACCAGCGGACGCCCTTCGCCCAGACCGAACCCTGGCAGGGCGTCGAAATCGGCACCAACGCCGGCGCACCCCGTCTGCTGGGCTTGTACACACCGGGCTTTTTTCTGGGTAATCACAACGTCGATGCCGTCGCAGCCCGCGAAAGCTGGGAAGGCGGCAACACCCACACGTACATCGCTAATC
>CAXUEB010000358.1:4680-5145 GCA_964249775.1 uncultured Spirosoma sp.
TTGTCGGGACCGAAAAAGAGATTCGCGACTACGTCTACGCGCAGGAGCGCTTTCCCAAGCCCGATTTTATTTTTAACCACTTCAACGGCCGCAGCGGCTGGGTCATCTTCGACGGGGGCCACGATCAGCGGGAACCCTTTACGACCAACGACTGGCGGGTGACGCTGACGGGCAAGGCTGAAAACGGGGTCCAGAACGCCCACCCGGCCAAACTCATGTCGCCCTACGGAAGCTGGCGAACCACCGACTTCAACACGATCTACCTGCGCATGGCGTATTCGGGACCGCCCGGCACGGGTGGGCAAACGACATTGCACCTGCATTGGCTGTTGAACGGACAAGCGCCGGACGGCGTCAGCAGCGAATTTCCGAATCAGAACCGCCTGCGCTTCCCGCGGGGCGTTCGGAACCGGAGCAAGCAGTTTATGCCGTTTACCGTCATCAACGACGGTCAGTTTCACACGT
>CAXUEB010000359.1:0-4683 GCA_964249775.1 uncultured Spirosoma sp.
TCACGTCGTTACCGTACATAAATTGCAGTTCGAGCGTGGCGTCGAAGTTTTTGAAGCGGAAACTGTTGGTCATTGCCCCCCAACCTCTCGGGCTGCCGTTGCCGATAATGCTCCGGTCGGCGTCCGTAATCGCTTTATCGCCGTTAACGTCCAAGTACTTAATATCGCCGGGCAGAACCGTTAGGTTGTTGCGGTAGCTGCGGAACTTGGCGGCTTCTTCGCGCTCGGCTTCGCTCCAGGTGCCCAAGCGGGTCAGGCCCCAAAATGCACCCACCGGCTCACCCACGCGAATGACGTTGGTCGGGTTGGTGAAGTTCGGACCGCCTACGTTGAAAATGTCCGACGGCGTGGCCAGCGACAGCACCTTGTTGCGGTTAAACGAAATATTGAAGTTCGTATTCCACGTAAAGTCGCCCCGGCTGATGTTCACCGTGTTCAAACCCAACTCAACGCCCTGGTTCTGCATCGACCCGACGTTCTGACGAATGGTCGCGTAACCGCTGGTACGTGGTACCGGCGCGTCCAACAGCATGTCGGTCGTCAGTCGGTAGTAGAAGTCGGCTTCCAAGTTGATCCGGCCTTTGAACAAGCCCAGTTCGATGCCCGCGTCGTACTGGGCGGTTTTTTCCCAGCGTAAGTCGGGGTTAGCCAAGCGGTTAATCCCCGTTCCAACGAACCGCGTATCGTTGAAAGAAGCCGCGTAGGTCGAACTCAGCGTAGCCAGCGACTGGTAGGTCGGAATCTCGGCGTTACCGGTCAACCCGTAGCTGGTGCGCACCTTCAGGTTCGAGATAATCGCGTTGGTTTTCAGGAAATCTTCTTCCGACACGCGCCAGGCCAAAGCCGCCGATGGGAAAAAAGCAAACTTGTTGTTTTCCCCGAAGCGCGAAGAACCATCGGCCCGACCCGTCAGGGTCAAGAGGTACTTCTCCCGGAAGCCGTAGTTGAGCCGGCCAAAGTACGAGTTAAAGGCGAACCGCGATGCACCCGTTTCAACACGAGGATTTATAGCGCCCGCGCCTAAGTTGTTAAAGCCGAAGTAATCGGTGGCGAAGCCGTTAACCAAAGCCGCCACTCTAAAAAATCGGTTCTCCTGCCACTCAATACCCAACAGACCGGAGAACGAGTGGTTCTGACCAAACTGCCGGTTATAGTTTAAGGTGTTCGATAGCGACCAGAACGTTTCTTTTTGATTGCGCGATTCTCCCGTTCCGCTGCTACCAATGTTCAGGGTCCGGCTTTCCGAATTGTTTTGTTCCTGCGTCACGATGTTCACGCCCGCAATCGACCGAAATTCCAACCCTTTAGCTAAGGCGACGTTCGCATAGATGCTACCCAGCGTGGTTTGCGTGTTGACGATGTACCGGCGGCCCATCAACCGGTGGAACGAACTGAACGAACCCTCGGCGCTCGGGTAATCACGGTTACTGGCGTATGCGCCGGTCTGGTACGTAACGGGCAGAAACGGAAAGTCTTCCACGATTTGCCGGGCTATCGCGTCGTTCTGGTCCACGATGTTCTCGGTCTGGTTGTTATAACTTAACGTACCGCCGACTTTCAGCCACTTCTTGATCTGGTCGTCAACCGTAAAGCGGGCCGAATACCGCTTCAGGTACGACGTTTTAATCAAACCCTGATCGTCGCGGTAACCCAGCGACAGCGAATACTGCGTCCGTTCGTTGCCGCCACTGAAGCCTAATTGGTGGTTCTGCGACAGTTTGTTTTGGGTCGTTTCCTTGAACCAATCGGTGTCGTGCAGCGGGTTCAAGTTCGCGTCAAATACCCCCGGATATTGAGCACTGAACGCTCTCCGGCGGGCAATCGGGTCTAAGTAGGTGTACCGGCCGGCCGTCCAGCCGGCGGGGTCGTACTTGGCGATGTTGGCGTAGGCCAGCTCTTCGGTATCTAAGTACTGCTGGGCGTTCAATACCCGCGGGCGGTTTGGCCCAATCGTATTGACGCTGAAATCGGCGTTGTAGGTCACGGTGCCTTCGCCGGCTTTGCCTTTCTTGGTCGTCACCAGAATCACGCCGTTCGCGCCCCGCGCCCCGTAAATGGCCGTCGACGAGGCATCTTTCAACACCTCGATCGATACGATGTCGTTGGGGTTGATGTAATCGATGGCGTTACTAAACTGGTTCTGATTACCCTGCGGCAAGATAACGCCGTCGACCACGTAAAGCGGGTTGTTCGAGGTGTTGATCGAGCTGAAACCCCGAATCCGCACCGTCGTGCGTCCACCCGGACGGCCCGAGTTGGTGTTGACCTGCACACCGGGCATCCGACCCGAGAGCGCCTGGTTGAGCGATGCCGTAGGCCGCTCCTGTAGCTGCGTTTGTTTGAGGGTCGAAACGGCCCCGGTTAGGTCGGATTTGCGGGTTGTACCGTAACCAATGACGACAATTTCATCCAGCGTTTTGTTATCCGCTTGAAGGGAAAGGTTGATGCTCGTCTGGTTGCCCACCGCCACTTCCCGCGACACGTAGCCGACGTAGGAGTAAACCAGGGTAGGATTGCTACCCGAAACGGACACGCTGTATTGACCATCAGCGTCGGTCGTTGTACCCTGCTGACTACCTTTCAGGACGACGCTTACGCCGGGCAGGGCTGCGCCAGCTTCGTCGTTAACGCGGCCGGCAATCCGGCGATCCTGAGCAAATGCGCCCACGCATAGCAGCCAACTCAAGAGGAGTGGGCAGACCAGGTGATACGCTCGTTGTAAATGGTTCTTCATAATGGTACTTAAAAAGGGACGTGAATTGTTTATAAAATTTTTTAAATACTCTTATGCAAAGGTGGTGACACGCTAATTCTAATCAAAATCAATCTCAAAATTGTAATAAAAAGACAACAGACACGTAAACGGCTAACCTTCAGCGAAGATTAGCCGTTTACGTGTTGACGTGAATAGCGGTTTTCTAATCAACTTAATCCTAAATCATCAATGACCTGCTGCACTTTAGCTTTTAGTTGTGCGTACGTATCGTCGAAGGCTTCTTTGCTGGCGAGCGGCTCCCGAACGCTGACGTAAAATTTAATTTTCGGCTCCGTTCCCGAAGGGCGCGCTGAAACTTTCGTACCGTCGGCGGTAAAGAATTGAAGCACGTTGGACGATTCAATGCCCATCCTACCCGCTTCAATCGTTGAGGTTTGACCCGTTTGGGCATCTAAGCGCCCGAATTCACGGCGAGTGAGCGCCTTGTAATCGTCAATGCGCACGACCGCCGAACCGGCAATTTCCCCAGGCGGATTGGCCCGGAAGTCAGCCATCATCTGCTGAATCTCCTCGGCTCCGCTCTTGCCTTTTTTAGTCAGCGATACCAGCGACTCATAGTAAAACCCATTTTCTTGGTACATCGCCATCAACAGGTCGAACAAACTTTGCCCCTTGTCTTTGGCGTAGGCTGTCAGTTCGGCAATGATGGCGCAGGAGGCAATGGCGTCTTTGTCGCGCACGAAATCGCCAATGAGGTAGCCGTAGCTTTCCTCGCCCCCGCCGATAAACTGCTCTTTGCCTTCGAGTTCGCGAATGACCTCGGCAATGTACTTAAAGCCCGTCAGCGTGTTGTAGCAGGCTACGCCGTAGCGTTCGCACATGCGGTCGATGAGGTCAGTCGTAACGATGGTTTTGGCCACGAACTCCTTGCCGGTCAGTTTACCCGCGTCGCGCCAGGCGTTGAGCAGGTAATAAATAATCAGACTGGCCATCTGATTGCCGTTCAGCAACTCAAACTCACCGTGGTGATTGCGCGCGCCCGCGCCTACCCGGTCGGCGTCGGGGTCGGTAGCCATCACCAGGTCGGCGTCGATGGCTTGCGCCATGTCCAACGCTAACTGCATGGCCGCCCGCTCTTCGGGGTTAGGCGACTTAACCGTCGGGAAATTGCCGTCGGGCTGGGCCTGCTGCTCCACAATGTGGACGTTCGTAAAGCCCAGCGCGTCGAGCACGCGCGGTACCAGCGTGATACCCGTACCGTGAATGGGCGTGTAAACGATATTCAGGCCGGACTGCCGCTTAATGACATCGGGATTAACGGCGTTCGACTTGATCCGCTCCACGTAGGGCGCGTCAATCTCTTCGTCGATGAGGTGAATCTTTTCCGGTACGCCCTCAAACTTAATGGCATCAACCGACGTGATTTTAGCCACTTCGGCG
Organism: uncultured Spirosoma sp.; assembly: GCA_964249775.1. GTDB lineage: Bacteria > Bacteroidota > Bacteroidia > Cytophagales > Spirosomataceae > Spirosoma. The sequence continues at coordinate 4,157 of CAXUEB010000359.1, forward strand.
ATAATGGCCCGGTCGTGCGGGGCGACTACCTGCCCGCCGTCGTTCCAGTACACTTTGTAGCCGTTGTATTCGGGCGGGTTGTGCGAGGCCGTCACCACAATGCCGCTTTGGCAGCCGAGTTGCCGAATCGCAAACGACAGTTCGGGGGTGGGGCGCAGGGCGCTGAATAGGTATACCTTGATGCCGTTGGCCGAGAAAATATCGGCGACCAGCCGGGCAAACTCGGGACTCATCCGGCGGCTGTCGTGGGCAATGGCCACGCTGATGTCCGTCTTCGGAAAAACTTGGTTGATGTAATTAGATAATCCTTGCGTGGCCGCCCCGACCGTGTAACGATTCATGCGGTTGGACCCGACGCCCAGGACGCCCCGCAGCCCGCCCGTACCGAATTCGAGGTCGCGGTAAAACGAGTCGGTTAGTTCGGTGGTATTGCCGGAGTCCAGCAGGTGCTGAATGGCTTCTTTGGTATCGGCGTCGTAATTGCCGCCGAGCCACTGGTCAATGCGCTGCTGCGTGGCCGTGTCGAA
>CAXUEB010000359.1:4693-5140 GCA_964249775.1 uncultured Spirosoma sp.
CTGTCAATAACTAAATTGAGCCTTCCAGCCATCAATCTAACAGACAGATGCGGTCGGTATCGGTTCGCCAAAATTACAACTACTCGTTCGCCCACCAAAGGCACGTCTTCCGCACGAATCGAAATCGTGCAGGCGAACGAGTGCTTTAATCTGGCTTCGTAATTTTTTCATTTATTCCTCTCACTTATTTGGATAAGTTCTAAACAGGCGTTTACCTTTGCGCTGTTCAGAATTAATCTAAATAAAGTTTGTATGAGTCGTTATTCGCTACGTTCTGTACTCTGGCTTCAGTTACTCACCACCTTATACGCTTTTGCCGCGCCCGGCGAGGGTGATGCACCAACTGGTTCCGTACGGGGTCGCGTTCGCACCAGCGACGGTAAACCGGCTCCGTTCGTCAACATTGCCCTGAAAGGCGGTCACAAAGGTACTTTATCGGCCGAAGAC
>CAXUEB010000360.1:0-2494 GCA_964249775.1 uncultured Spirosoma sp.
TAGCGGAACTGGGCTCATAATAACAACCCCGCGCCACACGTCCGGTGGGGCGGCTTTCCGCTGGGTTAATTTTCTGGGTACTCCTCCGCGTTGGTTCAAACTTGCCTTCTGGCTTTCACCAACTAAGCCAACGCCTTCCGGGCTTCGCGGTCGGGGTCGTTGACCAAAGCGGGCGCATCGTCCAACACCATCGTTTCGCCGTTTTGGGTCGTGTAAGGTTTCCAGGTGGGTAAGCCGCCCCCGTTTGGATTACCGCTTTTGACAAAGCTCAGAAAGGACTTGGCCAAGTTCTCCGACAAGGCGCGGGGCCGTTTGCCGCCACCGGTGTGGGTCAGCATCAGGTCGGTGTTGTAGAACCAGAAACAAATATCGTCGCAGTGGAAGGCCCGCATCCGGCCGTCGAACAGGGGCGGTTGCCAGCCAAACCAGGCTACGTAAACGGGCGCTTTTTGCTGCGCGGCCTTCGCGTCGGCGGTGGCTACGGCGTTCTTGCGGTTAGAGACAATCAACGCCCACAACTCAATGGGCCGCGCCTTCGGGAAGTTTTTCGCGTACGCATCGACAATCTCGCCGGACTTTTCGCCGAAGCGGGGTTTAATTCTCTCTTTTACTTCGGCCAGCGTGCTATTCTCCAAAGCTGCGTCGGTTCGGCTGGGGCTTTGTTCGTGGAAGGTCGAGCAGATCAGCAGAGGAATGTCGGCCGAGAAATGCGTAGCCTCCTTGAAAAACAGCCCGTTGTTGAGCGTGGCACCGTCGGCGACGGGCGCGTAGCCGCCCCGTGGGAGGTTGAGCCGTTTGGCTTCGTCGGCCATTTTATCGGCGGCCCGGTTGGCGATGTCGATGTACTGCCGCCACGGAATCTGCTGGAGCTTGTCGATTTCGCCGGGCTTCAGACCGGCCTCTTCCATGACCTTCAGCCCCAGCTTCTCGGCGTACTCCGGGTTGGTCCCGGCCAATGAACTGCCGCTCAAGGCCACCGCCTTGTGGAACAAGCCTTTGGCGGCTGGCATGTTCATCAGGGTGGTCACTTTAGCCCCGCCCCCCGACTGCCCGATGATGGTTACGTTGTTGGGGTCGCCACCAAAATTGGCAATGTTAGCTTTGACCCATTCCAGAGCCGCTACCATGTCTAAGTTCCCTACGTTACCGGATGCGGCATGGCCACCGGCCGCTTTTAGATGCGTATAGCCCAGCGGGCCGAGCCGGTGGTTGAGCGAACAAAACACGATATTGCCCAGCCGCGCCAGGTTTTCGCCGTGGTAGCCATCCTGTTCAATGCCGTTGCCGTTGGTAAAGCCACCCCCATGCAGCCAGACAACGACCGGACGCTTTTGAGTATCCAGCGCCGGCGTCCACACGTTGATGCGCAGGCAATCTTCCGATACGTCGTCGTAGTTCCAGTGATCCACAAACGAAGCGTAGGGGTTGGCGTACCGCTTTTCCATAATCTGGGGCGCGGAGTTGCCCCACCACAGGGCGGGCCGAACATCGGTCCACGGTTCGGGCTTCTGCGGGGGCATGAACCGGTTCCTGCCCGACGTATCGGCTCCGTAGGGTATACCCAGAAACTGATGAATGCCGCGCAGAATGAAGCCCCTGACTTTGCCGTATCCGGTGTTGGCGATGGCAATGGTATCGCCCACGAACAGAACTTGCTCGTCGCCGGCTGGCTTGGTCACTTTGGGTGGGCGCGAACCGGTGGCGGTCGATTCGTGCGCGATGCCTAAGCCGGCCACGCCGACGCCCAGCGATTGTAGAAAATTACGTCTTGATGGTTTCATGGTTGAAGTAAGGGTAACGGGTAAGGAAACGGAAACCCGGTGCTCCCGTAAAAAGAGACGTTAGGTCAATTTCTCTTTGAAAAAGTCAACCGTGCGCTTCCAGGCCAGTTCAGCAGCCGCTTTGTCGTACCGGGGGGTCGTATCGTTGTGAAAGCCGTGGTTGGCCCCAGCGTACAGGTGGGCGGTGTATTCTTTCTTGTTCGCTTTCAGAGCCGCTTCGTAGGCCGGCCAACCCTCATTCACGCGAGTGTCCAGTTCAGCATAGTGGATCAGCAACGGAGCCTTAATTTTAGGAACCTCTTCGCCCGGCGGCTGACCGCCGTAGAACGGTACCGATGCCGCTAAACCGGGAAGGCGCACGGCCATCAGATTGGCAATCCCCCCACCAAAACAGAACCCAACAACGCCAATTTTGCCGTTACAGTCTTTGTTACCTTCCAGATAATCGTAGGCCGCAATAAAATCTTCCAGCATTTCATTCCGATCCCGTTTGCTTTGCATCGCCCGGCCTTCATCGTCATTCCCCGGATAACCGCCCAGGGGGCTTAACGCGTCCGGCGCAATCGAAATAAAGCCGGCCAGGGCCGCCCGGCGGGCCACGTCGGCGATGTGCGGGTTCAGCCCCCGATTTTCGTGCACCACCACAATGCCACCGAGTTTCCCTTTCGTGTCGGCCGGCATCGACAGCAAGGCTTTGATGGTGCCGCCCCCTT
>CAXUEB010000360.1:2504-5132 GCA_964249775.1 uncultured Spirosoma sp.
CCCCCTTTCGGCGACGGATAACTGACGTAGTCGGACTTTAGGCGCGGGTCGTCGGCTTTAATCTGGACGTTGCCTTGGTAATCGGGCATGAGAAAACTCATGAGGGAGGCTACCGTCAGACCGCCCACGGCGTAGGTTGAAAGCTTTTGCACGAATGCTCGCCGGTCGATGCGGTCGTGGGCGTAGTCATCGTACAGGTCAAACACTTCTTGTTTGATGGCTTCTTTGCTGATCTCGTTCATGGTAGTCTGTATCCGTTAACCTAAATGTAGGATTCTATTCGTAACCGGTTCGTTCTCCGTGGCGACGGCTAAAGTACGGTAATCCGCAGAGTAAGCAATCCGTGTCGCTTAACGGGTTAAAGGTAACTTGTCTGCCCGGCTACTCAACGAGGTTCTAAACGTATCTAATTTCAATCGGTATGTATCCGGGGACGTCACGTTTGGTGTTTGGCCCCCTTGTTTGGACGGATCAACGGACCGGCCGCCCTTCTCGAAATTCAGTGGGCGACAGACCCGTGTGCTTGCGGAAGAACCGGGCGAAGTAGTTGGGGTACTCAAAATGCAGCAGATAAGCAATCTCGGATACCGAATAAGTAGTATAGGTAAGGTACTTACGGGCTTCGTCGAGAACGTGTTCCTGCACCAACTGGCTGGCCGATTTGCCGACGATGGCCTGGCAGATGCGGTTCAGATGAACGGGCGTGATGGCCAGTTCGTCGGCTAACTGGGCGATGCTGTGCGTGCTACCCACCTGCCGCACCCGCTGCTGAAACTGCCGGAAGTAGCGAACGCTCAAGTTGTTCGGGCTACTTTGCGCGGTTTCGTGCTGCTGCCAAAGCCGGTACAGCACGATAAACAGCCGTTGCAGACACAGGTGCAGCATAGTCCGCTTTTCGGACTGATCGCCAAACAATTCGTCGTCAACCTGGGCGATGAGTTGACCCACCGCGGGGGCCGAATACGGCTCCTCAAACGCCTGAATGCACTGCACCGCCCCCAGCATGGGCGTCAGGACCGAAGTGGGCGGAAACAGCGTATGGAGGAGAGCATCGGACAAAGTTAGGATGCGGCCTTTGGCGTCCGGCGTATACACAAACCCGTGCAGAGCCGCGGGCGGAATCAGCAGCACGACCGGTCCCGTCAGCGAACGTTGCCGGGTAGCTTCCGAAAACTCGACGCCACCGGTTTCTACGTAAAAGAGTTGAAACAAGCGGGCGTGAATGTGCAGCTCAATGACCCAGTTGAACGTATTACTGCGGGTTTCGAGCAATTCGGAAAACAGATACTCGCCATCGAGTTGGGCATTCGCTTCACCGTATAACCCGTCGAATTGAGTAATGCGTTTCATGGTGATAAAGGTATGGGAGGGTTGCCATCGTTGGTTTATTAATGTTCGATTTATATCCGACAAACGTGCATTCGTTTCCGATGTAATGGGCAAGCCCTGCGCAACTTTGCCGTCGTACTCGCTAATCCGCTCTGCAATGGCTGCCATTCATTTATTCGCGCTACTAACTACACTGATCGTCTGTTCATTCGACGTACAGGCCAGGCCATTAATCAGGGGGCGAAAGGTCAACACGGAGCGCGGTAAGGCTAAGGTTTCGGACGTGATCTACGTCAACAAATCGCCCGCCCCGAAGTTAGATAGTTATCCACCGGATGACCCGCTGGCGTTTAACCCTAACCGAAGACCAACCGAGAATACGCTTACCTTCTTGGATGGTAAAGCGGTGAAGTACCGGGCCTACGAAACCATCTATTACGTCGCCAACGTGGCCGATTCGATGTATCAATACCTGAACGTGTACATCCCGGAATCGGCCTACACCAACAGCCAACGAACGCCCATCTTCCTGAGAACTTACGTCGGCGGTTATTTCTCGGCCAAAGCGCAGGCTCCTTCCAATACCGACGCGACCGGACGCGCCCTGCGCGAAGGTTACGTGGTGGTAGTGCCCGGCGCGCGGGGCTGGAACGCCAAAGTAACCAAGCCGGATGGCAGCACGGTCGCGACCGGCAAAGCACCCGCCGGGATTGTGGACCTGAAAGCCGCTGTCCGCTACCTGCGCTACAACGACAGGGTGATGGCGGGCGACGCCGAACGCATCATCACCGACGGCACCAGTGCGGGCGGGGCCATGTCGTCCTTACTGGGGGCCACCGGCAACCATCCGGCCTACGAGCCGTATCTACAGGCGCTGGGGGCGGCCAAAACGCGCGACGATGTGTTTGCCGCGGTTGCATTCTGCCCCATTATCGACCTCGAACACGCCGACATGGCCTATGAGTGGCTTTACAGTGCAACCAACACGAAGGCCCGCTCGCTGACTTCCACGCAGGCAGCAGCGGTATCTGCTGAACTGGCCGCGCAGTTTCCGGCTTACCAACAGAGCCTTGGCCTGAAGCGGACGGACGGAGCGCCCCTAACCGCCGAGAACTACCGGGACTATTTGAAATCCTTTTTGATGCAATCGGCGCAACAGGCGCGGAACGCGGGGGCAGACATTCCGGCTAATACGGGCGTAAAGCTAAACACCGGCTTTCGGGGGTCGCCGGGCGAATTCGTGCTGGACATCGACCTCGACGCGTATTTGAACTACGTCGTCACGAAACAACCGTTGAA
>CAXUEB010000361.1:0-5129 GCA_964249775.1 uncultured Spirosoma sp.
GGATTAGATACAGCTAATCCCGTTGACCCTTTCTCGTTTGGCCATCTTTACTTAAACTCCGTCGTCAGCGTCGAGCGATTGTACGCACCGAAGCAGCCTAAACCGCCCCGGATGTTGGTCAGAATGGGCACGGGTTCGGCGAACGGGTTGCCATCAACTCCACTCTGGCGCTGCACGGCGTCGTGATAACGGTAGTAGTTTTCATCTACGTTAAGTAAATACACGTCCAGCCGACCAACGGGACGACTGGGCTGTACCTGTCCGTTATAATACGAGTAGGATACGGCCAATCGCCCACGCCCGGAAGTCATTTCTTGACCGTTGCTCCCAACATCATTGATTGTCAGACTATTATCAAATGATATCGGTCCAGTCACTCGAACAAGCGTATCACGCGGTGGCGTGTTGGGTTGATAACTTACTCGGGCGGTATAAACGTACGAGTTTATACCCGCCACTCGGTAAAAGTTAGACTGATTGGCTGGATCAACCCAGCGCAATCGGGCGTAGTACTCGATGCGGCTAAACCCAAAATTGTTAGAAGCCGCCGAATCCAACTCGACCGATGAAAGCGCCACCGGTCCCGGTACGGTGCACTGGGCTTCTACCGCCGAGTTGCCCGGAGCCTCAACGCGGAGTGTGTACGTCTGACCCACCCGGATGGGCACCGCCGACGCCAACGCGCGGTATTCGCTGTAACCGCCGTTTCCACCGTAATACGAGTAGCCAATTTGATTGATCGTATTCCGGAGAGTGACCGACCGGCTCCCGTCCGAGAACGTAACCAGGGCGTTGGCAACCGTGCCGCTGACTGGGGTTGTTGTACCCACTACCGCCTGCGAACGGGTTACCCGAACCACAATGGCGGTATCGCCCGGTGCGATAAAGCAAGCCACTACTAATTTTTGCGGTTCGCTCGTTAAGCGGCTGGGATCTACTTCTTGCCGTAGACTGTCGCAGGCCGCCAGCAACAAAGCGCCGATCAGGATAAGCAGCGGGCCATAAGTCAATTTTGTTTTCATTGGTCAAGAACTAAGGTTGGTCTAACCCGACACTTAAAATTTGAAGTTGTAGCTGAACGAAGGCACCACCGGGAAAACAGAGTAACGGAACAAAGCCGTGCGACTGGGCTGATTTTGTTGATAAACCGACTCCAGGGCGTAAAAGAACGGATTCCGGCGGTTGTACGCGTTGTACAAGCTAAACTCCCAGGTCCGCTCGTGGCGCTTTTTCTGCTTGTGAAACTGAATACTGACGTCGAAGCGGTGGTAGGCTTCGGCCCGGAAGCTGTTTTTTTGCTGACTGTAATCGCTCACAGTCCGCCCGTAATCAAACAAGGGAGCAATCAGCGAATTTGCTCCGCTGGGACCGTATACCTGCTGTAAACCGGGCTGGTGTAAAAACGCCTGGTAGTTCGCAATGGGCACCGTCAGCGCCTGACCCGTTCCGTAAACCCACGTGCCCGACAGGGTAATGCGCTTGCTCAACTCGTAAATACCGACCACCGAAACGTCGTGCCGCCGGTCGTAGCGCGGAAAGAACGGCCGCCCGCCGTTGAGTTCGGCAAACTGCCACTGCGTCCACGACAGGGTGTAGCCGAGCCAGCCCGAGAACCGACCGACTTTCTTCTGCAACAGAAACTCCGCGCCGTAGGACCAGCCCCGGCCCGCCGTGACGTTGTCTTCCCAGCGAACTTCATCGGCTGATTCGGGATCGTCTAAAAGTAGAAACGAAGCCCCTTCTCGGTAATTGATGATGTTGCGCATCGTTTTGTAGTAGCCTTCAACCGTTAGCGTCAGGCCTTTCTTCGGTAAGTCTTTAGCGATGCCGATGGCCACCTGCTGCGACTGCTGGGGCTTAACGCGATCGGTCGTCGGTACCCACAGGTCGGTAGGCAAACCAATGCCGGTGTTCGACAGCAGGTGCACGTACTGGTTCATGAGCGCGTACGACGCCTTGACCGACAGATCGGGGCGGACGACGTAAGCCGCCGACAGCCGGGGTTCGGGCCGGACGTAGTTGACGGCTTTGTGGGCGAAATAACTCAGCCGTAAACCACCGTTGACGCGCCAGCGGTCGGTGGGTCGCCAGGTGTCTTCGACGTACAAACCCGATTCGAGCACGTCGATGTTTTCGATGGCGCGCCGGAACTGATTGACGTCGGTGTTTTTGACGACGATGGCGCTGGGCGTAAAGCGGTGAAAAATGCTTTGCACACCCAACCGGAGCGAGTGCTGCGGTGTGGGGTAAAAATCAAAATCGTACTTTACCGAGAAATCGCGGATGCCAGAGTTGTACCGCAGCGAGAATTGATCTTCACCCGACCGGCCGGTCTCTTCCGACGAAATCTGAAACTTATAATCGCTAAAAATTAACGACAGGTTCGAGAATAACTTTTGGCTGAACAGGTGATTCCAGCGCAGGGTGCCCGTCGCATTGCCCCAACTCAAGCCCGTCTTGGAGCCGCTGGTACTACCCTGATCGTTGGCGTAGAACCGGTCGCGACCGAAATAGCCACTTAGGTACACTTTGTCGTTTTGCCCCAGGTCGTAATTGGCTTTGGCGTTCAGATCATAGAAGTAATAGCCGGCCGTGGTTTGTCCGTCTGATGAAGCCCGGATCAGCGGAGCCGTCAAGATATCTAAGTACGTCCGCCGACCCGACACGATGAACGACCCTTTCTTGCTCTTGGTCAGCGGTCCTTCGAGTACCAGCCGCGAGGCAATCAGCCCGATACCACCTTCGCCGTGCAGCTTTTCGCGGTTGCCGTCTTTCATGTTTAGGTCAATCACCGACGATAGCCGCCCACCGAACCGGGCCGGAAAGCCGCCCTTGGTCAGTTCGACGCTTTTAAGGGCGTCGCCGTTGAAGACTGAGAAAAAGCCGAACAGGTGGTTGGCGTTGTAAACAATGGCGTCGTCGAGGATAATCAGGTTTTGGTCGGGTCCCCCACCCCGCACGTAGATACCGGTTTGCCCTTCCGAGCCTTTCTGGACGCCCGGCATGAGTTGAAGCACCTTCAGCACGTCTTTCTCGCCCAGAAACGCCGGAATCTTTTTGATTTGAGCCACAGGCACGTCGATGCGGCTCATCTGCGGGCTTTCGCTGACTTTCTCGTCGGTGCGGTTGCCCCGTACGGCCACTTCCGCCAGCGCCCGCCCGGACTCCAGCGCTACGTTCAGCGTTTGATTCGTGCGCAGGCCGACCGTGCGGGTTTGGGTTTCGTAGCCCACAAACGAAAACGCCAGCCGTAGGCTATCCTGGGCAGGCAAGGTCAGCGAGTAGAACCCGTAGGTGTTGGTCGTTGTGCCGACCGACTGACCCGGCAGGTACACGTTCACGCCGATGAGCGCTTCCCGGCTGCCGGCCTCGCGCACGTAGCCACTAACCGTAGCGCGGTTCGCCGGCGTCTGCGCGCGTAGAACGCCAGCAATGAACAAGTAACTAAATAGAAAGTAAAGTATAAAGCGCATTGACGAAAAGGATTACAGATTAGGGAGTACAAAATTGGCCTAAAGGTTGGAACGGTAGCGCATTAATTAATAAGTTAACATTTATTAACCGAGGTTCTTTATGACAAAACGGAGTTGTACGTTGTGGTCTATTGAATTTGTAAGTTAATACGCGAACAAAAAACTTGATAAAGAGGTACTATAAATGAGATAGCTTATAGCGCTTTACGTCTCTACATTATGCTGCAATACGACAAACTTTCGCTTAATATACCCGATACGACCAAGCCCCGCGTCGTGATTATCGGTGGTGGATTTGGGGGTATGAACTTAGCCAAGTCCCTGCGCGACACCGACGTGCAGGTAGTGCTGTTCGATAAACAGAATTACAATGGGTTTTGGCCCCTGTTGTACCAAGTTGCCACGGCCGGTTTGGAAGCCGACGCCATTTCGGAGCCGTTCCGCAAGATGTTCGACGGCTACGAAGACTTTCATTACCGGATGGTGCGGGTCAACAAAATCGACCCAGTCGCCAAAACGATCACGACGCTTATCGGCGATCTGAAATACGATTATTTAGTCATCGCGACTGGCTCAAAGTCCAACTTTTTCGGCAACGAAAACATCAAGAAATACTCGTTCCCGCTCAAAACCGTACCCGAAGCGCTTAACATCCGAAGTCAGTGCTTGCAGTGCTTCGAACAGGCGAGCATCACCCGCGACCCCGCCGAGCGGCAAACGCTATTAAACTTCGTCATTGCTGGAGCCGGCCCAACGGGCGTCGAGATGGCCGGGTCACTGGCCGAAATGCGGAAATACGTCTTGCCGGCCGATTACCCAGGCTTAGATTTCAGCCAAATGAACATCTACGTAGTCGAAGGCGCGGGGCGCGTACTGCCGCCCATGTCGGAGCAGGCGGGGCAGAAAGCACACCGGTACTTAGAGGAGTTAGGCGTCGTTGTCAAGCTGAATACGTTGGTCGAAGATTACGACGGCGAAACGGTGACGTTCAAGGGCGGTGAGCAGATCAAGACGCAAACGTTGATTTGGGGCGCGGGCGTGACGGGGGCCATCATGGAGGGCATTCCCACCGAATCGACCGAACGCGGCCGAATTATGGTCGACCCCACGAACCGCATCCTGGGTCTGGTTGATGTGTTCGCCATTGGCGACATTGCCTTCATGAAAACCGAGAAATGGCCGAAGGGCCACCCCGGTGTGGCACAGCCGGCCATTCAGCAAGGCAATCACTTGGCCAAGAACATTCGCCGAATGCTCAAAAACGAACCGACAACGCCGTTTGAGTACTTTGACAAAGGCTCGTTGGCCATCGTGGGTCGGAGCCGGGCGGTGGCCGATTTGCCGGGTAATATTCACCTCGGCGGCTTCATTGCCTGGATGGCCTGGCTGTTTGTGCACATCTGGTACTTGGTAGGTTTCCGCAGCAAACTAATTGTGTTCAGCAACTGGATGTACCGCTTGTTTACGTATCAGCGCGGTACGCGGCTCATTATCCGGCCCTTTATCCGCAAAGAAGATAAAGTCGCCAGCGAGATTTTATTGAAGAACGAAGTGGCGTAAGCGCTAACCTACTTTGAGCCATTTTCGGATTGGCGGGTGGGGGTTTTGCTTGCGCGCGGGAGTGGATGTGCAGTGGCGGGCGCGGGACGCACCCGC
>CAXUEB010000362.1:0-5127 GCA_964249775.1 uncultured Spirosoma sp.
TCCAGGCGTAGATCGACGCAATCGGGTTGGTCGAGGTTTTGTTGCCTTTCTGGTATTCGCGGTAGTGGCGCGTGACGGTGCCGTGGGCGGCTTCGGCTTCCAGCGTCTGACCATCGGGCGTCAGCAACACCGACGTCATCAAGCCGAGCGAACCGAATCCCTGCGCAACGGTGTCGGACTGTACGTCGCCGTCGTAGTTTTTGCAGGCCCACACGAAATTGCCTTCCCACTTCAGGGCCGAAGCGACCATGTCGTCGATCAGGCGGTGTTCGTACTGCACGTCCGTGAATTCGGCTTCGTAGATTTCCTGAAAGATGTCTTTGAAACGACCGTCGTACTTTTTAAGAATGGTGTTTTTGGTCGACAGGTACAGCGGCCAGCCTTTTTGCCGGGCTACGTTGAAGCAGGCTTTGGCGAAACCCCGAATCGACTCTTCAACGTTGTACATGCCCATCGCCACGCCCGGTCCTTTGAAGTCGTACACCTCGAACTCCATCACCTGCCCGTCTTCGCCCTCGAACTTCATGGTCAGCTTGCCCTTACCCGGCACCACGAAATCCGTGGCCCGGTACTGATCGCCGAACGCGTGCCGGCCAACAATGATCGGGGCCGTCCAGTTGGTTACTAAACGCGGAACGTTGCTCATCACAATCGGCTCGCGGAAGACGGTCCCGTCCAAGATGTTGCGGATGGTGCCGTTGGGCGACTTCCACATCTGCTTCAGGTTAAACTCTTTCACGCGCTGCTCATCGGGCGTGATGGTGGCGCACTTGATGCCGACGCCGTACTGTTTGATGGCATTGGCCGCGTCGACGGTTACCTGATCGTTGGTCTCGTCGCGGTACTCGATGCCGAGGTCGTAGTATTTAATGTCAACGTCGACGTAGGGCAGAATCAGTTTGTCTTTGATGAATTTCCAGATGATGCGGGTCATTTCGTCGCCATCCAGTTCGACCACTGGATTCGCCACCTTAATTTTCTCCATGAGCAATGATTTATAAGCGATTAAACTGAAAAGACTTTCGCCGGTAAAAATAGCGAATCTTCCTAAGTTTCGTGCCTACGCTCGTTCCGCCGGGTCTGACAAAACAAGGGGCTGATACGCTTTCGGGGGAAGGGTGACGGTTTCGAGCCGGTACCGGCGCAACTCCTCAAAATACGTGAGCCACTGCCCGAAGTCCGGCGATTTAATCATGTACGCCTTGGCACCCCGGTCGTAGCACGCCCGGATGTCTTCGGGCAAATCGGAGTGACTAAACACAACGACCGGCGCAATTGGCTGACCCTCGGCCCGAAAGAACGCTTTAATTTGCTCCAGTATCCGCAGGCCATCCAGGCGGTCGGGCAGGTATAAGTCCAGCAAAATTAGCCTCGGCAGCGCGTAATCTTCCTGCCGGCACGTTGTCAGATTGGCCAAGGTGGCGGCTTCGTCGCGAACGCCGATTACCTGAACTCGGGGCATACACTGCTCCAGTTTGGTAGACAAAACAATCCTTTTTACATTTTTCTTTGCCTGGTCGCCCAGTAGGGACTCACCACTTCCGGACGGAACCGTTTCAACCGGACGTTGTTGGTTGCCTTACCTTCCTGATGGCGACCCCTCCCAACTCTCCGCAGCCGGCAACTGAACTGGCGGCTTATCTGATGAGCCGGCGCGATGCGATCCTCAACAAGTGGCGCACAGTCTGCGAAAACGACTCTACCCTGTCGCACGTGGCGTCCATGACCCGCAGCGAATTCAACAATCTGATACCGCTGATTCTCAATATCCTGAACCAGCGCCTACAGGCTCAACCCGAGGAGTCCGACGCGGTGCAGGTAGCCACTACCCACGGCCTGCACCGTTGGCACAAAGGTCGGGTTCTGAAAGATTTGCTGACGGCATCCGAGCAGATTGCCCGCCTGAAGAGCGAGACGATTTAGGGCAGCGCCACTGAATAGGACGTTCAGCAGCAGTTGGCAGCCGCCAGCCGGAGCGCCGGGCTGCAACAGGCCTTGGATCAAATCAATCAGCTAAGTCAGGACCGGAGCGATGTTTTGCGCACGTCCTCGCACGACTTAAAGAGTACGTTCGGCGCGATTCGGGGAGCGGCTTACCTGTTGGAGCAGGAAGGCAACACCAGTGAAGAACGCGCTCAATTTACGGAGATGCTGAATCGCAACTTAACCAGCATTCAGGGTATGTTGATGGAACTAACCGATTTGGCCCGCTTGGAGGCTGGTCAGGAATCGGTAACCGTTCAGGCGTTTGACGCGTCGGCGTTGCTGCGGGAAACTGCCGCCAGCGCTCAACCCGTCGCGACCGAGAAAGGTTTAGTGCTGTGGATGGACGGACCAGAGTCGTTGCCGGTGCGGGGGGATTCCGTCAAAGTGCAGCGCATTGTTCAGAATTTGCTGCTCAACGCCTTACAATACACACCCAAAGGCATCGTCTCTCTTTCCTGGTCGCGGGAAAGTACGTACCGCTGGTACGTCAGCGTGCAGGACTCGGGGCCGGGCTTGCCGCCCGGTTTAGTCAAGTTACTGGCCCAGCAGCTCGAACCAACCGTCGATGCGTCGGCTTCTTTAACGCGCGACGAATCGACGGATTCCACCGATCCGCCACCGGCTGACTCGCAACAAGAGCCAACATCGGTACGAGGTGGCGAAGGCATTGGCTTGCACATTGTTAAGCGCCTGTGCGAATTGCTGGGGGCGAGTTTGGGGATTGAAAGGCAACCGGGCGTCAGTACGCTGTTCCGCGTTCGGTTCTTGATCGAGCAGGAATCCTAAAATGACTCCGGTCGGTCATCCGTTCAAGGCGATTTACCGCACATACCCGCCGTCTTCGGTTTGGTGCAGCAGGGCCAGCGCCGTCAGCGTGTCCAACAGCGGCTGTACTTTGTCAGCTTTTACCTTTGCAAACCGCCGTTGAATTTGCGCAGCTTCGCCTTCAACTCCGACGAAAAGCCGCCCGTATCCATCTTTTGCCGCAGGTTTTGCAGCGCGTCGGGCAAGTAGCCGCGCAGGTCATCGTGGGCGTATTCGCGCAGCATTCCCGTAAACGACTCTTTTGGAATCAGGCCCACGTCTTCCGAAAACATCGTGAACAAACAGCGCACCAGAAACTACGCCACCCAGTCGGGTGCGTAACCGGCTTTTTCAAGCTGCGCCAACAGGTTGGCTAAGTAACCCGCCAGTTCACGCGTCACGCGGGCCGCCCGTCGGCTGGGGTCCAGCTCGCGCGGGTTAGTCCAGATGAGCCGGAGCATTGCCCGCGTTTCCTCGTCGGCGAGTTGGGTCAGCGGAATGCGGTAGCGCGCTTGGTCGGGAAACGGCACGAACTGATCGCCCACGCCGGCGAAGTTGCTGTACACGTCGAGGCAATAGCCCACGTCGGCCACCAGCACGAACAAGGGCCGAGGCTCGTCCGGGGGCAGGGCGCGGACGTAGCCGAGCGCCTGCTGCCGGGCGGCCTGCATCATCTGCTCCCACCGGGCCGTTCCGCGCAGGGCGTGACCTTTGCGCCGTTTTTCGGGTGGCAGACCCAACTCCGCGCGGTTAGCGGCTTTCTGCTAATCGGCGCTGTCGCGGTCCGACAGTTCGGTTCCCTGTTTGGTTTCGAGGATAGAGCAACAGCGTTTGTAAAGATCAATGCGACCCGTAGAACGTTTGGTATTGTTGCCATCACCAAACGTTCTACGGGTCGTTCGAGCACATAGGCGTCGTGGGCGGGGTTATCCGTCATGGGGTCCGGGCGCGGAACGCCAATTAAGTCGCAGAGGTCTTGCAGGAACAGGCCGTAATTGGCGCGTTCGGCCCCGCCAGAGTTCTGCGAGCGGGCTTCAAAATCAGCAAAGGTCATACGTGCAAGAAACACTAAGATTCATCCCGACGCAAGTTATCATTCTCATCAGCATAGCTTACTACAGTTTTAACCAACGCAGCGGTTGCGACCAGTTTGCCGAATCTGTCCGTTGAGAAAAAAGACTTAGCAGAGTTCATCCCGGCGTTTTCCTTATCTTGTCAGGGAAACAACCTGAACAACGCCAATCATGAAACACGCTTACCTTCTCTTCGCCCTGCTAATGCCCCTGCTTACCCTTGGGCAACGCAAAGCCAAATCAGCCGACCAAACGCGGCTCGATCGCCTGAAAGCCGAAGCCGCGGCTGCCGTTGAAAGCCGGGCCACGCAGGCGCAGCAGATTAATGACATGCTGTTCAGTTTTTCGGAACTGGGTTTTCAGGAACAAGAAACGTTTACGTATTTGACCTCGCTGCTCGAAAAAGAAGGCTTTACGGTGCAGAAAGGCATTTCGGGTATGCCGACGGCTTGGATTGCCACCTGGGGCAGCGGCAAGCCCGTCATCGCCATCGGGTCCGACGTCGATTGCATTCCCAAAGCCAGTCAAAAGCCGGGCGTAGCGTACAAAGACCCAATCGTTGAGGGCGCACCGGGTCACGGCGAAGGCCATAACTCGGGGCAGGCGCTCAACATCGTGTCGGCGCTGGCGGTAAAGCAATTAATGGAGCGGGAGAAACTACCCGGTACGCTCATGCTCTGGCCGGGCGTGGCAGAAGAACTCGTCGGAGCCAAGGCGTTCTATATCCGGGACGGTTACTTCAAAAACGTCGACGCCTGCATTTTTACGCACGTCGGCCACAACCTCGTAACGTCCTACGGCGACGCGGGCAACAACGGCTTGGTGTCGGTCCGGTTCACGTTTGAAGGCTCGGCGGCCCACGCGGCCGGCGCACCGTGGCGCGGCCGGAGTGCTTTGGACGCCGTCGAATTGATGAACATCGGCTGGAACTACCGGCGCGAACACCTCGAACTAACCCAGCGTTCGCACTACGTCATCTCGGACGGGGGCGATCAGCCGAACGTCGTGCCGTCGAAAGCGTCGGTTTGGTACTACTTCCGCGAACGCTCCTACCCCAAGATCAAGAAACTGTTCGAGACGGGGCTGACCATCGCCGAAGGAGCCGCTAAGATGACCGATACCAAGGTGTCCTACGAGATTTTGGGGTCGGCCTGGCCAGGGCACTTCAACAAGCCCATCGCCGAAACGATGCACCAAAACATTAAAAAAGTGGGTTTGCCGACCTGGTCAGCCGACGACCAGATGCTGGCCAAAGCAACGCAGA
>CAXUEB010000363.1:0-4434 GCA_964249775.1 uncultured Spirosoma sp.
GGTAGGGGCTGGTCGGCAACCAAAAAATTTCGGTAACGTTCCAGCGCGGCCGGTTCGTCGGCGCTGTATTGCAGATGCGCCCGTTCCCATGCGTCGAGCCAGTCGTAGAATTGCCCTTCGTGGGCAGGGTCACGGCTCCACGCGTCGATCTGGCTTCGTTCTAAGGCAGTTGCCCTACCGGCGAAGTAATCGAACAGGCGTTTTTTGGTCATTGGTTCGTTCATGTTAGCTCGTCAGGATCAGCCGGTTCGCGTTGGGTTCAAGCGTCTTTTGTCAGAAAGCATACTGGGCGATGTACCACAGCACCAGCAGTAGCCATTTGCCTTTGAGCAGATCGCGCAGGGTGTGGCTGGCCTGGCGAATTTGCACTTCTACCGTGCGGACGGACAGGCCCAGTTCGTCGGCAATGTCGGCGTATTTTCGGCCGTCAAAGCGGTGCATGAGGTAGATGCGCCGGCGCTGCGGGGGCAGCGTCTGTATGGCCCGTTCCACGTCCTGATACAGTTCCTCGTAGTGGGTGATGGCGTCGGGTTGTTGAGCGTCCGCTACGCCCTGATACTGCGCTTCGTCCAAGCTGGCATCGCGCCGTAGGGTCTGGCGCAGGTAGTTGAACGCCCGGTGGCGGACCGTTTTGTAGAGGTACGCCCGGTAGGAAGTTACGACGGTTTGAAAGATTCGTTCGGCGTAAAATTGGCAGAAAATCTCGGCCACTAAATCCTCGGCGACGGCTTTGGACGAGACAAATCGCACGGCGTGGCTGCACAGAGAGCTGTAATAGCGCCGGAACAGGAGTTCACAGCCCAGCCGGGCATCCTGCTCGAAGGCTCGGCGGATAAACCGCTCGCTGTCCGGCACCAAATCGGTGCCGTTCTCCGGGGGTGACGCGTCTGGGCCGTAAAAAGGATTGGGCGTACCCGCCGATGTTTCTTGGGTGAAACCGATTTGCCGCATAATCAGGAGGGTGTCCACGCGTTCGCCGGATGGAACAAGGCGTAACGAATACCAACAGACACCGTTGGGTGACAAAAACCCTTACCCGAATGTGGACATTTTTTACAATAATTTTCACCAATCAACGGACTTATTCAAAATTGATTGGCATGACCCTTACGAATTCGACCCCTTTGATGCGGCTGCGCCAGAAAACGCCGTCAGATTTTCAACACTAATTTTCCCCGCACCCGCCCGCTTTCGCTGTAATCGTGCGCCCGCGCCACTTCCGTCAGCGGGTAGGTTTGGTCGATGACGGCGTGCAAATGGCCCTGCTCCATCTGCTCGATTAGCCACCGCACGTCGTCGGCCCGGTCCCTGGCCCCAATAAAGCGGGCTTTCGGTCGGGCAAACCAGGTCAGTACGGCCTGCGCCAATAAGCCCGGCGATGGCACGGGGCTGACGTACGTGCCGTTGGGCGTCAAGACGCGTTTGCATGCACCGAAGGTGCGGCTGCCGACCGTATCAAACACGACAGCGTACTGATCGTTCTGCTTCGTAAAATCGTTGGTTTTGTAGTCAATCGCCCGGTGCGCGCCCAGCCGGGTAACTAATTCAGCGTTGGGGGCGCTGCACACGGCCGTTACCGAACTGCCCAAAATCCGGGCGATCTGCACGCCCATGACGCCTACCCCGCCCGACGCGCCATTGACCAGCACGTGTTCGTTCGGCCAGACCTCTCCAGGCCGGACCTCTCCAATGTCGCGCAGGGCCTGGAGCGCCGTTATGCCCGTGACGGGCACAGCGGCTGCCTGCTCGAACGTAATTGTATCGGGCAACTTAACGACTCGTTTTTCGTCTGTAGCAACGTATTCGGCGTAGCCGCCCCCGCCGTGACCCAGAATGGCCACAACGCGGTCGCCCGGTTGAAAGTGATTGATTCCCGTGCCGACTTCGGCTACGACGCCCGCGCATTCGGACCCCAGAATTTTGGGAAATTTGGTTGGAATCAGCCGAAAATCGCCCCGGCGCAGATGCCAGTCGCTGGGGTTGATACCGGCCGCGTGAACCCGAATCAGCACCTGATGGGGTTTGACAACGGGCGTGGGTCGATCCTCAACGCGCAAAACGTGGCTGGGACCGTATTCGTAAAAGACGGCAGCTTTCATGGGTAAACGATAACTTCTGATCGGTGTCGTTGGTTATAAACACTGGTATCTACTTAAACCAAAAATGAGTAACGTTGTCTAACCTGCGCTACTCAGGTTGTTTTACTAAATTCACTACACGTTATGAGAAGTGGTAAGTTCTGGATTGCCGTTGCCTTGATCGCCCTCCTGGCGACGGGCTACATGGTGTATCAACAATTCGAATCGCGGCCGATGACGGCTTCCGACTCCGGTTCGCCTGAACCGTTGCAGCGCAAAATTAGCGTCGAAGAAGAGCGGCTGACTCTGCACCAATTGTGCCGGTACGCCGACTCGGTAGGCATCGACACGGGCCGGTTCGCGAGCCGGGCGTCTGACCCGCAGCCGGAACTCGACCGCAAACTGACGGCCCTGCTGATGGAAGTGCGCTACGGCAAGAAACCGTCCCGGCTAACCTACACCGGCCTGCGCGAAACCTTGGACCCGCAGTGGACGCAAAAGGCAGCCGTTGATTTTTCGCCCGCGCTCCTCAAAGAAGTGTCGCCGTTCGGACCGTACAATCAGTTGGTAGGGCATTACAATCAGCTACGTGACCGGACACCCGTAACGCCCGGCATGGCCGATACGCTACGGTTAATCCGGCAAACGCTCAACTTCTACCGGTACACCAACCGCTTCGGCACCGACCCGTTCGTGTTGGTCAACATCCCGGCCGGTGAGCTAAACGTGTTCGACCGGAAAGGAACGCGCCTGCTGCCGATGCAGGTGATTGCGGGCCGCTACGACCGGCGGACGCCTTGCATGACGACCTACATCAAAGACATCGTGATGTACCCGTACTGGAACGTACCGAAAAATATTGTGCTGGACGAGATGCTGCCCCGGATGCAACGCGACCTGTCGTATATCTACAACCAGAACCTGCAAATCTTAGACGACCGGGGCCGCGAACTGGACCCCGAAGAAATCGACTGGGACGGGCTATCGACCAACAATTTTCCGTACCGCGTCAGGCAAGCGTCGGGCTGCGATAACTCGTTGGGTTTGCTTAAATTCAACTTAGAAAACCCCTTGGCGATTTATTTGCACGACACCAACAGCCGCGACCTGTTTACGCTCACCGCCGACCGCTGGCGGAGTCACGGCTGCGTGCGGGTGCAGAAGCCCGTCGAACTGGCGAACCTCGTCTTGGGTAAACCAACCTTCGACGCCGGTTTTATGAACCGCTGTCTCGTCGACCAAAAGCCCCGGACGCTACCCTTGCCGAAGCCGGTGCCGGTGTTCATCGCTTACAACACCGCCGATGTGGATTCGACCGGCGCGCTGCGGGTGTACCGCGACGTGTACGCGCTGGATAAGCAGTAAACAAAACACTCCCGCTGCTTTGGTCAGGCGTGTGTCGTTCTGTTTGCCTACCAGTTCATGAAAGCGATTACGTTGACTTTGGTGTTCGGCATGGTCGCCTTTCTATCGCAGGCGCAAGCTACGCAGACCATTCACGGCCAAATCGCCGGCCGAAAAACGGGTACCGTTTATCTGTATGCAGCACGAACGCTCGGACAGCCGGATCGGCTGGTTGACTCTGTGCAGTTAACGGGGCAGTTCTTTCTATTTCAGAAGGTGTTGCACGAGCCGGCGGTGTACTCTCTCTCCCTCAACGAGGTAGCTGGTCATTGCCATTTCATCTGGGATAGAAACGTGGTTGTATCGTTGAATGCCGATGACCTAAAGCAATCCACCGTTGAAGAGTCGCCCACGACCGAAGCCTGGAACCGGTTCGTGGATACGGTTGAGGTGGCCTACGAACGGAGGTTAAAGCAGAGTCGGGAGGCCCTGCTGGAGGCCCACGCGCAGGAAGATACCGTACAGATGCAACGGCTGTTTTTAGAAAACATGTTTCTCGGCTATCAATACGATAACGCCAGAACGTCGTACATCAAGCGGCATAAAGAAGCCTGGATCAGTCTGTTTGTGCTGGTTGCTCATCACCGGGACCTTGGCCGTAAACGTACGCTTGAACTACTAACTGTTCTCGCGCAACCGTTACAAACGAGTGCGTTAGGAAGGCGTCTTCGGGCAACCGTTACGGATGCTGGCTACATAATTTTGCCTTGAGCTACTTGATCCTGCATACCCAAAACGGGCCGGAGCATTAGATGCTCCGGCCCGTTTCCATGTAAAATACGGCAAATTCAACCCCGCGCTCACAACGACGCGAACGCGTTCGCTAAAAAAGCCGACTTTCGGAGGTAATTGGCGTCGGGCGAGTACACGAACAAGCACGAGCCGCCTTTGACGGTGTGAATAATGTCTTTGGAGTGGGCGTAGGGAACGGCCGGGCAACCCTGGCTGCGGC
>CAXUEB010000363.1:4444-5104 GCA_964249775.1 uncultured Spirosoma sp.
GTCTTGCGAATAAAGTCTTCGCAGACGTAATCGGCACCGTGGATGACGATGTTGCGGTTCTGCACGTTGTCGTTGAAGCCCCGCTCCAGTCCTTTCAGTTGGAGCGACAGGCCGTGCTTGCCCATGTACGGACTTAACGTCTGGTAGAAACCTAAGCTGCTTTGAAACGACGACTCAGTGTTCGAGAACTTACGGGCCATCAGTTCGCCGGAGTTGCGTCCGTGCGACACGTAGGTGTTGAACAGCAGTTTTCTGCGGAGCAGGTCTACGATGTATAGCCGTTTCTTGGTGGAGGGCTGGCTCAAGTCAACGATAGACAAAACGGCATTACCGGTGTTCATCTTCTGCCAGCCGAGCAGCGCGTACGTAAAGACGGCTTTGCTTAAGCCCGACCGACCGAGGTTTAACTGATCGTACACGTCGAGGTAGGCGACGGACTTAAAACGGGTTGAAAAGGCGGAAACAGGGGCAACGGAGCGGGCGGTTTTGGGGGTGGAGCTGGCTAAACCAAGCGAGACTACCAACAGCAAAAGACCTTTCTTCATACGGGAGAACCGGCGTTGTCAGTAAATTTAGGGGGAGATATTGGTAAAACTCGATTGACGACGTTTTAATTCCAAACGGCCGACGCCCAAACTTATTTTCCCCCGCCAACTTGCG
>CAXUEB010000364.1:0-5051 GCA_964249775.1 uncultured Spirosoma sp.
ACGACTGTCGTTTCGGCTGTCGCCCGGGGCCGGAGCGCAGAACGGCAAGTTACAGGCCTTCATGACGACCGGGTCGCCGGCCGCCGTAGCGCCGGCCAGCAGTACGTTCACGACCGGTCTGCGGTTCATTGCGTACCCGCACATTCCGACCCAGACGTTGTTTCCGCCCGCCGAGGCTAAGCTGGTGAAGTTGGACGTAAAGGTGACGGCCCGCAACGTGGGTTACATCGTCGGCGCGGGCGACGAGGTGCCGGCCGCGCTCCAGCAGATGGGTTGCCGCGTGACGCTGCTTGGCCCGGCCGAGCTGAACAGCAATCTGAGCGCTTACGACGCCATCGTGCTCGGCGTTCGGGCCTACAACACCAATGACTGGCTGAGCCGCTACCAGCCGAAGTTGATGGAGTACGTCAAGAACGGTGGCACGACGATCGTGCAATACGTCACGCCCGCCAACTCGTTCCTGCGCAACGAAGCCCCCTTGCCGCAACTTGGTCCCTACCCGTTCACGGTTGGTCGGGAGCGCGTGACGGAGGAAGATGCGAAGATGACGTTTCTGAACCCGCAGCACCCGCTGCTCAACACGCCCAACAAAATTACCGATGCTGATTTCAGCGGCTGGATTCAGGAGCGCGGCTTGTATTTTGCCCAAGAGTGGGACAAGGCCTACGAACCGATTTTTTCGGCCAACGACCAGAACGAAGCCGCCAAGCAAGGGAGTCTGCTGTACGCTAACTACGGCAAGGGGCGCTTTATGTACACCGGACTGGCCTTTTTCCGCGAGTTGCCCGCCGGGGTGCCGGGCGCGTACCGATTGTTCGCGAACATGATTTCGGCGGGGAAGTAGAAGATACCGGCTACTATTCAAGCTACCTTGTTATCTTTATAAAATCCGATGCTCTAATGGTTCTTGCCGAAAAGAGATATACGCTCGACGAGTACCTGGCCCACGAGGCCCGGTCGCTGCATAAACACGAATTTTATAACGGTAAGATCGTTCGTAGGGCCGGTACAAAAGCCCGACACAATCAGATTGCGGCTAATATCACGGGTGCCCTCAAATACGCGTTACGTCCCCTGCCGCGCAAATTCATTGTTTATAACAGCGACCAGAAACTGTACATCGAATCAGAAAACGTAGGGGTCTACCCCGACGCGTTGGTTGTGTGCGAGGAACCGCAGTTCTGGAAAGGCCGGGAGGACTTGATTGTCAATCCACTACTGATTGTCGAGGTCCTGTCGCGTAGTACGGCTTCCTACGATAGATCAGGTAAGTTTCTGCTGTACGAGCAGATTCCTTCCTTTCAGGAATACGTACTGATCGAGCAAAACTACCCGCGCGTTGAATCGTGGTTTCGCACCACCGAGCACAGTTGGGACAAAACGGTTCAGACCGATGTGAACGCGGCTATTCTGTTGCGCTCAGTCAACGTTCCTCTATCACTATCAGAGGTATACGAGCATATTGCCTTTGTTAAATCATAGCTACCTACAACGAACGGGTCAGTTGCCGGATCCGCAGGTGTTGCAGGAGCATAATCGTTTTGCCATCCCGGATTTCTCCGCTTTCAATCATCGTCATGGCCTCAGATAAGGGTAGTTCGAGCGTGTCGATTTCTTCTTCATCAATGCCGCCCCCGGCTTGCCGTTCGGTATCGGCGGTGTACTCAGCTACGTAAAAAAACAGTTTCTCCGTCACCGAGCCGGGACTCATGTACGCTTCCATAACTTTCTCGACCGACGTCAGGCGGTAGCCCGTTTCCTCTTCGGTTTCGCGAATGATGGCCGTTTCGGGGTCATCGTTGTCCAGCAGACCGGCGCAGGCTTCGATGAGCATACCAGTTACGTTGCCATTGACGTACGTTGGTAACCGAAACTGCCGAGTCAGAATCACGGTGTCCGTTTGTGCGTTATGGAGCAGAATCGTCGCCCCGTTACCCCGGTCGTAGGCTTCGCGTTGCTGGGTCGTCCAGTGCCCGTTTTTGCCGAGATACTTAAAGGTGTACCGTTTCAATACGTACCAGTTATCGGATAGTAATCGCTCTTCGGTTATTTGCACCCGTTCGGTAGTCATTGTTTATAATTGTTCTATTTTGTCCATTACTGAACAAAACAACTAAAGATGCATGAATTTCCAAAATAGGAAGCAGCTTATTTTGCAAACGGTTGAAGCCCGCGGCTCAGCCGACGTTCGCGAACTGGCTGAGTTGCTACAAACCTCGGAGATGACCGTCCGGCGCGATTTAGGGCAGTTGGCTGCGTCGGGCCTGCTCTACCGAACTCGGGGTGGGGCAATGAAAGTGAGTGCGGCCACCGACTCGTTTCGATTTGCCAACAAAGCGGCCGTTAACGCCGAACGCAAAGACTACATTTGCCAGTTGGCCGCGCAAACGATTGAAGAAGGCGACGTAATTTTCATGGACTGCGGCAGCACGGTCTTCCGGCTATGTCCGTTCATTCGCCACAAACGCATTGCGGTGGTGACCAATTCCTTGCCCGTCGTGGCCGAATTGATGGGTTCCGACGTAGCCGTAAATTTAGTTGGGGGCGAAGTCGACAAGGAGCGTCAGGCCGTGCACGGGCTAATGGCCGAAGAACACATTGCCCGCTACCGCGCGAACCGAGCGTTCATTGGCGTTGATGGTATCTCGCTGGCAAAGGGCCTAAGCGCTAACAGTGAGAAAGAAGCCAGCACCGCCGTGGCAATGGCGAAGCAGGCTACAACGACCTACCTGCTCTGCGACTCCTCGAAATTGGAAACCGAGAAATATTTTTATTTTGCACCGTTAACGCTGTTCAACGTCCTGATTACGGATGATGAAGCTAACCCTGAACAAATTGGGGCTTACCGGCGGGCAGGCGTGTCCGTACTAAACGGCATCTAACCCAACGTGTACGTGTCCCCTGTGAAACAGCAAACCGTCGCCCCATGAACCTCACCGATTGGATACCAACAAACCGTTGCGTAACGGCGGTCGGCCTACTGCTCGTCCTGGTGAGTGCCGGTCCGTCGACGGCGCAGGCGCTCCGGCCGGGCTTCGACCGGGCCGAATACATCGAACTGATGCGGGTGTCGGCGCGGTTTGGTGATTCCGCCTACGTCAATACGATTGCGGCTCCGCAGCGCTTCAAACCCGTTTACCGCTCGCCGGTCGTGGGCTTAGACAACCGCTGGGATTTGTGGGCCGATAATCAATCGACTGTAGTGATTAGCATCCGGGGCACGACGGCCAACAGCGTCAGTTGGCTGGCCAATTTTTACGCGGCAATGGTGCCCGCCAAGGGCGAACTGCAACTGAGCGATATGGAAACGTTTTCGTATGCGCTTGCCGAAAACCCCAGGGCGGCCGTGCACGTAGGCTGGTTGGTCAGCACGGCGTTTCTGAGCAAAGACATCCTGCCCAAACTGGATTCGAGCTACCGCGCAGGCGTCAGGAATGTGCTGATTATGGGCCACAGCCAGGGCGGTGCCATCGCTTACCTGCTGACGGCGCACCTCTACGCGTTGCAGCGGCAGGGCCGCTTGCCCGCCGACTTGCGGTTCAAGACGTATTGCAGCGCGGGACCCAAACCGGGCAACCTGTACTTCGCCTACGACTACGAAGCCCAGACTCAGGGCGGTTGGGCCTATAACGTCGTCAACTCCGCCGACTGGGTGCCCGAAGTGCCGTTTTCGGTGCAAACAGTGGACGATTTCAACACGACCAACCCATTCGCCAACGCCGGCAGTCTCATTAAAAAACAAAAGTTTTTCAAACGCATCATTCTGCGGTCGGTGTATAACAGTTTAAGCAAACCGGCCATCCGGGCGCAGAAGAACTACCAGAAGTACCTGGGACGGGTGGCGTCGAACACGGTCAGGAAAAACTTGAACGGCTACGTAGCCCCCGACTACTACAACAGCAACCACTACGTCCGGACGGGCACCACAATTGTCCTGCCCACGGACTCGGCGTATTACCAGCGCTTTCCCGACAGCAAAGAGAAAATCTTCACGCATCATTTCCACCCGCCTTACCTCTACCTGACCGAAACGCGATTAGACCAAACTGGCGCGACGATGACGGCCTCCGCTAAACCACCGCTGAGCGGCAACTGGGAGTTAACCTACCTGCTGTACCCGGCCACGCCGTTCGAGCAGTTATTTCCCGACCGCAAGCCAACGCTCTCGTTCGACGCGGCCAACGGGCGCTTCAGCGGCTCAACCGGTTGCAACAACTTCAACGGTTCGCTCACAACAACCGGACCGGCGATTCGCTTTCCCGAAAGCATGGCCATGACCCGGAAGGGATGCCTCGGCAACGGCGAACCGGCTTTTCTCGACGTTCTCCGAAAGGTGAATCGCTACGCCCTGAGCGACGATACGCTAACATTAATTGCGGGCGATATTGCCGTGATGCGGTTCGCGCGGAAGTAACGGACAAGTAAGGCATCACCAAGTTTTACCCAAAACTACCGAATCCGGTTAGGGCGTTTCGACTAACGCCCTAATCTGTTGAAGGATAGGGTTCCAGCCTTCGCCGTTGTTGTCGGCTTCCTGGTAACGCCGTTCGCCGTCGGTAACCTGGGCATAATCGCCCTGCGTTACGGTCAGCACCGTTTGTCCGTTTTCCTTCGTCAACGTGTACGTGATGGTAATGGGTTGCTCCGACGGATCATCAACCGTTGCGTGCGGATCAACGGCGGTGTAAGCCAAAAATCGCTCGGGGTCAATGGCGACGATGTGGCCTTGCACGGCAATCTGCCCGTTGCCGGCCTCATCCTGGTACTGCCAGATCAACGGGCTACCCGGTTGCCAGTCCGAAAGGGCCTCGCAGCCATACATGTACTTGCGGGTCTGTTCGGGATTGGTCAGCGCATTCCATACGGTGGCGGTTGGCGCGTGGAAGACGATACTGTTTTCAACAATTAAGGTGTTCATAGCTTTTGTGCGCTTGGTTAATGACGGATTCATACCGACGGTCCGACGCGACATATGGCGCAAAGAAAACCGGCTTAACTGACAACCCTATGTCAGCAGCGTAGCAGCTTCGGCGTTTTTTGCCTTGTTTTGC
>CAXUEB010000365.1:0-3215 GCA_964249775.1 uncultured Spirosoma sp.
GTTGCTAACTATCTAAAAATTAATTTACTTGCTTGAGCAGTTACTGCAAAGAGACAAGAATTAACCGTGTACGCTGTTTAGCGGTTTGTTGATTGTACAATCATTCAAACTATCTATTTTTGATAAACGAATGATTAGACAACGCAACGATACGCCTTTTGATAAATGATTTTGCAACATTGACACGGTTGTGTTATCAGACGAGTGACTACTTCGCTTGGTTCACGTCAGATTTGTATAACTACCCAGGCTTTCTTAAATACAACTCAGATACATGGAAAAAGACGAGAAGATCAGGCGGAATCGAGCTAAAACAACTCAGCGCATTGTCGAAGCGTTAGAAGAAGTTATTGCCGAGCGCGGTCTGGAGGGTGTTGGCGTAAACCGGGTAGCCGAAAAAGCTAACGTTAGTAAGGTGCTTATCTACCGTTACTTTGGCGGCATGGAAGGCTTGCTGGAGTATTACGTGAAGATGGGCAAGTTATTCCCCGTGTTCAATCCGGCTGTACTGGATCAGATTCGGCCGCTCCACGAGTCGGATGTTGCCCGTATCTGGTACCGTCAAGTCATTCAAACCTATCGTTACTTTCGCACGTTTAAAGCAGCTCGCGAAATTCTTAAGGCCAGTGTGATTGAAAACGATTCCATTGCTGAAACAACGGCGCGGGCACAAGACGAAGAGCTAACCCGGCTTGTCTCGCAACTTTCGTTCGTTAAAGGAGCCGATACGCAGGCTATTTCGGCGGTCATTTTAGGCGCAATGACGTACCTCACCATTATGGCCCAAAACGACCGCACAATGGTGAGTATTGACCTCCGCAGTGAAGACGGTTGGAAGCGCATCGAAAACGCAGTCAAAGCCATTTATATCGCCCTGAATAAAATGGCTATCCAGTCGAAAGACGTTAATCTGGAACTCCAATCGGCCAATCTGCCGGTGGCTCAGTGGTAAGCTAATAATTGGTAAAAGAACCGTCGGTCGGTGTACTCATCGCTAAAATGATGTATGTACACCGACCGACGGTTCTTTTATTGTACTTGCATCGTTCGCATTTGGGGACCGATTCCTTTAATGGTTAGCGACTTCCACTTTTTGGGTAGTTTCGCCTTGAGCTGCGTAATGCCGTTGTCGGTAATGTCTAAGCCGCCGAAACCGCTCAAAACGGCCTGCAACATGCCACCCGCGCCCGTCGCGAAATACGGGTTTGTTCCCCCGGCCGTTTCGGCCAGCACGCCGAACGGCGGCACCTCATTAGGCTTGTAGCTCTTGACGAACCAATCGTACGCTTTGTCTAACTGACCCAACCGGGCATTGAGGGTCGACAGTACGGACCAACCCATCGCCGGTCCCTCGGGCGAGTAGCGGGGTTCGTAATACGCTAAATCCTTTTTGATGGACGCTTCGTCGGTTACGATGTTGAGCGGATACGCCAACAGGTTTACGTCGGCCTGCTTGATCGTCACCCCCGCGTAGGTACGGTTCTCTTTCGTGGTTCCGTCGGAAAACTTCAGGATCGGTATGTTGTCGGCAACGAGCTTCCAGTCTGGGTTAGCCGTTAATCCTAATTCCCCAGCCGCCTGGGTGGCGTACTGCAACGACGTTTTGGCCATGCCGTTCGTAAACGCGTTGTCGTCAATGTTCTCTTGCCATTCGTTCGCGCCAATGACGTTGTTGATGTGATACTTACCGGCACCTTCCCGTTCCACGCGGCTGGTCCAGAAGTCGGCCACCTCTTTCAACATCGGGTAGCCGCGCGTCCGAAGCCACTCTTTGTCTTTGGTAACCTGGTAGTACTTCCAGAACGACCAGCCGACGCAGCCCGTGATGTGGTGCTGAAACGGACCGGTCAACGCCCAAACGGGCGTGGCTTCCTGCCCATCGGCGTCGGATTCCCACGGAAACATGACGCCCGCGTAGCCGTGGCTGAACGCATTTTGTTTGGCCATCTGCATCCGCTGGAACCGGTATTCCAGAATTGATTTCGCCATTTCGGGCTTCAGCATCAAGATGGGCGGGTACATCCAAAGTTCCGTATCCCAGAAGACGTGGCCATTGTAGCCCAAACCTGACAACCCCATGGGCGATAAACTGTAACCGGCCCCTTCGCGGACGAACGAGTACAGGTGATATAAAGCCGAACGCACCGCCCGTTGCGCGTCGGGATCGCCGTCGATAACGATGTCGCTTTGCCAGAGTTTGGTCCACTCCGCGTTGTGTCGCGTCAGGAGCCGTTCGGTGCGTTCGAGGGCCGCAAAGATCGTGAGCCGTTCGGCTTCGTTGTGCGGGTCGGCGGTGTGGGCCGTGGACGACACCGAGCCGACGACGCTGAACCGGTACTTCTCCCCCGCTTTGAGCCGTTTCTTGAACTTGGCCAAGTGCATGTTGTAATCCCAATCTTCGTGGATCACGTCGGGTTCTTTGCCGTGCGGTTCCTCAAAGATAAAGCTGTTGGAAGCCGCGACGGTGTGCCGCCCGGATGGACTTTTGGCCACCGACGTCAGCAGACGAATGGTGACGTGCTCTCGGTCGATCTCGGAATAGAAGTTTTTGACCTCCTTTAAATTCTCCGGCGTTTCGATCACGCTCATTGGAATGATGTCGCAGTCCTTTTTCGCCGTAATCTCAACCATCGTCAGGGCTGAATACGGCAGGTGCCGCAGGGCCATGACCGTCTGCCGGACGCTTACTTTGTCTTTATAATCAAACGTAGTCGTCAGGGCCGCCTTTTGCATGTCGAGCGTTTGGCGGTAGTTGGCAATGTCTTTCGGGCCGAGCCGCTGCCCGTCAACGTCGAGGTTCATGTTAGCGAAGTTAAACACCTTCAAGATGTTCGAGACGCGCCCTCGGCCGTAGGTGTCGAACGCACCGTTGAGCACGACGTCTTTCACTTTCATTGGCTCCGGCGATGACACTAAGCCAATCATGCCATTGGCGACGGTGATACCGTAGTAATTAGCGGGGTTGATAGTCTGAGCGGTAATCTGCCAGTCGGCTCCGGCCGCCTGACCGTAGGATGCAATCGGCCGGTAAATAATGGCCAGTAACAACCCTACGCAAAGCATTTGCTTAGTCATTATTCGTTTTAAGTTAAAATAAAGACTAAAAATAGTGCTATAACTTGTCTGGTCCGATGCCTCAACCGTATATTTTTTGCTATTCGGGGTTGTACGTCAACTGCACAACCACCGATTGTGCCCCATTTCGATTCGTCCGC
>CAXUEB010000365.1:3342-5046 GCA_964249775.1 uncultured Spirosoma sp.
ACCTCGACGCCCAGGGTCAACTGACCCAGCTCGTGCGAACCCGAAATCCAGTCGCCCAGTAAGTGCAGCTTTTTGTAAGAAATACCGGCGTCAAAGCCGCCCTGAAAGCCGGCTTTTGGTCCTTCGCCCAAGTAACGTGGGTTCGCCGTGTACGCACCCAACGACCAATTATGGTGCTCGTCCTGCAATGACCCGCCCAAGTGCGTGTACAAATAACCCACCCACTGGGGCCGACGCGCGGGAGTAAGATTTAAGCCCGCCTGAGTACCGACAACAACCTCTAAATTAGCACCAATATCAAATCCTTTTAAGGCATTGAGCAAAACCAACGGACTGTACGGTTGCTGCGTCGTTGAATCGTTACGCTCAAACTGACGCTGACGCGGTTGGTAGTCGAGATTGTAAACGTTCAACCCTACTTCCCACTCCCGGCCTAAACCGTATTCCAGCGTCGTCGTTGAGCGTAACGATTCGGAGATGGTAAGCTGCTGTTGAGCGGCTATCTCTTTCTTACCCACAATGTCCGCCGAAGGCACATTGAAGTACGTTTGCTGCGCCCAAACCTCTATTGACGAAACAAAAGCAGACAATGCAGTTACTAAGTAGCCGAGTTTCATACCGTCATAAACAGGAAAAGCCGCCAAAGTTGGTCGACTTTAGCGGCTTTTCAATCGAATCTCAATCAAAAGCTTAGCGACTGGCAACGGCTGCCTTTCGGGTACGTATTTTTTGCAGCACCCACCGACCAACTTTTTCGCCTTCGAGCGCTCCTTCGGTAATGGCCGCCCGGTAGTGAATACCCCCATACAGCCGACTAATCGACGCTTCGCGGGCCGCGGCCCCAAACGAGTCGAACGACCGAACGCCGTGCCCGTATTTAAACTCGGTCGAATCGGTAAAGGCGATGTTGTCGCCGATCAGATTCGTGAGTACCGCAGCAGCCGCGGCCGAAATAACGCTGTGGCCGCTGGGATACTCTGGAAAGGGGGGCGTTTGCAGAAACGGCGTCCACTTCGGGTCCAAGTGCTTGTTAATGACCGTTTCGGGCCGGACCATATTGCTCCGGTATTTCTCGTCCCAGCACGAAATGAAGCCATCGGTCAGGGCAAACGAAGTCAACGCGTAGGCTTCGACCGTGCGCATCAGATTCAGCTTCTTTTGGCGGGCCACGGTTTGCGCGATGGCCAGCCAGTGACCGCCGGGCGTCATCTTCTTCGACGCATACGACACGTGACCAGCCACGTTCATCACGAACGCATTGTCGTCCCAGAAGTAGGCCACGTCCTGCTGCTGTTTATCCATCTTTTTACCAACCTCGTACACTTCCTCTACTTCTTTCTGGTACGGGCTGCCTTTGGTCAGGCTATACGCGGGCGGGCGGGGCGGTATGAACTGGTTGCA
Organism: uncultured Spirosoma sp.; assembly: GCA_964249775.1. GTDB lineage: Bacteria > Bacteroidota > Bacteroidia > Cytophagales > Spirosomataceae > Spirosoma. Next base: position 4,744 of record CAXUEB010000365.1, read on the forward strand.
GGTATCCATCGCCCAGCAGCGCAGCTTGTTCCACTGCGGCTCGGCGGCATCCATGTAGGCCGGGGGCGTCGGTACCCACGTCCCATCCTGGTTCGTTACGGTATGCTTAAACCCGCGCGTTTGTTTGTAATTATCCTTGGCAGCGTAGTCCAGCACGTGCTTCGCAACGGCTTCGCCGTAGGCCATCGAACGCTCGTAAACCTCGTCGGGAACGCCGTCTTTCTGGTACTGTTCGTAAAAAGGCTTCTCAAACTCGTCGTAGAACTCAGCCGAGAACGTCAGGGCGCGAGCTACGGTCAAGAA
>CAXUEB010000366.1:0-5026 GCA_964249775.1 uncultured Spirosoma sp.
GCCAGTGTCGGATAGCGGTCGATTCCGCCTGATTTGTAATCAGGATGCGCAAGCGCGTCGGGGGTTCGAATCCCTCCACTGGCTCATTCATTATTAAGCACTTACGTTAGTTCGTAGGTGCTTTTTTGTTTGTAATGCGCTGTATCCGTTAAGATTGCCTTGCAAACGAAACGGTACTTAACGACTTTTCTTTCTCCTCTGACCTGCTGACCGCTCACTGTTTCATTGGCTAAGTTACAGGTTATGCACCGTGGCGTAATGAAATAAGTAGCAAATTCGGTGGAAACCTATGCTTTTCATGTTTCGTCACGGTACCGGTACAAGCACGTCTCCCCGGCTCAGCAGCCGTGCCGTGCGCACAACCCCCGATTTGCCTACCTGTACCTTATCCTCTTGTCCAACCAGTTCCAGCCTAACGGTAAATTCGCCCGTTGGGTGTTCGACAGAGTAGCCGAGTTCCGGGGTTGCCGGTAAAACGGCGATGCCTTCGGCCACGGAACCTGGCAACAAACAAGCCGTTGCGGTCGAGACGGCCCCTAACACGCCGATGGCTTCGTGGACGGTGTGGGGGATGAAGGTACGCGTGCTGACCATACCACCCTGCCGGGGTGGGGCAATCAGACATAGCTTTGGCACGGTCTTCTGCGCGACATCGCCGAGGTGCATCAGCGGGCCGGCGGCTAACCGGATGCGTTCGAGCCGACTCCGCAAGGCGTTGTTAGCTTCGAGTTCGGCGGGGGTTTCGTAGCCCGTTAGCCCAAGATCAGCCGCCCGCAGCACAATCTCGGGCATGCCGTTGTCGATGCAGGTGACGGCGGTGTCTTCAATCCTGTCCAGCACGTTACCCGTAGGCAGCAGGGCACCGCAGCTTGAGCCGGCAATGCCTAAGTAATTGCACAGGATGGGGGCGGCCGTGCCGGGTACGCCATCAACTTTGGCACTTCCCTGACGTGGGCCGCCCGCGTACTCAACCTGCCCGTTCGGCGTTTGTACCGTAACCTCGCAGATACCGCCCGTGTTGACCAGATTGATGCGGGCCGTCGTCGTGGGGCTACCGGCCGGCAACAAACCCGATTCGATGGCGAATGGTAGAACGGCGGCTAACAGGTTTCCACAATTTTGATCCGTCGACACTCGCCCGGCTCCCAGGATTACCTGCAAGAACAGGTAATCCAAATCGGTGTCGGGTTGGTGGGAGCGGCTGACCAAGGCTACTTTACTCGTTAGCGACGTCGCCCCGCCCAGTCCGTCGATTTGGCGCGGATCGCCGGAGCCAACCCCTTCCATCGCGCCCAGAATTAGCCGGTCACGCTCGGCTGGATCGACGGGCAGGTCGTGGGCGTCGAAGAACAGGCCCTTGGAAGAGCCGCCCCGAAATTGCATGAACGGTATGGCGCGTTGTGGCATGGTCAGCGTGAAAACTGATGAGGTTTCCAAAACCTTATCGGTTTGGGGTAAGCGGTATCAGATTCTCTAAACTTTGCAGCGTGGCCCGCGACAGCACCGGCTCCACTTCGCGGGCAGTTAGCATGGCCACAACCGCTTCGAGTTCGTGGCTCCGGCGAAGGGCGTGGGTTCGGCTGCCCTCCAAAAAGCGGTCAATCAAGGCGTCGTTACCGCCAATTACCGACCGGATCTGGTCGCGGATGTACGGCTCCAGCCCGAACGCCCGGCCCGCTTCGACGGCCTCGCCGATCACGGCCGCGACGCCTTTGTAGACAATCGACCGGAGCAGCTTACGCGTAGCCGCTTCGCCCATTTCGTTGCTTAGCACGCTAATGTCCAAGCCAAGTGGCAAGAGCTTCTCGGCAAACAAGGCCGCACCGGGGCCGGACACCAAAAACGGGGTTAGAATGCCTTTGGGCGGCACCGGAGCCATAATCGCTACGTCAACCGGTAACGTGCCCGACGGGATGACGATGTCGGCAACGGCCCGTTTGGTATCGGGCGAGGCCGTATTCAGTTCGGCGTAAAGCTGCCCCGGCTGCAACACCGGTAACACCCCAGCCGCCACCGTTTCAGCCACCGCTGACAGGTTTACGCTTAGGATTATATCGGCCCCACGGGCGGCTTCAGCGTTACTCGCGGCCAACGTGATGGAAGGGTGCAGACTGCGTTGGGGATTCGGATCGTATCCCCTTACGGCGACGCCCAAGGCTATCAAATCATTGGCGAAGTGACTCCCCGCTTCGCCGAGACCAAGGATGGCTATTGTCATAATGTAAGGGTGAGAGGTAAATTGTGAAGGGCGAAAAATAAGATTCCTCTCTTCACCCCTCACCACCCATAAATCTGAATTGAGGTTTTACCCTGCCGGAGTTGTTCACGAATGTCTTCTTCACGGGCTTCGCGGGCTGTCGCTTTCTCAATGGCTTCCCCGATGCGGTTTTTCGGCACCACCACCACGCCGTCGCGGTCGCCGACGATGATGTCGCCGGGGTGAATAATGATTCCGCCGATCACGATGGGTTCGTTCAACATCCCTCCCTCGATGCTCGGGGTACCCCGGATGCACAGGCCGCGGCTAAAGACCGGAAAGCCCATCGCTTCAATGTCGTCGGCGTCGCGGACACAGGCGTCGATGACCAGCCCGGCCAGGCCCCGCGTCTTAGCGCCTAAGCTCATCAGGTCGCCCCAGTAACCCGCTTCGTAGTAGTCGGAGCAATGGGCCACCAGCACGTCGCCGGGCTGAGCGTAGGCATAAGCGCGGTGAATGATTTTGTTGTCGCGGGGCATGGTCTGCACCGTATAGGCCGGTCCACACACCTTCATGCCGGGCGCAATGGGCTTAATCGCCGAGGGCAGATTGCCAATTTTACCTAAGGCTTCGTGCAGCGTGGCGCTGGAGAATTGGGCGAGTTGTTGGTAATCCATGTGCTTTAAAAAATACTTCCCGTCACCCGCGGCACCTGGCTTTGGTGCGCTTCGGCAAACTGAATGTGTTTCTGACCCGAAATCCGGCGGGCGTGATTGGCGCGTCGACTGGCCAGTTCGGCGTAGTAGTCGCGCAGGTAGGTTTGCGCGCCCATGCAGGCCATCGCAGCCCGCTTTTTCTCCATCACCGACGTAATATCGACGAATGTATCGGGCACGAATCCGCAGAGTTCGGGCTGGTGCGGCTCGAACGAGTACCAAACGGGCGGGTCAATGTTCTTGAACGCGCTGGGTACCCCGGCCCCCGACGACAGCAGCCGCGCCCGCTGCACGGCCTGAAACGCCAGCGGATGGTCGGGGTTGAACGGGTCTTTTTCCGAGTGCGTCAGGATAACCGTCGGCTCGAAATCACCGATGAGGTTGGTGAGTTGTTCGACGCGCTCGTCGGTGAGCAGCATGGGATAATCGCCCCAGTCCAGTAACTGGATGGGCGTGCCGAGAATGTCGGCGGCCCGCTGCGCCTGCTCGTGGCGGATCACCTTCACGCTTTCGACGCTGCGTTTGGGGTCTTCTTTCCAAAGCTCGCCCGATTCACCCCGTTCGCCGTAGGACAGGGCAATGACGAGCGTTGCGGCCCCTTCTTCCCGTGCTTTGGCGATGGTTCCGGCCGCCCGCCAGACAAAATCGCCCGAGTGGGCACCGATGATGAGTAGTTTTTTCATGACAATAATTGATTCAATCATTCAGTCACTCAATCATTCGTTAAGCGTTGGCATCGGCGTTCCCTGCGTGTGAAAACTGGGTATCGTAGGCAGGCCCCAGGCTTGCCCTTTTTTACGTTCTTCCATCGTCCAAACAACCGTCTGGTAATCGGGGTCGGTGATGAGCCGGGCCGTGGTGTTAGCCACTTCTACGCGGTTGCCGCCGGGTTCGTAGACGTACAGGAAAAAGGTTTGCTGAATGGTATGCTTGTGCGGCCCGGTCTCGATCGGAATGCCGTTTTCGAGGCAGATGTCGGCGGCAATCAGGACTTCCTCGCGGCTGTTAACGGCGTACGTAACCTGGTGAAATCGACCCTTTACGCCCAAGTAATCGAGCGTTACGGCCAGATCGTACGATTTAGAGTTGACCATAAACCACACGGCGCGGGGAGTCATGGTTTCTAAGTCATCAACGATGGTTTCGGTTAGGATACCGCCGAGTGTTTCCAACTGAAAGTCGCGGAACGCCCGGATGTCGGCGGCAAACAGGTTGAGGTGATCGATGCGCCGAACGTTGATGCCCCGCGCCGGAAACCGGCTGGCTGTGTTTTTCAGGGCCGACTGGTCGTGCGGACCCGCGCGGTACTTCTCGGTCTCGAAATAAATCTCGGTTAGATGACCGTCGGGCGAGTGAAACTGATAAGCCGGGCCGTGGCCGAGGTCGCCCTCGTTCCAGCCGATGGCGTAGGGCGTTTGCTCGATAGCCGCCACGCGCCGGGCCAAGGCCTGCGGGCTGCGGGCGCGCCAGGCGTAGTGCCGCATCCCCGGTTGGGCGCTGGCCGTCAGCTTCAGCGTGTGGTGTTCGTAGTCGTCATACGCCCGTAGATACACCGAACCGCCCTGCGTGGCCGTAATCGACATGCCCATGATGTCCGTAAAAAACCGGGTACTCGCGTCGAGTTTGGGCGTAAGCATTTCGACGTGGGCGAGGTGGGCAATATCCCAGACGTTGTCGCGGATAGGTTCGTTCATGATGGATGGGGTATGCGAATCAGTACGGTAATTAGCCCGGCGATAAAGGCGGGAACGGCAAAGGCAATAAAATTGGCGGGCATCGACCAACCAGCCCCAATCAACAGGCCGCCGATCATTGGCCCCGCCACGGCTCCGATGCGCCCGGCTCCGACCGCCCAACCCACGCCCGTTGCCCGAACGCGTGTAGGGTAGAGTTTGGCCGCCAGCGAATACATGCCCACAAAACCGCCCTGAATGCCGAAGCCAATCAGCCCGAACAGCACCAGGACCCACAGGGAGCCCAACGAACCCGAACCCCACCATCAACCCGGCCGTGACGATCAGAAATCCGCAGATGACCCGTTGCAGCCCCAGCCGCGCCGACAGATACCCTTGGGTGATGATGCCGAAGAAGGCCCCCAGGTTAAAGACCGTTC
>CAXUEB010000367.1:0-264 GCA_964249775.1 uncultured Spirosoma sp.
CCCTGATTGAGCACTTAGACGACAACGTCGGTCGGGTCATGGCCACGCTGCGGGCGAATGGTCAACTCCAGAATACGCTCGTTATTTTTACCAGCGACAACGGTGGCTGGGGACCGGGCAAGGCCAACAACGGATCGGTGCGGGGCGTGAAAGGTCAGTTCTACGAAGGCGGCATCCGCATTCCGGCCGGGGCGATGTGGCCGGGAACCATCCAGTCGGGCCAAGTTTCCGACACCCGGTTGCAGTTAATGGATTGGTTTCCGA
>CAXUEB010000367.1:274-1171 GCA_964249775.1 uncultured Spirosoma sp.
GCTCGAAACGGCCGGAATCCGTCCACCAAACGGTATCAACGGGCGGTCGTTCCGGGCGTTGCTGACCCAACCGGTGGCCGACGCGCGGCTGGATTCGGCGTTTACGAACCGGCCCTTATTTTTTGTGCGTCGCGAGGGTCAGGACACTTACAAAGGTTTGCAGAGCCACGCCGTGCAGCAGAACGGCTGGAAGCTACTGCAACCCACGCCCTTCGCGCCGTATGAGCTGTATAATCTGGATACGGACCCGAACGAGGAGAATAACGTTGTCGACCGGGACAAAAAGAAACGGGATGAACTCGTCAAGCTGCTCATGGAGCACATTCGGCAGGGCGGGTCAGTACCGTGGCAGAAGCCTTCCGACAGCGGACGGTTTAAATCGTCCGCTGTCGGAAAATAACTACTTCAATTTTTCCATTGCCTGCTTCATGCCCGCGAACTGCCGTTTTTTTTGCAAGACTACGGGGGCGGCTACCCGCTCGCGGCAGTCAAAAATGCCGCAGCGTTCGCAGGCTTCGTTGACCACCCGGAATGGAACGTTGTTGGCCGCTGCGCCGTCGGGCGACGAACCGAGAAACTTCATTTTAGCCTTCAGCGCGTCGTTGACGGCAAAGCACATCGATACGCTCATGTTCTGGTGCCCGTCCTGAAACGGGTGCGCCACCGAAATAATGAGGTACTGCTGACCCGAATCGGCGTATTCCGAAAGCTGCGCCCGGCAGAGCGTTCCGTCGAAGCCACTTTTTTGCTGCAAAGCCTGGAGTTCCTGCAAGATCGTCCAGGCGACCCACCGCCGGCAAAAGTGTTCGTCCACGATGCCACGCGGTCCCTGCTGCCGCGACAGGTGCATTTCCTTAGTCAGTTGAAATGTCGTTTGCCCGACGGTGTGGTTGAAGC
>CAXUEB010000367.1:1181-5014 GCA_964249775.1 uncultured Spirosoma sp.
GGGCGTCGACCCAAACTCGGTAATCAGGTCCAGAAACGCGTCGTTGCTCCACGTCGGGCGGGCAAATACCTCACTCAGCCGCGCCACCAAAGCGTCGCGCCGGATCAGCACCGCCCCGGCGAAGTACGACGCCTTGTAGTTGTTTAAAATCTGCTCGAACGACTCCGCTTCGACCCACGAATAGGTAAACGGCCGGCTCTTGAGGTTCATAAACTGAAACCCAACTTCCCGCGCCAAGATAAACGCCCGCTGCTCGGTCGATAGCCTGGCGTTGAGGTACAATGTCCGGTGTTCTGGCCGGTAAACCGACCGCAACGACGCTAATTCAGGCTGCGTGAGCGGGTCAAAGTGCTCTAAGCGAACATCGTAGCGCGTTTTGAGCAGGTTCGTTAGCAGAGCGTCGGTGACGGTCTGACCGCCCGGCTGGTCGGAAGGCCCGGTCCGCCGGTGCGGTTCTGGCACCTCCCGCTCCGGCGGACCGCCCGGTTGGGCAAACTCGCTGAGGAACCGGTCGGCGTCGGCCTCGATGTCCGGGAAGTAGTTATCGTGCATTTCCTGGTACGACCGCAGCATGGTCAGGTACAACCGCTCGACGCTCATGTTGTAACTAAGGGCAATGTCCATGAACGTGCGAATCATGGCGCTGACTTTGGCCGGGGCTTCGGCCAACAGTTCAAGCAAATCCGAGGGATCAATACCGAAGAGTTCGAGCGGAATTTCGGTCAGAAACTTCGAGCGCAGCAGGTCAGAAATTGGCTCTAATTTTTTGCTTAGTTTCAAGGAAACCAGCGTGTCGTAATCGACTTGCATGGCGTTAGCTAAGGCCGAAATCTTATCGCCTTTGGGGTATTTGCGGCCCTTCTCAATCTCGGTAATGTACGACACCGACAAGCCGGATTTCTGGGCCAGATCGCTGGCCGACAAACCTTTGTCGAGTCGTAGCTGGCGTAGCTTCAAGCCAAACAGCAGGCGAATATGATCGGCGGGCAGGTTCAACGGCAAGGAAAGACGAAGTGAAAATTAACGCGGGTGGCAGAGCCGGAATCCTAATTCGGTACCGGTAATGCGCCCACAAAATTACGAAACTGCACCGAATCCTGAGCACGCTGTTGAACGCCGATAACCGCGACTGGTTCCGTCAGGCAAGCAAGACCGTGCGTTGTAACCCACCGGACGGCTCCGGCTAATTTTAACGAAAAAAGGTGTAGCCAAGCCGTACACCTTTTTTACCAGACAAATCGTTGAGGATGCTCTTATTACCAAATTTACTCGGCTACTTCGCTTTTTTTAGCCTTGCGTCCACGTGGTTTACCTGTATATTCAGGCTTGGGTGCATCACTACTCAATTGCAGTTCATAACCCGTCACGCCCGCTTCGTACTCGAAGGGTTTGACGGTAAACGAATACTTCGCATTTGCGTAATCGACCCCGCCTTTTTGCAGAATCAACGCCAACGGAATGGTATAGCTTTTGGCGGCCTTTACCAGCTCGAACGCGCCATTCTGATCGTCGCCGGCCGGAATCAAAAACAACGATTTCACTTTCCGTTTGCCTTGCTGCGTTCCAATCTTAAAGCGGGTCGTATCGGGGTCGAAGGGCAATTGAGCCACCGATTTGGCCGGAAATACGATTTTACCGCCGGTCGAAACGTAACCCGTAACGGTCACCGACTTGGGCGCACTTTCTTGTTTCTTCTTGGTTTCGCTATTGTCTTGGGGCGAATAAAATTTGAGTTCGGTTGCTTTCATGCGTTTTAAGATTAAATTTTCGTTGTAAACATACGGAATTGATAAATTAATCAGGTGATTCGCTGCCTTCGTGAGAAGTATTTATTTTGCCGATAACCATTTAGACACTTCTAAATTCTCCATCGGGTACATGTTTCTTAAGCGTTTACAACGTTGTAAACTTAGTTTGTTTTATAGAAACGTTGCACAAATTACGCGCTATCAACCTAAGTTTATTACGTTATTTAATTCACGCCAAGAGCCGCTAACCAATCAAAAGCAAAGACAAATTATCCGATTAAAAAGTTGTGTATACGCCTTGAAGTGGATCAATTACAACATGCTGATTCGTTTGTTTTTACTCGACGTTTATCAAATAGGGCAGAAGTGAATAAGTTTGTCTGTTTACCTTCTCCTATAACGCGTACATTGTTGACAATAGGTTGAGCGATATGGCCGGCGAATAGATTGTCTTTGCCGAGACGGATCAACCCGTCTTAACCCCAATTGTCATGAAACGTAGAGAAGCCAGTTTGCAAGTCGCCCTCACGATGAGCAGTGCCCTGTCGGCACCAACGATGGCGTCTATTCTGGCGGGCTATCAACCGCACCGGGTCAGCCTGCATCCGCCGACAAACTTTACATCAGGAACGGATAAACAGGCACTACTGGCCGAAATTAGTGAAGTGATTATGACCGCTACGTCGACGCCGGGGGCCAAAGAAGCCCAGTTCGAGGGGATGCAGGACTTGTATTAGTACGGTCGGCGGGGCAACGGCGTTTACATTCCCCGCTTCGCGAACTGGGGCGACGACAAACGGCAAGATTTCGTGCGCGGCTTCGGCTACCAGGGACGTGGTGCCCGGCAGGACTGGGTCGAGGGCGCGATGAAAGACGGGCTTGGACCCGAATTTAAAGACAACCTGACCAAACCGGGCCGCTGGGAATTTAACATCGGCGGTTTCAGCGAAACTCTGCCCGATCCGAACAACCGGATGCGCCTGTCCGACCGGAAGGACCAGTGGGGCTTACCCATCATCGAGTTCGACGCCGGTTGGGGTGAGAACACCGTTGGAATGTGGAGGGCGATGATGAACGATGCCGCCGAGATGCTCGAAGCGGCCGGTCTGAAAAACATCAAAACCCGCAACGACAACACCAAAAACTTTGGCATCAGCATTCACGAGATGGGCGCAGCGCGGATGGGCCGCAACCCGAAAACCTCCATGCTGAAGAGTTGGAATCAGGTGTGAAACGCGAAGAACGTGTTCGTCACCGACGGCGCGGCCATGACCTCGTCCTCTTGCGTAAACCCCTCGCTGACATATATGACCCTTACAGTCCGGGCCGCTGCGCACGCGGTCGGCAAATTGAAGCGGATGAATTTGTGAGGAATGGTTAGCGGACTTTACGTTAGCAACCGACCAATGTGTTTCACCTTGGCTAACTGAGCGGCAAACAGCAAACACGCCAGCAAATCGGATTCTTCCAAATCTTCGTAATCGTCCAAAATTTCCTGTTGCGTCATCCCGGAAGCCAGTAATTCAAGCATGTTTTCGACTGGATAACGTAAACCGCGAATGACGGGCTTGCCGTGGCAAACATCTGAGTCAGTGGTAATTCGGTTCAGTATGTTTTCCATAATCAATTAACTTTTCATACTTTTTCTATTTACCGGTAAAAAGTTTCAAATACAAACGAGCCGAACGAAGAGGCAAACGTGTAGTGTGTATTACCAAAAGCTATGCCTTCATCGCAACGGTCAGTATAAGAGTATACGCATGAATTCTGCTTTCTATTATAATTGCGTCAAAGCATTAAAAATATTAATAATTAATCTATTATTCAATGCATAAAATTAGGATATTCAATCAAACGTTCCCATTTTCTATGCATTGAATAATAAATTAAGCCAATCTACAAAACGATTACAAAGTGGTGCATTATAATCAAGGTATGAACAAGCTATTGCTGTACCCATCTGCCTACCGGGATCTTCTTGCCAAGCTAACCAAGTATGAATAAAAGCTTTAGAGCGATGTAACGGCGATTGGTAACGATTTAACCCTTGATGCTCTAATTCGTTTAATGTTTGTTCAGTAAAAT
>CAXUEB010000368.1:0-435 GCA_964249775.1 uncultured Spirosoma sp.
GGCGGGCCGCCGTTGTTGTCTTCGCCGTGGGCAAACACCGTCGGCCGGTCCGTGATGTGGCTGCACGGCGTCACAAAGCCCTGATCCATCGCCGTTAGGTACACGAACGGCTTAAACGTTGATCCGGGCTGGCGTCGGCTTTGCCGAACGTGGTCAAACTTCATGTGTTTAAAGTTGATCCCGCCCACCCAAGCTCTTACGTAGCCAAAGCGCGGGTCCATCGACATAAAGCCGGTGTTCAGCAGCCGCTTGTAGTACTTGATGGAATCCAGCGGACTCATCGTCGTGTCTTTCTCGTTCCGCCGACCGCCGTACACAAATACCTTCATCTTGGTGGGCCGGCGCATCTCCCGCCGAATGGCTTTCTCGTCGCCGTTGAAAGCGGCTTTTAGTTGCTTGTAGCGAGCCGTTTGCTTAGCCCGCGCTTCGATGAAG
>CAXUEB010000368.1:445-5001 GCA_964249775.1 uncultured Spirosoma sp.
TCGCGGATTCTGTTGCACCCACGGGTTACGGCCGCGCCAGTGTTCGTAAAACTTCCGCTGCTGATCGCGCATGTTGGCCATTACGGCCTCTTCGGCGTAAGCCTGCATCCGCGAGTCGATGGTTGTCCGAATACGCAGACCACTCCGGTACAAGTCCAAGTCCGCACCGGGGTTTTCTTCGTTGTATTGCTTGATAAACGCCTTGATGTCGTCTTTAATCACCGACCGAAAGTAAGCGGCCATGCCGGTGTTCTGGTTTTCAATGCTGAAATCCAACTTCAGGGGCTTGGCTTTGTAAGCCAGAAATTGCTCGTTGGTCAGGAAGCCGTATTTACGCATTTGCCCCAGTACCACGTTTCGGCGCTCTTGCGTGCGATTCTCAAACAGACGCGGATTGTAGAGGGTCGGGTTTTTCAGCATACCCACCAGCAGGGCGGCTTCTTCAACGTTGAGTTGCCACGGCTCTTTCCCGAAGTACGTATTGGCGGCCGTTTTGATGCCGTATGTGTTGTTGCCGAACGACACCGTGTTCAGGTACATCATCATGATTTCCTGCTTGGTGTAATTGCGTTCGAGCCGCACCGCCAAAATCCATTCCTTTGTTTTGGCAATGATTAACCCGATGATGGGAATGTTCCCTAAAAAACCCCGCAACTCTTCCTGCCGCGTGTCGAACAAATTTTTGGCCGTTTGCTGCGTCAGCGTACTGCCGCCCCCCGAACTCGATGCGTCTTTGAAGGTCAGAAAACCGCCTACCGCCCGAAACAAGGAGCGCGGGTCGATGCCGGAGTGCTTGATAAACCGGGCGTCTTCGGTCGCCAGCAAGGCCGACACGACGTTGGGCGACACCTGCGTAATTTCAATGGGCGTCCGGTTTTCGGTGTAGTACTTGCCCAACAGTTGGTTATCAGCCGTGTATACCTCCGACGCGACTTCGCTCTGTGGGTTTTCGAGCGCTTTCAGGCTGGGCATACCGCCGAACAGCCACAGAAAATTAAAACTGACCGCCAGCACATAAAGCACCAGCAAAACCAAACCAATCAGCGAAAATCGCCAGAGTTTACGAATCAAATTTCGGTATGGACCAGGAGCAAATTCAACCATGGGTTATGTTGACAAGTGAATAGGGAATGGTGAGTAATGAATGTTGACTAATGAAATGCCCGCCGGGGCCACACTTCATGATCTACTATTCGCCATTCACTACTGTTCATTTATTTACGTTTCGCCGTCGGCTGGTCGGCTGCGGCCTGCATATCACGCACCGTCGGTAGTAACGAACTGGCCGGGTAATCACGCACGAACTCGGCCAGCGCTTGCCGATAGGCATCGGCTCCCTGCACCCGGCCAACCAGCATCACCCGCAGCAGGGCCAGTTTGTCGCTAACCTGCGAACCGGCGTGTTGACTCAGGGCGTTCTCGACGCGGGCCAGGGCTTCGGTTGGATTATTGGCTTTGTAAAGGCCGTAGATTTGAGTGTAAGCCGCCAATGCCTGCGCTTCTGCGTCGCCCGACTGCGCTACCGCCTTGCCTGAATTAGCCCCACCTGAACTGGCCCGGCCCGCTAAGCGGGCGTAGGACGTGTTTGGGTACTCGGCCAGCAGTTTCTCTTTCCAAACCGACGCGCGTCCAAGTTGTTCGTTGGACAGATAAAGCAGATAGTACACCTCCGGTTTCGGCAAGGTGTTTGGATACCGCGTCAGGAGTTGCTCAAACGTTGTAACGGCCTCGGTGGGCTGGTTCAGTCCAAATTTATAAACCTTACCCAACTGATACAGGGCGTTTTCGACGCGTTGGTTCGCCCGCACCTGCGCTTCTGGAGTAAACGGTATCTTAGCGTACAGGGCGTCTTTCTGAGTTTGGCGCACGCCCGACGGACCGTTTAAACTGGCCGTTGCCGTAGCGTTGGTCGCATCGGGTTGCACCAAAGGGCCGTTCGGGTTAACCGCGTTGGCCGGCGTCGTACCGTTGAGCGGACTGCCCACGCCGGCGACGCTTTCCGACGATTCTTTATTGCTGCGTCGCCAGTTATCTTCGAGCGGCCGGTTGCCCCAGCGGGTGAGGAACTCCTGCCGCCCCTGACTCAACGCTACCGGATTGTACAGCACCCAACGCTCGGCGGCCGGCAGGTTGGAGTTGGTTGCGCCCGGCACCGCGTCGACATTGCCGCCCGCGGCCCGGTCCACAATCTGCTGCGCCAGGGCCGCCTGGGCCTGATCTTCTTTTTCGCGCTGCGCCACGGCCTGATCGAGCAATCGGTCCAGCGCGGTCCGGTCCATCCGCGCCAGCCGCAGCAGGCTGTCGTCGGTGCGGATAGTCGTGGTGTGCAGGACGAAATCGTCAAGAATTTTCTTGCGATTTCTCAAAGCCACGTAATCGGGCGATGTTTGCGGCAGCAGAGCCAGGGCGCTGTCGTAGTACACCTTGGCCTTGGTATAATCGGCTTTCTTCTCGAAGTACAACCGGGCGATTTCCGCGTACGTCCGGGGCACTTGGGCCGTGTTCGACCCGGCTTCCCGAATCGAGCGGCCGTAGTATTGAATGGCCCGGTCGATTCGGCCGCTGCGCGCTTCGAGCAGCCCCATCGTATAATAAATCTTGTCTTTCAGGTCGGCGTTCTTCCGATCGTTGAGCAGCGTCTCGAACGTCCGGCTCGATTGCGCTAAGCGTTTCTGATCGCCGGTGAGTCCGTTACTTTGAATCGCGTACAGGTTGGCGTAAAACGACTGGTCGTAGGTTGGCCGCGAGCGGAGCACCGCCTGGTATTGACGGACGGCTTTGGCCGGCTGACCAATCAGATCGTAAAGTTGGCCGGCGATGAGGTGCAGGCGGGCCGTTGATTCGCCTTTTTTCAGTAAGGGCAACGTCGCGTCCAGAATACCGGCCGCAATGGGGTATTCGCCGTTGCGCTGGTGCAGGTACGCTTTGGTCAGGTAGAAATCGCGGGTGTTAGCTTTATTGAGGGGCTGCGTACGCAGGTACTCAGCAACATTAAGGGCGTTGGTTGGATCGTTCGCTTCAACGTAGGCCCGCATCAAGCCAACCAGCGCTTCGTGCTTGTCGTTCTCGTCGGTGCCTTTTGTGTTGACGTACTTAAACACCTCAATGGCGTTGGGCAAATCTTGCTTGAGCAGCCGCGCCCGGCCAATCAGAATGTAAGCGTCGTCGAGCCATTTGCTGTTCTGGTGCCGTTCGGGAATCAGCGACGCTTTCTTGATAGCGTCGTCAATCTGCGGCTTTACAGAGCCAATACCAGTTGAGTCAACCGGTAACAGAATCGGCAACAATTGGTTGTAATTTTCTTGACGCGCTTTAAATAGAATTTCCTCGGCCTGTCTGATTTCGTCGCGGGCAATGACGTACGCGTTGAAGTGCGCTGTCAAGTTGTGATAGCCCTTGCTGACGGGCCGGTTGCTGTATTGGGAACACGAAACCAACCCGCCGGTCAAGACAATCAGGACCGTCAATGGGGCAAGCAGGCGGTAACGAAGTTGGTGGAACATACTAAAAACAACGCGTGGGCACTCCTTATCAAAACGTTGAGCGACCCGTAGGCAATATCAAACCTAAGCCCAAATTAACGAATTTTGCCCTAAATGTTGCATGAACTGCGACGAAATCTATGGAAAACGAGCCGGAACAACCCGACGCCAAGCGACCTGAGCTTGTGAGCGGAAGCGATTCGCTGAAGGACGCGACCGAGCGGACGAAGTCATTCGCCCAATACAGCGGCATTGCGTTTCAGATGCTGGGCACGATTGGCTTAGGCGTTTACGCAGGAATAAAGATTGACGAATGGCAAGGCAACGACCGGCCCATCTGGACCATTGTGCTGTCGCTAACGGCCATTGGCGCGTCGCTGTACTTGTTTATCCGACAACTGACAAGCAAGTAAAGGGTAACCAGACTACCGGCTTCATGCTCCGTACCATCCTCTTTACCACTTTTCTGGCAATTGTATTTTTCTTGGGCCGGGTTGCCAGCTTTGATCGCTATCTGCACGTGAGTTGGCCCGCTATGCTCTTGTTTTTTCTGAGCTTGTCCTTTTTGATGCAACGACTCGTCGCACTTGGCAATCAGCGCGGTAGTCAAGGATTTGTCCAATTCTACCTGATTTTTACGGTTGCCCGACTGCTGCTGAGTGCCTTGTTTGTCGGGTTTTACCTGTACCGGGGCGTTGTGAATCGGAACATCTTCGTTGTGGACTTTCTGGTGTTGTATATGATTTACACCAGTTTTGAAATCTACGGCCTTAGTCGTAACTTGCGACGCGATTCGTAGAAACGCCAATTGCTTCATATATGATGCGTGCTTCAATAGCTAAGATACTATTTGGGTTTGGTCTGTTAATCAGTACGTTTACGGTGAGCCGGGCGCAGGAAACGCACGAGAACGCCGAGCAAGGTGAATTCAATGTGGGCGACATGATTATGCACCACATCAAAGACGAGCACGGTTGGGAACTGGCCCACGGCCTGACCATCCCGCTGCCCGTTATTCTCTATACCAAGGATCGTGGCTTAGAGGTGTTCTCATCGGGACACATCATGCATGAC
>CAXUEB010000369.1:0-4980 GCA_964249775.1 uncultured Spirosoma sp.
AACCGGCTAAGTAACGTCTAAACCGACTGTATAGTACATGGTACAGGTTCAGTCGGCAAAGTAAACGAACTTTTGCCGGATTCTAAACAGTTTCCTATTCTGGATAGGCTTTTCGGACAGCCACCGGCGGGGTATGATTTTTCTAATGTTCGCCGTTGAACTATAATTTACGTTACAGTTCGCTATTTCGCCCTTTTACGGGATAATTTTTATGGCAGAGTTGGCACAGCCGGTTCAATACAACGAAGACAGCATCCGCTCGCTCGACTGGCGCGAGCACATTCGCCTGCGGCCGGGCATGTACATTGGTAAACTCGGCGACGGGGCAGCCGCCGACGACGGCATCTACGTCTTGCTGAAAGAAACCATCGACAACTGCATCGACGAGCACGTGATGGGCTTCGGCAAAACCATTGACATCCGCATCACCGATCACCGGGTTGAAGTGCGCGACTACGGCCGGGGCATTCCGCTGGGCAAAGTCGTGGAAGTCGTTTCCAAGATCAACACCGGCGGTAAGTACGACTCCGGGGCCTTCCAGAAATCGGTCGGTCTGAACGGCGTCGGCACCAAGGCCGTTAACGCCTTAGCGTCCTATTTCCGGGTGCAATCGTTCCGCGACGGCCGCACGGTCTGGGCCGAGTTTGAGCGGGGCGACCTCATCAAGCAGGGCGACGAACCCACCACCGAGCGCAACGGCACCTTGATTGTGTTTGAGCCGGACGATACGGTATTTAAGCATTTTCATTACCGGGGGCAGTTTGTGTCGGACATGGTTTGGAACTATTGCTACCTGAACGCGGGGCTGATCGTTAACTTCAACAAGCAGAAGTTCGTCTCGCAGAACGGCCTGCTGGATTTGCTCAGCAACAAGCACAAAGAAGACGATTTGCGCTACCCCATCGTGCACCTGAAAGGTCACGACATTGAGATTGCGCTTTCGCACGGCAACGCCTACGGCGAAGAATATTATTCGTTCGTCAACGGACAGAATACCACCCAGCACGGCACGCACCTCAACGCCCTCAAGGAAGCCGTCGTGGAAACCGTGCGCAAGCACTTCGACAAGAGCTACGACACGACCGACATCCGGGCCAGCATTATTGCGGCCGTCAGCATCCGGGTGCAGGAGCCGGTGTTTGAGTCGCAGACCAAAACCAAACTGGGGTCGATCAACATGTCGCCCGAACCGAACGCGCAGTCGGTTAACTCGTTCGTCAAGGATTTCGTCAAAGAACGGTTGGACGATTTTCTGCACATGAATCCCACCGTGCGCGACGCCCTCAAGAAGCGCATTGAGCAATCGGAGCGGGAACGCAAAGAACTCGCCGGTATCAAAAAATTGGCCAATGATCGTGCCAAGAAAGCCTCGCTGCACAACAAAAAGCTGCGCGATTGCCGTAATCACCTGCCCGACCTGAAAGCCGACGACCGCTACCAATCGACCTTGTTCATTACGGAAGGCGACTCGGCCAGTGGTTCGATTACTAAATCGCGCAACGTGCAGTCGCAGGCGGTGTTCAGCCTGCGCGGTAAGCCCCTCAACTGCTTCGGGCTGACCAAAAAAGTAGTGTACGAAAACGAAGAGTTTAACCTGCTGCAACACGCCTTGGACATTGAGGACGGGCTGGAAGGGCTGCGTTACAACCGCATCGTGATTGCCACCGACGCCGACGTCGACGGGATGCACATTCGGCTCTTGATGCTGACGTTCTTTCTACAATTCTTTCCCGACTTGGTACGTAACGGTCACCTGTACATTCTGGAAACGCCCTTGTTCCGGGTGCGCAACCCGAAGAACCACAAGGAAACGACGTATTGCTATTCGGAAGAAGAAAAGCAGCGGGCTATCGACAAGCTGACGAAGGGCGGCAAAAAGGTTGAGATCACGCGGTTCAAGGGGCTGGGCGAGATTTCGCCGGAAGAATTTGGCTTATTCATCGGTGAAAACATGCGGTTAGAGCCGGTGATCATGGAAGCCGAAACGTCGGTGGCCAAACTACTAAGCTACTACATGGGCAAGAACACGCCCGACCGGCAGCGGTTCATCATCGACAACCTGCGCATCGAGAAAGACATCGAAGACGCGGCTTTGGTGTAGGTCGTCCGTTAATAGTCGGTAGGCGTTCGTTATTTTAGTCGTTATTTGCGCTTTCTGTCGCATCACACGGCCAGTAACGAACGCCTATCAACTTTTTTGATGACCCTCGAATCGCTCCGAAACGACATCGACGCCCTCGACGATCAACTGCTCACCCTGCTCAACCGACGCATGGAACTCGTGCGGCAGGTAGGCGAACTGAAGCGCACGTCCAATACGGTAATTTACCGGCCCGAACGCGAAAAGCAGATTCTGGACCGGCTCCACTACCAAAGCGACGGCCTATTGAACCGGCAGGCCATCGAAGCCATCTTTCTGGAAATCTTCGCCGTCTCGCGCAACCTCGAACTGCCCGAACGCGTGGCGTATTTGGGGCCGGAAGGCTCCTTCACGCACCAAGCCGCCGAAAGCCGGTTTGGTGCGATGAGCGCGTACATGGCCCTACCCACAATCCGGTCGGTGTTCGAGAGCGTCGAAACGGGGCGGGTTCGTTTTGGGGTGGTGCCGATTGAAAATAACCAGGAGGGCGTCGTTAACGAAGCGATTGATTTACTGCTCGAAAAAGACCTACGCATCGCGGCCGAAGCGCAAATTCCGGTGCATTTTACGTTCGCCACCCAAACCGAGGACCTCGCCGACATCACGCACATCTATTCCAAAGACATCGCATTTCGGCAGTGCAGTAAATTTCTGAACGATTCATTCGATGGATTAAAGGCCGAACTCGTGCCGGTCGAATCAACGTCGAAAGCCGCCAAGCTCGCCGGGCAGCAGCCGCGCACGGCGGCCATCTGTTCGCACATTGCGGCCAAGCTGTTCGACGTGCCGGTCTTGTTCGACAACATTGAAGACTCCGACCTGAACCGGACGCGCTTTCTGATTCTGGCCAAGGATTTTCACAACCAGCCCAGCGGTCACGACAAAACGACGCTGATTGCCAAGCTGGCCAACACCGAATCGCCGGGGGTACTGGCGGAGTTCTTGCAGGAGTTTAACGCCCGGCGTATCAACCTAACTAAGATTGAAAGCCGCCCCCTGCGCGAAGGGGCCACGTTCCGCTACTGGTTTCTGCTGGAGTGCGAAGGTCACGCCGACGACCCGGCCTTGCAGGAAATCTTGAACCACCACGCGGCCGAGGTGAAATGCTTAGGCAGTTACGTGCGGGTGGCGTAACGTCTTTAGGAGATCAGGCGACCAAAATGCCTTCGGTTTCGGCGTAAACTGTTTGCATCGTTAAGGTCAGGCCGATGCTGGCCAGTTCGACGGATTGACCGGCTGCGTCGGCCTCGGACGCTATAAACCAGTAGCCTTGCTCGTGTTTGCGAAACACTTCAGCCCGAATCTTTTCGGAGTCAATCAGTAGATATTCGGTGAACGTAGGCGCGTGGCGGTACAGCGCAAACTTGTCACCCCGGTCGTAACCCGCCGTGCCGGGTGACAGCACTTCCACGAGCAGCATCGGATTGGTTAGGGTGGTGTGCACCTCATCGTGGTACTGATTCGGTCCGCAGACTACCACAATGTCCGGGTAAGCGTACAACGAGCCGGTGGGAACGTAAACGCGCTGGTCGCTGGAATAGCTGCGGCAACCCGTGCCTCGTGTACGAAAGCCAATTTCAATCGTTATATTTTCCTTAACTCGATTGTGGTTGGTGGATGCACCGGCCATAGGATCGGCGGGATTGTCGCCCATCGGTCTGATTTCTCCGTTTACGTACTCGCTCTTAAACAGGGCTTCCCGTTCCCGCCGGAGATATTCCTCTGGGCTGACGTATACTTTTTCGGCAACCATGACGTCTGTTTTTGTTTTACGTAAAACTACAAAATGTCATCTACAGTTACGTAATGGAAAGCCGGCCGCCAAGCCGCTCAACGATCCGTAAGAACCATGGAAGCTAACGAGAAAACCGATAAAATTGTCGAAGCCCGGATGAAACTTAAGCGCCGGTTTGAGGAGAAAATGGCCCAGACGCCGTCCCTGACCGACGCCAAGCCGCGCGGTTCTGGTCCTGTTAACCGCCACGGGATGCCGACCGTACCCGTTGGACAAACCGTAACGACTAAGTGGCCGGTGCTCGACCTGGGTTATCAGCCGAACATCCCGCTTGACAAGTGGCAACTGAATTTAGACGGCGAGGTGAACAACCCCATTCGGTTGAAATGGGACGACCTAATGGCCTTGCCGCAGGTCGAGGATACCAGTGATTTCCATTGCGTGACGACCTGGTCGCGGCTGAACGTTCCGTGGGTAGGCGTCCGGTTTATGGACTTAGCCGCCTTGGCCGACCCGAAAGGCACGGCCACGCACGTTATGTGCTACGGCTACGACGGCTACTCGACCAACGTCTCGCTCGAAGAAGCGCTCAAGCCCGACGTTTTGTTGGTGCACACCGCCGATGGGCAGCCCTTGCCTCGGGAACACGGCGGCCCGCTGCGCATGATTACGCCCCAGCTTTACGCCTGGAAAGGCTCGAAGTGGATCAAACGCATTGAGTTCCTGTCTAAAAACCAGCTTGGTTTCTGGGAGGAACGCGGTTATTCGGACACGGCCTACCCGTGGCGAAATGATCGGTATTCCTGATAGAGGGGTGAAGGGTGTAACCGGTGTAAGGGCGTATCACGCTGTTGCTTGGACCAATTACACCCTGTACGCCTTGCCCCTCAATTCTCAATAAAATAATAACACAACAGATGGCAAATTGTCATCTGGGCGTCTTCGACGCGGCCGTAGTGTTCGTCCTGAATGACGATGGTTTCGTGGGCGAGGTCGGCCACCCGGCCGCGCTTGCCGCCGACGAGCGCGAGAGTCGTTAGGCCGTGGTCGTTGGCCCACTCGACGGCCTTGACGACGTTGGGTGAGTTGCCGCTTACGCTCAGTG
>CAXUEB010000370.1:0-1072 GCA_964249775.1 uncultured Spirosoma sp.
CTAATCTGGCAGATGATGGACGAAGTGCGGCCTATTTACGACTACCGCGACCGCCTGCACCACATTCACTTGAAAGACGTAAAGCTTTACCGCGACCGGCTGAACCGCGTGGGTATCCTGTCCAATCCGCTCGAATACCACTCGCCCAAGCTGCCCGGCCTCGGCGACGTGCGCTGGGGCGCGTTCTTCGCGGCCCTGACCGACGTGCGCTATCGAGGCCCGGTCTGCATTGAAGTGGAAGACAAAGCTTACGAAGGCTCACCCGACGACGTAAAAACGGCCATTCTAACGGCACGTAATTATTTGAGCCAGTTTCTGGTGCTGTAGCGACAGCCAATTTGCTTTCGTATATTCAACCAAACTTTATACGGCTATGATTGGAACCCCATCGCTTGCCGAACAACTCAGAGAACGGCTTCAACAGGAGCCGATTGTGTTCATCGACGCTTCGATTGATGAGTACTGGACGGTGCTGGATGCGTTGGGCGAAGAACCGTTCCCAATGGAATACGACGTCGAGTACGTGAGTGGACAGATACGAGCACAGATTGGCATGGCAAGCGACAGGCACGAAACAATAGTAGCGAATATCGCGGCTCTTTTGCGGGCCGTTTTTTACGACGTACCCGACACTCGCGTTATGGGCAGCAACAAAACGGTTTACATTGCTACCTGCGAAATGGCCGTCAAACCCGACGTATTGGCCGTAAAAGGGGAAAGTCAATTCTTTCCCAGGAAAGGTCAGGAGCCGGGTATCACGAATCCGTATCTATTAGTGGAGGTGCATTCTGATTCGACTCGGGGCGACGATTTGTATGACAAACTGAGTTGCTACCAGCAACTCGAATCCGTGCAGTATGTTCTGTACGTTGAACAGTATCGACCGCATGTTTCGGTATTCACCAAACAGCAGGACAACCGCCACTGGCTGAACGAAATCTACAATCACTTGGACATGACCGTGCGGCTGGGTGATGTTACGGTGCCGATGTCGGATATTTACCATAAAGTAGCGCTAACGTAAATCAGCAATTAGACAGCCATCCGTGTATCATCGACGCAACGAAGCCGC
>CAXUEB010000370.1:1082-4979 GCA_964249775.1 uncultured Spirosoma sp.
CCCCCCCCCCCCCCCCCCCCAACAAAAAATCGCCTGCGCCGGCCGCCCGGGGCGGCTTCGTTACCAACAACGTCAGATCAACTGGCTTCGTCGGTTCCGCTCGCCTTCTTGCCAAAACCGCCGAAACCTTTCAGGCCCGACGACAGCGATGAGGTCAAGGCCGAAGCGGCTTTCTGGGCTGCGTTTGGTTCGGTTGGTGCATCGGGGTCTTTAGGTGCGGGCAGGGCACCGCGCTTCTGGTAATTACCGCTCAGAATGTTTTTGTAATGATCCGACTCCGACCACACCAGGATTTCTTTGATGCGCAGCACGGTGTAGGGGTGCGTTTGCCGCAGCATCGACTGGACCTTAATCAGCTTGGCCATCCAGTTGTCGTCGACGTATTCCTGGAACGTATCGGCCTGCTGCTTAATGGCTTCAACGCTGATGGGATCGCTGAGCGTTTTGGAATATCCGGCAATTTTGCCCAGCGCTTCGGTCACGGCTGCCACGTCCTGCGTCGCCAGCAGGGCGGCCCGGTCGGCGGAGAACTCGGCCCGGCGGCTCCACTCCAGCAGGGCTAACTGCACACTGGCGTCGAGGGCACTGTTGAACGGAGCCGGAATCATGCTCATCAGTTGCGAACCGAAATAGCGCAGGAAGTACGTGAACGTG
Organism: uncultured Spirosoma sp.; assembly: GCA_964249775.1. Taxonomy (GTDB): domain Bacteria; phylum Bacteroidota; class Bacteroidia; order Cytophagales; family Spirosomataceae; genus Spirosoma. The sequence continues at coordinate 1,737 of CAXUEB010000370.1, forward strand.
TTGTAGAACATGTGGTCGCACTTGACGTGACCCAGTTCGTGACCGATGATGGCCAAGGCTTCGCGCTCGGTCAGGATGTCTAACAAACCCGAATTGATCGTGATGCTGAAGCGGTCAACACCGGTGGCGAAGGCATTGATCTCGTTGATGGTTTCAATGTACAGGTCGGGCAGTTTCGGAACGTCGAGCACCTCAGCCATTTTTTTGTACGCCCGGTAAAACGACGGGTACTGCGTTTCGCTGATCTGCAAACAGGACGAACTATTGTAGTAATGCTGGGCGGGTTCATAGTACGAATTGATCGTACCAATGATGGACCTGAATTTGTCGATGTTTTTTAAAATACTACCGGCGTCGCGGTCTAACGAATGCTGAAATTCTTGGGGAGATAATTCGGGGAAAGTAACGAGGTCTTCGCGTAGCATAGTAAACGGGTTTGCGTGTTTTGGTGAAAAGGGGTAACCACGAAGAAGAAACCTCATTTTGTATGGATGGTTTGGGCTTTTGCCGACATCTTTGCCGCGTTCAACTAAACACTCGGTTGCACCACAAGCAACCAATGCCCAATTTTGGGCGGCCGACCAAGTCGAATTCGGTCAGCACCCGGCCACCCTGTTCTGAATGCGCGAAGCCCTCAATCAACTCGACACCGACCTGTTTTTGTGGCTTAACGGTCACTACGCGCCCTGGCTCGATCCCGTCATGGTGTTCGTGACCGGGCGCAACAGTTGGTTTCCGTTCTACGCCCTGCTCATCGGCTGGCTAATCTACCGCTACCGCCGGCAGGCGCTGTGGTACGTTCTGACCTTGGCCGCGGCCGTCGCCCTCAGCGACCAGACGGCTTCGGCTCTGCTCAAGCCGCTGACGCTCCGGCTGCGGCCCTGCCACGTGCCGGCCCTGCAACCCCTAATCCATCCGGTGCTGGAGTGTGGCGGTCGCTACGGCTTCGCGTCGTCGCACGCGGCCAACACGTTTGCCCTCGCAACGGGGCTTTGGCTGCTCATTGGTCGGCAGTATCCGCCAACGAAGGGGTTGTTTCTTTGGGCAATCATCGTCTCCTACAGCCGGATTTACGTCGGGGCGCATTATCCATTAGACGTGCTGGCGGGGGCGGGCGTTGGCACGCTGGCCGCAGCGGGTTGCGTAGCCGCCTTGCGTTGGCGTCAGGCGCGGTTGGGCCGTCGAAACGCGGTCTAACAACCCGTTGTTACCAAAATTTCATGGTTAACTTCGTCCGCTACGTTAACATTCTTTAGAAACACTGGGTTGTCTAAATAGCGTCATTCCGTAGCGACAAAAACGGCGCAGACGATGCTTGCATTATGCTAACCACCCTCAATAAGGCGGCAGCACCCACGTTTACCAACCGACAGCTATTCATCAGCAATCCGCCCGCTGCTCAGCTTCAAGTGAGCGTGATTGTACCGGTTCGTAACGAAGCGCACCACCTGACGCATACCCTCGACGCACTCCGTAACCAGCACGATGCCGACGGCCAACCGCTGAACCCGGCTCTTTACGAAGTTCTCCTGTTAGTAAACAACTGCACGGACCGGTCTTACGAGGTGGCCGCTCAGTATCAGCAGCGTTACCCCCGGTTTGCCCTCCACCTCGCCCAGATTCAGTTACCTCCCGCGAAAGCAAATATTGGTACGGTTCGGCGGCTGCTGATGGACGAAGCCCACCGGCGGCTGACAGGCATCGGCCGGCCGGACGGCATTATCGCATCCACCGACGGCGACACCGAGGTGGATAGCCAGTGGGTCTACTACATCAGGCAGGAAATTGCCAACGGCAGCGACGCCGTCGGCGGGCGCATCCTGACCCGCCCCGACCAGAGTCAGGTGCGGTTGTTTCACCTGCGCGACGTGATGTACCGGACGCTGGTCGCCAAAGCCGAAGCCATGCTCGACCCCAACCCGCACGATCCTTGGCCGCGGCATTTTCAGCATTTTGGAGCCAGCATTGCCGTTACCTGCCGGATGTACGAACAGGCAGGTCGTTTGCCCCAGAAACCGTTTTTGGAGGATGCCGCTTTTTACCGGGCCTTGCTGCGCACGGACGCTAAAGTGCGGCAAAGTCCCCGCGTAAAAGTGTTTACGTCAACCCGGCAGCAAGGGCGGGTGGCCGTCGGTTTTTCGGAGCAGTTGCGTTACTGGGCCACGATGAGCCGGTCGACCCGGTGCCAGTTGGCCGAGCCGGCCGGCGCTGCGCCGGTGCTGGCATCAGCGGGCGCAGCTCAGCCACCCCGACGAACTGGCCGATATTGCCCAGAACCTACTGATTGATGCGCCTTGGCTGCACCGCGAAACGCAGAAAAGCCCGTTTTTCGGTCAGTTGTGGGAACAGGTTGAAAAAAAGATGGCCCAGGGCCAATGGACCAAGCAGTGGAATCCAGTGCCCATCACGCAGGCCATTCGAGACCTACGGCACTACCTGTGCCGATAACGTAGCTACCGCTTCTGAAACAAGTCCAGCCGGTATTTGTCGGTGCGCTGGTTCAAAAGGTGCGTCAGCGGCTGATCCTCACCGGTCATGGCCCCGAATAAATCGTGTACCTGATCGCCCGTCAGCGGATAATCGGGCACGACGGGCGTCCAGTGCACCAGCAGCAGGTGCCCGCCTTGGTTCAGGTGGTCGAGCATCAACTGTCGCGTCCGTTTCAGATCGTCGATGTTTAGGTAATAGCCAACCTCTGATAACAAAATCAGGTCAAACGCCCCATCGGGAAACTGAGCGGGAACGCTCCGCTGCTCAATCGTTACGTTTCCGTACGGGAACAAGCGTTGCCGGGCGGTTTTGAGGGGTAATTCACTGGCGTCGATGGACAGAAGCCGGTCGCACCGGCGGGAAAGCATTTCGCTCAGTACGCCAATGGAACACCCAATCTCGAACGCGTTGGCGTAGCGCTCGTTGGGCAGGGCCGCCAGAGTCGCTTCGTACTTGGCCCGTTCGTAGGGACTCGTCGCAAACGCCCACGGGTCGTCGTTGGCGCGGTACACATCGTCGAAATACGTAGTTGGTATGCTGGCGTTGGGCATGGGAGTTGTCTATCGTTAAACCATTCGCGGTGGTTCTGTTATAGAAACTGGCTTCTGGCGAAAATGTCAGCAAGCAAGACAAATTCTCCCCATTCACCAACGACATTGGCCCCGTACTTTCCCGTAAAAGACGAACCGGTGCGGAAAGAAAGCCGTAGCCTTCCGGCCGCACCGGTTTATCTAAGCTAAGTTTGCTTACTGC
>CAXUEB010000371.1:0-3530 GCA_964249775.1 uncultured Spirosoma sp.
CATTACGGGCGGGCCGGGTTTCGAGGGATTGCAGCAGTTGAAACAGTTCGTGGAAGCGGGCGGGGTGCTGGTGACGCTGGACAATTCGTCGCGGATGGTGGCCGAAGCCGGCATTGCGCGCGAGTTGGAAGTAGCCGAAACGCCGACGCTGTTCCACCCCGGTTCGGTGGTGCAGGTCAAAGCCCGCCGACCCGACCACCCAGTCTTGTACGGCTATCCCGAAACGTTTTCCATTTTCCGGGGTATCGCACCGGTGCTGCAAACGCGCAAGTACAACCGCGACATGATGCTGCTTCAGTACGGCACTAAACCGCTGAAGGACGAGGAACTGTACAAAGGGCTGATTATGGGGATGCCCGACAAAAAGCCCCAAAAAGAGCCGGAGCGGGCGACGCCGAAGCGAGAAGAGCCTTACGTGGTGTCGGGTATGGTGCGCAACGAGCAGACCATTATCGGGCACGGTGGCATCTTCAACGTGCCGGTGGGCAACGGCCGGGTGATTGCCTTTACGTTCGACCCGCTGCACCGCTACCTCAATCACCACGACGCCCCGCTGGTCTGGAACGTCCTGATGAACTGGAACCACCTCGAAGCCGAACCCCGCCCGGCAAACGTGTCGGCCCTGGGCACAGGCGCGAAAGAAGGCGGGAATTGATGGGTTGGAGTAAGGAAAGAAAGCTAACCGACTACCGGCCGGCGCGGGTAAGCTGCCAGTTTCCGGTGGCCTGACCGTTGGCTAATTGCCACGTGCCCTTCAACGTTGGGTTGCTGAGTTTGCCCGTAAGATTCACTTCTCCATTCTCGGGATCGTCGTAGGCAGCGACTACTTGTCCGTCCTGATAGGTAACCGTTTTCAAGGTAATAGGCTTACCACTGCCTTCGGGTAGCAACATGGTGATCAACCCCGTCAGTTTAGGGCTGTCGTTCTGATTAATTACTAACTCGAATTTTCCCGAACTGGCTCCGTCGTAGGAACCCGTCCATTTACCAACGAGGGTTGTGGCTGAATCGGCTGGGACGGCTTGTGTCTGGGCGTTCGCCGTTGAGAAGACAACCATCAGCATACTAAAGGCGGTTAATAGGATCTTGAAAATCATGTGCGCGTTAGAACATATGTGATATAAACGGTAAGGTGGGAATTATTTGGAAACATTACGGTCGAAAGCAAATTAATTTTTCGTGAACCTAAACAGGTTACACCCATAGCCGGCGTTCATCATTTCTAACATTCACCCAACGCGGGGGTTATTGAACCGGTAAACAAGTACCAATCCGCGTTCATGAACCCCGACATTTCCGTTCTGATCGTCACCCGAAACCGGGTCGATACCCTCGTAGACACGCTTCAGCACCTGATTACCCTACCCGAGAAACCGCCAATCATCGTGGTCGACAATCAATCGACGGACGGCACACCGGAGCGCGTTCGGGCGGAGTTTCCCAACGTGACGCTACTGGCGCAGACGGAGAATCAAGGCGTTAATGCCCGCAACATCGGCGTTCGGGCGGCCCAAACGCCTTTCGTGGCGTTCTGCGACGACGATTCGTGGTGGGAGCCGGGCGCGTTAACGAAGGCGGTTACGTATTTCGCCCAGTATCCGCACCTCGGCGTGCTGGCGGGCAAGGTGTTGCTGGGTAAGGAAGAACGTTTAGAACCCGTTTGCGAAGCCATGCGCGACAGTCCCCTGACGAGCGAGCGTCCCCTACCCGGCCCGGCGATTCTGGGGTTTGTTTGCTGCGCGGTGATCGTGCGCCAAGCAGCCTTTTTGGCCGTGGGGGGCTTTAATCCGCAGTTTGCTATTGCGGGCGAAGAGCGGCTGTTTTCGGCCGATATGCTGGCCGCGGGCTGGAGCTTAGCTTACGCCGACGATCTGGTGTCGCACCACTTTCCGTCGCCGTCGCGCAACCCCGATCACCGGATTCAACTGCTCACCCGCGACACGTTCTGGTATTATTGGCTGCGCCGGCCATTATACTACGCCCTGCGGCACACCTGGCACATTCACCGCTTGAGCCGTCAGAACCTGCATGTCCGCCGGGGCTACCGGGACGCGTTACGCCGGTTTCCGGGCATCCTGTCGAAGCGCCGGGTCGTGCCGGCGGCCGTTGAAGCGCAGATTTTGAAGATTGAGAGTTTTTATTAGGCCCAATAGAACCGCCCGGGCCGCCTGGGCAGTTCTATTCAATCTCCGCTGCTGCCTTTTCGTCCACCATCCAGATTAGTTCGCCAGCCATCGGCTTGATGACCTGCGCCGGGTACGTATCGGGCTGGTACGCACCGTTCAGCACTTCCCGCAACGGCTGGGCTTTCTTCGGACCAGCTACCAGAAACAGTACGCAGGCCGCCCGGTTCACAACGGAAGCCGTCAGCGTCAGGCGGTACATGTCTTGTTTGTCTAAAAAATACGCCTTCGTCCAAGCGGCCTGCTCGTGAACGACTTCGGTGCCGGGAAACAGCGAAAGCGTATGGCCGTCGTCGCCCATGCCGAGCAAGACAAGGTCGAACGTAGGTCCGGTCGACGCTTCGCCCTCCTCGCCGAAGTAATCGTGCAGGATGCGGTCGTAGTCGGCGGCCGCGGCTTCGGGTTCGAGGTCGGTGCGCCAGACGTGAATCTGTTCTTCGGGCGTGTAAACGTGACCGAGCAGCGTGTCGTAGGCCATGCCCGCGTTGCTTTGCGCATCGTCAATCGGTACGTAGCGTTCGTCGCCCCAGAACACGTGCAGTTGCAGCCACGGAATCTGGTCGACGTAGGGCGACTTAGCCAGCAGTTCGTGCAGGGCCTTAGGCGTGCTACCGCCCGATAAGGCAATCGTGAATCGGTCCTGCGTTTTCAGGACTTCCCTAATGCGCTTGGTGATAAAATCAGCCGCGGCTTTGGCCAATTCGGTCGGGTTCTTCTTGACGATGAGCTGCATACTGTCCTACACCAAATCTTCGCGCATGGGCGAGAACACATCAATGAGCATCCCGGCTTCTACGCAAACCGCACTGTGGTGGACGTTCGACGGAATGTAGAACGTATCGCCCGCCCGGACAACGCGTTTCTCGTCGCCGATCAGAATCTCAAAAGCACCGCTCTCGACGTAGCTCATCTGGGTGTGGTGGTGGCTGTGCGCAGCCCCGATGCCGCCCGTCTCGTAGGCAACTTTCATCAGCATCAGCAGGGCGTCGTAGGCCATCACTTTGCGCTTTACCCCATCGGCCAGTGGTAGCCACGGCCGGCTCTGGTCTTCAACAAACAAGTTGGCGGCTGGGGGCAAGGTTATGTCTGTATTCATGATTAGCAACAGTTTGGTTACGATCCATTACCCGGAACAACCGGATAGATGTCCGGGTTACTGTCTTCTACTTCGTCATCCACTGATAACCGTCTTTCCGAACCAGTTCGTCGGCGGCCGGCGGTCCCCACGAGCCGGGGGCGTAGTTCGGAAAATCGGTTGGCGCTTGGCCTTCCCACGCGTCCAGGATGGGCGTCACGACCCGCCAGGCGGCTTCGACCTGATCGGCCCGCATGAACAGCGTCGCGTCG
>CAXUEB010000371.1:3540-4951 GCA_964249775.1 uncultured Spirosoma sp.
GTCCTTCGTAGGCGGTTTTGTAGCTAAACACCATTTCGACCGGGTCGAGAATCAGCGTCTGACCGGGGCGTTTGGCCTGGAACCGCAGCCGGATGTCCATCGCGGGCTGAATACCAAACGTCAGGCGGTTGGCTTCCCAGGTCTTGGTGGCTTCGTCGGGAAAAGCAAAATCGGGCGCGGCTTTGAACTGCACCGTAATGACGGTGGTCTTTTCGGGCAGTGACTTACCGGTACGCAGGTAAAACGGCACATTCTCCCACCGCCAGTTGTCGACGTACAGCTTCACGGCCGCAAAGGTTTCCGTCGCCGAATCCGGTTTAACACCTTCTTCCTCGCGGTAGCCGGGCATTTCTTTATCCTTTATTTCGCCGGAACCGTACTGCCCGCGCACGGCCATAGTCTCGACCTGCTCGGGCTTGATCCGGCGGATGGCGTTCAGCACATCTACTTTTTTGTTGCGCACCTCATTGGCGTCGAAGTTCACCGGCGCTTCGGTTGCCACCATGCACATGACCTGGAGCAGGTGGTTCTGAATCATGTCGCGCAGCGCACCGGAGCCTTCGTAGTAGCCCCCGCGCCCTTCCAGCCCGACCGTTTCGGCGGCCGTAATCTGCACAAATTCGACGTAGCGCCGGTTCCAGATTGGCTCAAAAAGCGAGTTGGCAAAGCGCAGGGCCAGGATGTTCTGAACCGTTTCTTTGCCGAGGTAATGGTCAATCCGGTAAATCTGCTCTTCGGCGAAGAGGCCCCCCAGCAGCGCGTTGAGTTCCCGCGCCGTTTTCAGATCGTGCCCGAACGGTTTCTCGACCACGATGCGCACGCGCGCCTTGTCGCCACAGAGCGGCAGCTTGCTCAGGTTGGTGGCAATGTCGGGCACCAACTGCGGGGCCACGGCTAAGTAAAACACCACGTTGGGCGCTTCGTCCCATTCGCCTTGCTTCTGGTTGACGTAGTCCGCGAGGGTGGCGTAGCTTGCCGCGTCGGCGACGTCCATTTGCATGTACGAGATTGTAGGCGAAAATACCGACCAGGTTTGGTCGAGGTCGTCTTTGCGCCGGGAAAACTGCCCTACGCCTTCCATCAGGCGCTGACGAAACGAGTCGTCGCTGTACGGACTACGCCCCAGCCCGACGACGGCAAAGCGTTCGGGCAGGTACCGATCCAGAAAAAGATTGTACAGCGCGGGCGTAAGTTTGCGCAGGTTGAGGTCTCCGCTGCCGCCGAAAATAAACAATACCGTGGCGGGTGGCCGCTGGTTGGTGGATGGAATCATGAGCCGGTTGTCTATCCGGGCCGTAAATTACCGACGACCCTTGTTCCGAACAAGTTTACCGGATTAAGGTTTCATTTTGCGGGACCGTTTCCCTGTTCTTTGTCTTTGCTTACGCCTGTTCCCAGTACACCCATGAAA
>CAXUEB010000372.1:0-2087 GCA_964249775.1 uncultured Spirosoma sp.
CCCCCACAAGCCCGCCTGTAACCAGTCTGGAATCATAAAATGAGCGTTATTCAGTTGCCAGCCTGAACCATCCGGCAGTGGTTTTGTTAGAAATGGCAACGTGGTGAACCGTATGGCACAAACAAATTTTCAAGAGAGCGAAACCGTGCGGATGGAAGCATTCAGCGATGGTGTGCTGGCCATCAACATCACACTCCTCTCCTTTGAACTTAAAGCGCCCGCCTTTAAAGAAGCCTTCACCAGTCAGTCCCTTCTCTTTGCAATGGCGGGTCAGTGGCCCGCCTATTTGGCCTTCCTGCTTAGCTTTGCCACTATTTTTGTGATCTGGGTAAATCACCACCGGATGTTTAACGTCATTCGGAACAGCGACTCTAAATTTATGTATCTCAACGGCTTACTGCTATTTCTGACCAGCACGATTCCGTTTCTGAACAACATACTGGCCACTTACATTTCCACCTCCGCCACCGAACTGGCCGCCAGCCTGACCATGCTGCTTTTCGGAGCCATCGTTGGCATATTTTACCTGATGTGGAACCACGCTACCGATAACTATCACCTGCTCAAACGCCCCGCTGCCGATGTTCGGGTGCAAACCGTACGGAGCGGTTACGTCATTAGCATGGCCATCTACGGTGCCTCGGCGGTGCTGGCGACCCTGCTGCCTTTGGTCAGTATCGCCATCGGCCTGCTCATGGTCGTTTACCTGTCGCGGTTAAAATACCACCGCGACAAAGTCGTTTAATACGGTAGTGTGTGTACCTATGGCATTTACGAATCTGTTCCGTTTCCCCGCGCTTATTCTGCTGGTCACCTGGGTTAGCGCCTGCACCGGCGTTGGGCCAACCACGGGTTTGTTCCGCTCGTCGTCGCCCCACGAACAGTACGGGCAGTCGCTTAAAACGGCCAAACTCGACCAGACGGCCCTCGGTGCTGACTGGCTGGCGGCCGGTGAACGTGCGCTGCGCGACTCGCTTAAAATAAGTGTTCCTTACCGGGAGAGTGGCTATTTTTCAGCCAACAAAGCGTTTGCCGTTGGCTACCGGATGGATGCTCAGCGGGGCGACCGCTTCTTGGTTCGGGTTGAGACGCAGGGGCAAAAGCCCGTGCAGGTATTCATCGATGTGCTGGCGCTGGAACGCCGGAACCGGACCAGTCCGGTAGCAGCCTCGAAAGCCGACACCAACGTGCTGGCCTGGGAGCCGCGCCGGACCCAGACCTACCTGATCCGCATCCAGCCCGAACTCCTTCGCAGTGGTCGCTACACCCTGTCGATCACGCGCGAACCCGCCCTGAGCTTTCCGGTGCAGGGCCGCGACAGCCGACAAATCAGCAGTTTCTTTGGTGTCCCGCGCGACGGCGGGCGTCGGCGGCACGAAGGCGTCGACATCTTTGCGCCTAAAGGAACACCCGCCTTGGCTGCGGTCGACGGCATCGTTACGGGCGTGGGAACGAGCAAGCTGGGCGGCAACGTTGCCTTTTTATCCGATAACGACCGGGATATCCGACTCTACTACGCTCACCTCGACCGCTGGAACGTACGAAACGGGCAGCGCGTATCCATCGGTGACACCATCGGATTCGTGGGCAACACCGGCAACGCCCGCACAACCGGTCCACACCTGCATTTCGGCATCTACGGGGTCAGCGAAGGTGCCACGGACCCGCTGCCCTTCATTCGCTTAGGCCGGGGCCCGGCTAAACAGGCGCTGTTAGCGGCCGACCGGCTGGGCGATACCATCCGGGTGTCGGCCCCGCGAACACCCGTCCGACCGGCTCCCACGGCCGACGCGCCCATCCTGCGTGAACTTCCCAAATCGTCGGCCCTGATCATTTTGGGCGGCACGGCTACCTGGCTGCGCGTTGAACTACCCGACGGACTAACCGGCTACGTTGCCAGCGCAGCAACCGAACCCCTTACCCGCCCCCTCCGAACCTTGCGGCTACCCACGCCCGGTAGTTTGCTGGATACGGCTGACCCAACGGCCGCCATTATCGATACCCTGCCGACCGGCGCGGCGGTAACCGCTGATGTGGCTGCTGGGCAAGGCGGCGATGATCCCGGTCGGCTCCTGGCTGGAGAACGA
>CAXUEB010000372.1:2097-2509 GCA_964249775.1 uncultured Spirosoma sp.
GTAAGATTGGCATCAAATTCGGAGAAGCCCAACGTATCCGATAACCCATTACTCGGGGCATTATTCCGTACCGTGTCACAGTCCTCAAGCCGCACTTTCAGCTCTTTTATCTGACTTTCCTGGCGGTAGAAGCTGCGCTGAAGGTCGATACGCTGGTCTTCCAGACGCCGGTTTCGCTGGTCAGCCACCCGGAGCAGGGTTACAATACCCAGCAGCAGTACGACGACGACGGTCAGTAAGGAGTAAACAACAGATCGGCTTGCTGGTGACACGGTGGGAAAGAAAGAGGGCAAATAAACGAAAAGTTACAAACACAAAAAAGCCCGCGACCTATTGGGTCACGGGCTTTCGCTTAACTACACTAATTGATTAGCGGGCTGAGCCGTAGTCCTGCACGGCACTCTCCGGGAAG
>CAXUEB010000372.1:2519-4213 GCA_964249775.1 uncultured Spirosoma sp.
GCCTGATCACGATCACGCTCCTTGTTGCGGCTGTTCAACTGGCCCGTAGCCCAACCCTGCCATACGATGTCGTTGGTGCGGGCGTCGGATACGTTGATGACCACGCGGTTTTCTTCGTACTGCCGCGAGTACACGTTGTTGTTCATTCCACCGTACCACCACGAATAGGGCGAGTACATGTTGTTGGACTGAATCTGCTGCTTGTCTTTCGAGTCCATGAAAAACCGGACAACGAGGTCAGCTTCGCCCTGCGTCACAGGCTTGTAGCCACGTTGTTTCAGCGACTGGTCGAGGGCGTCGGCAATCCGGCGCTGGTTCAGGTTACTGCCCACGATGGGATCAGCATTGCGCGAGCGGTCGGCCTCGATGCGGTAGGTAGTGAACTGCCGGACGTTTACTTTCGGGTCGTAATCGTATTTGACCGTAATGGCCGGGGCGCAGGACGCCAGCGTACCGGCGACGAACAGACTGGTGATTATGGCTTTAATTCTCATGTTGTTTAGTATTAGCTGGCTTGTTAACCGACTACATAACGCTGTTAGATTGCCCCTTCGTATGGGACACCTAAATAACTAAAACTGGCCATTATTAGTTCGGAATTTTACCGCTTCTCCAAGGCCACCTTCTTAGTATAACATTCTCAATGTTAAGTGTTTACCTTACGGAAGGTAACCAATGTCGGATAAACTCAGGACAAGGGTTCAGTGCCCGGTTGAATCCAACGAAACAGGCTGAAACCGTTAGTAGCGAACGGATCTCTCAGGTGTGAGCACGGGGTTTAGCCTGGCCGGTTTATTGCATGGGCAAATAGATCAGAAACGTAGCCCCCTGGCCGGGCTGGCTACTGGCGGTCAGGTAGCCGCCGTGGTTATCAACGACCTTTTTGCAAACCGCCAGTCCGATTCCCGTACCGGCAAATTCGTTGCGGCCGTGCAACCGCTGAAACAGGTTAAAAATCCGTTCGACGTGTTTCTGCTCAAAACCAATACCATTATCCTGCACGCTGACTTCCAAAAAATCGCCCGATGCGTTCGGGTACAGCGCCTGCATGTGGGCGGACGGGCGAGGCAGGGCACTGATTTGTACGGACGGTACGCGGTCGGGCGGGGTGAATTTGAGGGCGTTGCTGAGCAAGTTCTGAATCTTCCGCAGAGGTTCCCGCAAATCGTGACTGGCCACGTAGGCGAACTGCGACAGCTCGGTGTTGCTGCGGCTGAGTTCATCATTATTGACGGCCAATTGGTGCCGATTGTTTTCCAACTGACTTTGGGTCTGGCGCAGTTCCTCGTTGTCGCGCATGGTCTGCGCCATCACTTTCTGCACGTTGATGTCGGCCATGAACCCATTCCAGTGCAGCAGTTGCTGAGCCGCGTCGCGCAGGGGCGTTGCCGACACCAAGTGCCACACATACTCGTCGGCCTGCCCGCGCCGAACGCGCCACTCGCCCCGAAACGGCAGGCCCGTTGCCACGCTGTCGGCCCAGGCCATCCGTACCTCTTGGCGGTCATCGTCGTGGTACAGGCTCAGCCACCCGTCCCGGTTGAGTTCGGGCAGCGTTTTTTCGGTAAACGCCGTGAATCCCTGGTTCACGTACAGGAGTTGGCCGTCGGGCGCCAGCGAGAAAATCAGCAGGGGCAGCGAGTTGGTTACCTGCCGGTACTGCTGCTCGCTGAGCCGAAGCCGCTCCGCCAGTT
>CAXUEB010000372.1:4223-4941 GCA_964249775.1 uncultured Spirosoma sp.
ACATAAAGCGCAAGAACAGCCAGTTGCAGGAACTGGCTGTTCTTGCGCTTTATGTCGTCGTAGGGCGTAGCCGGTGGTTCGCGGTTAAACTGCCGCTTCCAGTCGTCAATGCGGACCGTGCTGACCGATTTAAAGTCAGACAGAATGCAAAACAGATGAATATTGGTACCCTGGTCGGTTACGGTTATCGTCAGGTCGTCGACCAACCGGCGGGCGTGGCTGATAGCCCCGTCGGATACGTCGGGGCGGTAGCGACGGCGGTCGTGCAGGTGAGCCAGTAGCTGCCAGCCGCGCTCATCGTCGGGATTGATGCCCAGCGCCAGCGAACCCCGGCCCCCGTCGACAAGGGCCAGCCGCGCCACCTCCGACACCGCCGTAGCAAAGCTCGTCTGGGCTGCCAGCGACAGGCCGGTCAGTTCGGCCAGCTTCATACTGCGTTTATGGACCAGTATCAGGTCCATTTCGTTATCTAAGTTAAGCTTTGTCAGTTCGTGCATACCATCAATGAATCCGGGCAACGGCAACCGCCATATCATCGGTGTGGCGACCGTATTCTTTGTATATAGCAGCCGCTAAAATGAGCGGGTCATAGCGGCCCACGTTTGGGTAGCGGGCGGGGTTCCAGCGGGTTTGAATACCATCCGAGGCCATCACCAGACACTGGCCGGGTTCGTAGGGCAGTTCCTGTTCCCGAAGGAGCCGGGGCATGTTATAACCC
>CAXUEB010000373.1:0-2799 GCA_964249775.1 uncultured Spirosoma sp.
ATTACACCGCAGCAGATCCTTTCCTTAAGACGAGCGTTGCTATGGACCCTTGAACAGGGATTGGGCCAGGATTGGAACGCCTTTGTTGAGCAGGCCTGGCGGCAGTGCTACGTTGAACTGGGTGAGCGGCTGGCAGCGGGCAAGGCGCAGTGAATGAGCTGGTTTGGAAAAGGATTTAGCGCCAAGGGGTCCGACGGTTTGCACTGCGCCAGCACCACCACCCGGACTGAGCGTTCGTAAAAAGGAATTCAGCCGGTAAAAACCGGCATTCGACCTTGGTTCGTTTTGGTCGGCAAGTACTGGATACTATATTTACCCACGAGAGTTCACTTGTCTTACCTTAAAAATTTCGAAACCAATGAAGCGTTCACTTTTTACCCTCGCTGTTGTCTGTAGCTCACTGGCGACCTACGCCCAAACCTGGACCGTTGACAAAGCCCACTCCAAAGTTGGCTTCACCGTTACTCACCTGCTGCTGTCTGAAGTGGATGGCAACTTCAAGACGTTCGACGCCAAGATCACCTCGGCTAAACCCGATTTGTCCGACGCGGTGATGGAAATGCCCGCCGACGTCAACAGCATCAACACCGAAAACGAACGGCGCGACGGGCACCTGAAAAGCCCCGACTGGTTCGACGCGGCAAAATACCCGACGGTGACATTTAAAAGCACGTCGTTTAAGAAAGTAGAAGGCAAAAAATACAAGGCTACCGGCGACCTGACCATGCACGGCGTAACCAAGCCGGTGACGCTCGACGTGACGCTGAACGGCCCGATAACGCAGGAAAGCCCCAAAGGGAAGCAGGATAAAGCCGGCCTTAAAGTGACGGGCACGTTGAATCGGGTGGATTTCGGCGTCGGCAAGCCCGGCGGAGCCGTGGTCAGCGAAGAGATTGCCATCAACGTGAACGGCGAGTTTGCCAAACAGGATGGGTCCGTAGCGGATAAAAAGTAAACGTTTTGCGTCAGAATCGCCCCGTGCTTGTGCCCTGCTAACGGCCAAGCACGGGGCGATTTGCTTTGGGGCCTGCCCACCGTGTTTGGCCCAAAATACGACGTACGACTGGTTGTCGACACAATCGCGCGTTTGCTCTGCACACCCCGGTGACCCCGCAACGAATTGCTCTGGTGCAGCGTATTAAATGCAGAGAACGCAAGAAAGAACTTGTCACATTTTACCTATCATGGCGACCAGCAAACCCATTTCGCGATTAGATTTCCTCCGCAGAGCCATCGCCGGCACCGTCCTGACACCTGTACTCATGCAGGCCTGCTCGTCCGACGATACCGATATTACCCCAACGACCGGCACGACCACCACGACACCGGGCAGCACCACGACCACAACCGGTACGACCACGACGGGCAGTTGTGTGGTAACTGATACCGAAACCGACGGCCCGTATCCACTCTACAACAGCCGGGGATCGGCCCTGCAGCGGGTCGATATTCGCGAAGGAAAAACCGGTCTGCAACTCGACATGACCATCACGGTTCAGAACGTCAACAATGGCTGCGCGGTGTTGCCCAACGCCCGCGTCGACATCTGGTACTGCGATAAGGACGGCTACTATTCCGGCTACAGCAATTCGGGCTATCTCTGTACCCAGAACAACACGACCAAGACGTTTCTGCGGGGGCTGCAATACGCCGACTCGGCCGGGCAGGTGAAATTTACGGGTATCTATCCCGGCTGGTACCAGGGCCGCGCCACGCACCTGCACGTGCAGGTCTACGTGGACAACACGCTGAAACTGACGTCGCAGATTGCCTTTCCCGAAGACATTAATACGGCGGTGTATAACACCGACCTGTACAAAGCACACGGGCAGAATTCGTTGAAAAACTCCGGCGACAGCATCCTGCGCGATTCATTGGACAACGAACTGGCAACGGTCGTGGCCAACAGCGCGACGGGCGGCTACACGTTGACGCACACGCTGAAGGTAAAGGTGTAACGATATGATTCCAGTATCAGCCGAATCCCCCGCAACAGCAACGTCCACTCAACCCGCCATTGACTGGACTGGTTTTGAACCGTTTTCTTCTCATTTTCTGGGTGTTTCGTCGTTCGACGCGTCGGATTCTGATAAAGTCAGGACGTACCTTGACTGGAACGCTTTGTTTCACAAGTGGGAGATACCCGTGCGTTTCCCCGATGCGCTGGATGATGCCGACTGGAGCGACGCGGCCCGGAATTTATTTCAGGACGCCAATAACCTGCTGACTGATTGGCTGACTCAGGGAAAACTCCGAACCGAGGTTGTATTTGGGGTCTGGCGGGCCAGCGCCGAGGGCGATCAGGTTGTGGTTCGGCCGGGTGATCCGGCATTGGGTAGCCAGCCCGTTCGGTTATCGTTTCCGCGCCTGCCCTTACCGTATGGGGCGACGTATTGTGTAGCCGATTTTATTAAGCCAGCGGCTGCGCTGAAAGCGGGAGAGTTAGATTACATGGGCGGGTACGCCGTTCGGCTGCGTGAGGCTGCGGATGAACCGATTGGGCCGTTAGCTGCGGACGAGTATAGGGTGTTGCTATCGGCCGATCTGCGCGACCTGTACCGCTCGGCCGTAGTCGATTACCTGCACTATTGGCTCCGGCGATTCATCTGGGCCTACTGCGACGACGACGATCTGAGCAACGAGGAAGTGCTCACGGGGCAGCACCAGGGCATTCGGGTCGAGATTGGCGGACGCGAGTGTCCCGGGCTGGATGGCCCCGGGCTGGACGGCCCCGACCGAGCCGAACAAGCCAAACTGCTTCAGTTGCTGAACGTTGCCGACTGGGTGGTCGATCGTAGT
>CAXUEB010000373.1:2809-4926 GCA_964249775.1 uncultured Spirosoma sp.
GCACCCCAAGAGCCGGAACTTCCCGTCGGAAAGCATACCCGGTGAATCAATTAATCCGTTATGACGCCAGCCCGTATTCGGCTTGCCTTCCGGCAGGTAATCGACGCCCATACCGTCCACACCGACTTCGAGAAGGCCGTTTTCACCGATTCGTACCACGAGTTCCGGGTGCAAATTCAAAGTTACAACGCTGATAACCAGTTTACCACCTGGCAGCAGGTCCGTGCGGCCGTTCCCCCGTCCGACCCCACACTGCCCTTCCGGTTTGGTTTCGCCATTGGCTTGTACGTCGGTGAGTTGAACGGCCAGATCCCTGGCCTGACCGACGCGTTGGGGCAGCCTGTCGCCTTTACCGAACACCAGTTTACCCTGCTCGACTCCGACATAACCGACCGGACCAAGCACCGCATTGCCCTGACTTACCTGACCGATACGCTGACCTGGCTCGGCACCGTTGGCAACCACCTATTGCTGGCGTACGGCGATGGGCGAAAGGCCCCTGATATGCTGGATACGTTTATGGTAGCAATGCAGGAGAACCTGAGCATCGTGTCGTATTCGATTGCGGATAGCGTGGACCGTACTTAGTCGGTGTTTGCGCGCACTACCGCATGATGACTACGCTGCCGCGTAACACGGGCCGTTCAGGAACGGTATGGAGGGTATAGGGGTACATACCAGCGGGTAAATTTGTCCCGCCCGCTGTTCCGTCGAAGGGTTCCCGATAACCCTTGCCCGACTGGTAAACAACTTCGCCCCAACGGTTGAAAATTGTTACCCTGGCGTCGGGAAAAGCGTCAATGCCCGATAATACCCACACGTCGTTCAGGCCGTCGCCGTTGGGCGAGAAGGCGTCGGGTACCCAAACCTGCTCGTATACCGTAGTATGAACCGTGTCGCGGGCCGTGCAGCCGGTTGCGTTGGCCACCGTCAGCGTATACGTAATGTCACTCACAATGCCCACCGCCGACGGACTACCCGCCGATGGATCATCGAGGAACGTCGGTGGTGACCATTGGAACGTGACCGGGTTACCGCTGTAGGCGGGCGTCAGCGGAACGGTACTGCCCCGGTAGGTGACGAGACTATCGGGCAGTTGAATGACCGGAATGGGCGCGACCACGGCCGTACGGCTGGCCATCACTCCGGCGCATTCGGGCGCGGGTTTAACGGTGTAGGTTAGGGAATGATTGCCGACCCCGGCCTGCTGGGGACTAAACGTATCGTCGATTACGCCCGGCCCGGCAAACTCGCCCCCGGCCGGACTGCCCTGGAGGGCGTAGGCCGGTACGTTGGGACCGCATACGCCCGGTATTGAGTCGAAGCGCACCGTTACGGGCGGCACCGATACGACCACAAACGGCGCCGACACACCTTCGCAGCCAAAACTGTCAATGGCCGTCACCACGTAATTCCCGATTGTTCGGGCGCGGTAGCGGGCGGTGGTGGCTCCCGCAAGTACCTGCCCGTCCTGCTGCCAGACATACCGGATACCGCCATTGCTTTCGAGGGGCAGCGAATCCTGCGGGCAAAGACGGTTTCTCCCCGTTGCCGACGTAATGGTAGCCCGCACAGCCGCCGACCGGTTGACGGACAGCCCATTAGACGGAACGGTACAGCCCAGCGTGGTGTACGTCAGCACGGCCCGGTAACGGCCTTCCTGCTCAATATGGGCCGAACTTGTCGTTTGACCCGCCAGAAGCTGGTCGTTCCGGTACCATTGGTAGACAACCCCCGTATCGCTCGTCACCGTCAAATCGACCGAGCCAGTGACCGCGCACAGGTGCCCCGTTTCCCGCAGACTGGCTTCTTTCCCAATGACCCGAACCGTTATCGTTTCCGAATTGCCAACCTTACTGCACGCCCGTTTAGGCGATACCAGAACGGTGTAGTCACCCGATTCGCGCACCGTCAGGGATGAGCCGGTGGCATTGGGCAGGTTGATGCCATCTCGGCGCCACTGGTAGTTCCAGGTTGGATCGGGGGTGGCCTCCATCCGGGCCGAATCGCCCTGACAAAGCGAGACGTTCCGCAGGCCCAGTGGCCGGTTCAGGACCTGAACGGCCGGGTTGGGCGTCGTCGCGGGCGGGCGGTCTACCACTAAGAATTGAAAGTCG
>CAXUEB010000374.1:0-4914 GCA_964249775.1 uncultured Spirosoma sp.
GCTTTAAATCCCCCGGCAACGCCCCTGCTCACCATCGACCCTTACACGAGTGTGTGGTCGTTTGGTGATCGGCTCAATGGAGATGCTACCCGCCACTGGACGGGCCAGCCCCAACAACTAAATGGTCTGATCCGGGTGGACGGCCGGCCGTTTCGGTTCATGGGAAAGCCTTCAGTAATAGGCGAGACCATTGTTCCCACCGCAGAGCGACAACCCTACCAAGCCTGCTTTGTAACCGACAAACCTACGTCTGACGCCTGGACAAAGTCTGACTTCGACGACAGCCAGTGGACCACGGGCGAAGGTACGTTTGGAACCCGAAACGGCGACCATACCCCGTGGAGCACCCCCGATATTTACGTTCGCCGAACGGTGGTGCTCGACCGGGTGCCGGAGGGTCCGCTGCTGGTAAACGCGATTCAGAACGACAACTACGAACTGTTCATCAATGGCGAGCAGGTGGCTAATGTGGCGGGTGTGTCGCCCAGCTACCGGCTCACACCAACCCGGCGCAATGCTTCGGAACTGCTCCGGAAAGGTAAAAACGTCATTGCCTTCCATAGCCAAAATTTTTCCGGGCCGGGCTTTGTCGATCTGGGTCTGGTGCAGGAACGGGTGCTGAACGACACCCCCGCCGTCCAGACCGGGCGGCAGATGACCGCTACGCAGTCGGTTTATACGTTTACGGCCGGGGCCGTTGAACTTACAGTCACCTTTACGGCACCGTTGCTGATGGATAACCTAACGGCCCTGTCCCGCCCGGTGCAGTACATCAGTTACCGCGTTCGGGTAACGGACGGCAAACCACACGACGTGCAACTGTACACCGACGTATCTGCCGAGTTAGCCGTTAACTCACCCGATCAGGTAGTGACCTGGCAACGCGGTCGGGCGGAAGCAACTACCGGCCCAAAACTGGATTACATGCGGGTGGGCACGGTGGAGCAAAAAGTACTTGGCCGCAAAGGAGACGACGTTCGGATCGACTGGGGCCATCTGTACGTGGCTTCGGCAGTGGAGGCTGGCACCAGTCGGCGAATTGGGTCGCTACTCAGCGCCCGAAACCAGTTTGAGCGTGAAGGACGCGTAACGGATTTGCACGCGCGGATGCCCAGGGCCGTGAGCGACAGCCTGCCCGTGCTGGCCACCAGCATGGACCTCGGTAAAGTGGCCAGCCAGGCGGTTGACCGGCACCTGCTGATTGGCTACGACGACGTGAAATCGGTGGAATACGCCGGGCAACCGCTCGATGCCTGGTGGCGTCGGGCTGGGAATGGCGAACAGGCTAACGCTTCGCAGTCCGACGTTCCGCGGTCCGACGTTTCGGTAACGATGGAACAGGCCTTGCAGGATGCTGAAGCCGATTATTCAACGCTCAAAGCTGCCTGCGACGCGTTCGACAAAAAACTGTATGCCGATGCGCTTGCCGCCGGTGGAGCCGATTACGCCAACCTGTGTGTGCTGGGTTACCGACAGGCCATTGCCGCCCACAAACTCGTCGCCAGCAGTCCATCGACGTCAGCGCAGCCGCAGCACGCTAGTCAGACAACTCCCGTTTTCTTTTTCTCGAAAGAAAACTTCTCGAACGGCTCCATCGGCACGGTGGATGTGACGTATCCATCCGCTCCGTTGTTTTTGCTTTACAATCCCCTATTGCTTAAGGGTATGATGGAGCCGATTTTTCAGTATTCTGAGAGTGGCCGGTGGACTAAACCCTTTGCGGCCCACGACGTGGGAACGTATCCCATTGCCAATGGCCAAACCTACGGCGAAGACATGCCTGTGGAGGAATGCGGTAATATGCTGATTCTGACGGCCGCCATTGCCGCCGTTGAGGGAAACGCCAACTACGCCAAACAACACTGGCCGACGCTGACGCTCTGGACAGACTACCTCATTAAGAACGGGTTTGACCCAACCAACCAACTCTGTACTGATGACTTTGCCGGTCACATTGCCCGCAACGCCAACCTATCGGTCAAGGCCATTATGGGCATTGCCAGCTACGGCTACTTAGCGGGGCGGCTGGGCGACCCGGCGCGGGAGAAAGAGTACATTGAAATGGCCCGCGACCTGGCCCGCAAGTGGATGAAATTAGCCGAAGATACATCGGCCGGGGCGGGTCGTCACTACACACTGACGTTTGATAATCCGGGCACCTGGAGTCAGAAATATAATTTGGTTTGGGATAAATTACTCGGCCTGAACATTTTTCCGGCCGAAGTGGCGCAAACCGAGATTGCTTATTACCTGACCAAACAGCAGCCATTCGGATTGCCGTTAGACAGCCGCAAAACGTACACCAAGTCTGACTGGATTGTATGGACGGCTACGCTGGCCGACCGACCGGCTGACTTTGAAACCCTGATTGCGCCCGTGCTGAAGTTTGCCAACGAAAGCCCGGACCGGGTGCCGCTCAACGACTGGCACGAAACGACCAATGGCCGCAAGGTAGGTTTTCAGGCCCGCTCGGTGGTGGGTGGGTATTATATTAAAATGCTGGAGAAGAAATTAAGGAAGTAACGTTCCTGAGCCTGAAGGGGTGGGCTACTATCAATACGTATGCGAGTTGACGCAGTTGTATTAGCCCACCCCTTCAGGGTTGGGAATCCCGGACAAATCAGAATTTCTGTAGCGAATCGGACTCGTAAACGTGCTTGCCGGTGAGGTCCTGTTGCGCGGTTGTCAGCATGGCGTTGGCAACTTTAGCGGCCTCAACGCCCTTGTACTTTTCGGGAATCAGCGGGCTAAACAGCCGCATCACACCCTCGGCTAACCGCTCACCAAGCCGGTTCTCGCCCCGGCGGTTGCCCAGCAGCAGCGACGGACGGAAGATAAGCAGCGTCGGAAAATTCATTGCCGTCAGGTCGCGCTCGACCTCACCCTTCACGCGGTTATAAAAAAACGAGGATTCAGCGTCGGCGCCCATCGCCGTAACAATGGCAAATTGTTTGGCTCCATTGGCCAGGCCCAATCGGGCAATATCCATCGGATACTGGTAATCAACTCGTTTGAAAGCGTCTTTCGAACCCGCTTTTTTCATCGTTGTGCCGAGGCAGCAGAAAATGTCGTCGGCCTGCGTAACTAATCCGTTCGGGCGTTCAAAATCGAAGGGTACTTCCTGCAACTGCGGATGCTGCCAGCCTAACGAATTGCGCACCAACACCTTAACCCGTTCATACCGGCCTGAT
Organism: uncultured Spirosoma sp.; assembly: GCA_964249775.1. GTDB lineage: Bacteria > Bacteroidota > Bacteroidia > Cytophagales > Spirosomataceae > Spirosoma. The sequence continues at coordinate 3,192 of CAXUEB010000374.1, forward strand.
GCGATAAGCTGATGCGTGAGTAAATCGCCAATGAGACCCGTTGCGCCAAGAACCAACGCTGTTTTATTGATGGGTGCCGTCATGAGTAGAGAGGGTATTTTCGCTAATTTAGTCGCTCCATTCATTAACGAAGGGTCCGCACCTCAAAATCTATTCTATGTGGTCTGCATTTCACCGTGTCGTCGGTCTGGTTTTGGTAGCCACTACCGGCTTCCTGTTTCTCTCGCTGGGGAGTGACGACGCGTTTATCAGCCAGTTGATTGACCGGTTGCGGGCTTACAATGAGCAACGACCAACCGAAAAAGTGTACCTCCACACCGACCGCGAAACATACCTCACCGGCGAAACGATCTGGATGAAGGGCTACCTGTTTAATGGTACGAACCATGTTGCCGACACTGTCAGTAACCCGACTCAGTGCCTGCCGGTACGTACCAACTCCGGGCTTACACTAATTTTATGCGCAATGAGCCGGAGGCCTATTTCTTCAGCAAAACACTGACGGTACTGCGTCCGGCCGGCGTGGCCCAAACGGCAACTGCCGGGCAACCGTCTGCGCCACGCCCGCCCGACGTGCAGTTTTTGCCCGAAGGTGGGCAATTGGTCGAAGGCCTGGAGGGGCGCGTGGCATTCAAAGCAGTGAATTCATCGGGACAGGCGGTGGCCGTGTCGGGTTTTGTGCTGGATGCCAATAAAGACACCGTTTCGGGTTTTGCCAACATGCACGGGGGTATGGGCTTTTTCGGTATTAAACCCGAAACGGGGCAGACCTACACAGCTTTCGTGCGGCTTGGTAACGGCAGCGTGGCACCTTACCCCATGCCTGCCGCACGGGCGCAGGGCGTGGTGATGCAGGTCGATAACCTAACTAATAAAGACAACATCCGGGTGTACCTACGCCATAACAAAACAGCCGGGTCACCGGCTGGCGATCCGTCCGCAACCATGACGCTCGTGGCGCAGACGCGGGGAATCATGGTGTAGGCCGCTAAGGTGCCCCTGACCAAAAATTCGGCTGTGGTTCAACTGCCTAAAGCCCAGTTTCCCGAAGGCATCGCTCAACTCACGCTGTTCGACGAAACCAATAAGCCGGTGTGTGAACGATTGGTGTTCGTCAATAAAAACGAGCGGATCAATGTGGCGCTGACGCCGACAAAAACGACGTACAGAAACCGGGAAAAGGTTGATCTGACCGTAACGACGACCAATTCGGCGGGTCAGCCCGTTGCCGCCAGCCTGTCGCTGGCGGCCGTGGATGCGCGACTGGCTCCCGAAGCTGATTCTAACGGGGCCACCATCACCTCGCACCTGCTGCTTTCCTCCGACCTGATGGGTAGCGTTGAGCAGCCGGGTTACTACGTTGATCCTGCCCGCAAAAACCGCACTCAGCACCTCGATCTGTTGATGATGACGCAGGGCTGGCGACGGTTTGCCTGGCCCGAGGTGCTGGCGGGCACGATTGCACCAATCAAGTACCCCCTCGAACAGGGACTATCGTTGACGGGCCGGGTGGTGCGGCCAAACCAGAAAGAGATTGGCAGTAAGGTGAAGCTAACGTTTATACTGGCCCGGCGCGATAGTGCCGGTAAGGACGCTGGGCGCGACTTTCTGGCTGGCGAAACCGATGAGCGGGGTAACTACGCAGCGTATGACCTTGACTTCACCGACACGACGACGGTGCTCATTCAGGGGACGAAAGGCAAGGCTAACCGCGACTTGGTCA
>CAXUEB010000375.1:0-4905 GCA_964249775.1 uncultured Spirosoma sp.
TTCTGGGCACCCGTCACGACCGACGAAGCTTGGTACGGTGAGGACTAAAAAAATCGCACAGTTAAGTTCCGCCAGCTCCGGCATGTGCTGGAACAGAACGTAACCGAACGGCAGGTATTTCGGGTGGGCGACGTCGAAATCGACCTGTATCTACTGGGCCGGACCGCCGACGGCGAACGGGCGGGGCTGAAGACGAAGGTGGTGGAAACTTAATGGCGCAGCTTTCGGTGAGCTAAGCGTTGTTCGATGAGCGGGTCGAACCGTTGATGAATTAATTCGGCTTGCCGATTAACGCAACGCTGGGCCGTGTCAGACAAAAACCAACCTAAAGGAATCGTTTGCTGCTTTCGGTCCAGATCAAATAGAATCAGTTCTTTGTCGACGGGAATCACGGAAACAAAAGGAGTTTTGTTAGTGCAGTTAGTAGCTGACGTTATGGGTGTATCCACTTTCTCGTTAGCCGCTAAGTGCAGGTACTCACGGGCTACGTTCAACTTAGAGCCGATGTTGATGTCCCATGAATTAAAAAACGCCGTTAACGGTCCTCGTATCTCGTAAAGCCCTCGGTTGGGAACTCGCTCTTCATCGGACTGCTCCGAAGTTTTAATCAAGATCAGATGCAATTCGATTCGATTTAAATCCTGAATCAGATCGTTCTTTCGGGTTTGCGTCAATGTGGTTGAATTCTGCTCAATGAACCGGCACATTGCCTCGGTCGCACTTTGCCGGATACTGGTGATTACGGCTAAAGCCGTCTCTAAGCCGGAATTATCGATATACCCCCCGTCCACGATGGTCATCATGTCTTCCCGCCCAGTTGTGTTGGCCTGAATCGTAGCCGGGGGTGTTACGATTGGAAACCGGGCGCTCATAAACGCAGCCGTTTTGATGGGAACGTGTTTGTAGATCCGCTCCTGTAAGTCGATGACGTTTTGATTATTAATGCCTTGAAAAGCTTGCCCTTTGATTTGCAGGTTTGACAAAATAGCTTTTTGTCCATCCTCAACGCGGGTGCAGTTCAAGAAAAGAGCCGGAACCCGGTAAGAGTACGAGTTTTCGTCTTGGCCCGACCAGATGTGCAGAAACGGGGTATCCAACGAACCACTTCCTCCGGCCACCCGCGCGTATTCATCACTCAGGGAGTTTTCGAGGTAACGAGCGCGGTCGAACGAGCGGATGCCGAAGGGCCACAGTTTTTGAGCCATGTCGGGCAGTAGGAATGCCCCGACCAGCGGTGATAAATAATCTTGCTGTAAAATAGTCTTTGCTTTTGAATACACGGTCTGCCCAGCCCAAGCGGGTGACCGACCCGCGGCCAGACTATCGCGGTAAAGCTTGGTGTAAACGGCTCCCCCAACTGAACCGCCGGAAACGGTACTCAAGGCATAGACGCGTTCGTAGAAGTGAGGAATGCGTTGGCTGAGTTGACCCAGCACCGATGCCGTCCAATAAGCAGCCCGTAGACCACCCCCCTCCGACGCAATGATGTAGACCGGATACCGGTCACTTCGGTGCTCCGCCGAGTCCCCCGCCTGCCATTGGTTTTTCGGATTCTGCTCCCAGCTACAAATGGAATCATGCCGGCTGGCGACCCACCGGGCAAAATGCGGCCCAATGCCTAAGCTGTCCGCCTGCCGTTTAGAAAAGTAGCCTTCGGGGTGAGTCTGAATTTGGTGATTGTTGGTATTCCAGAAAAAAATAAGAATCGCCAGTACGACAATACTGATGGGAACCCGGTAGGAATAATCCAGCCGCGTCAGCAAATACGCCAAGAAAACCCACAAGCTCATGGCCACGAAAAACACGGCGATAACTCCCATGATTCTCGTTAAAACGACATTTACCTCATACCAAGCAAACGCAATAAATAGGACTACCGTTAGAGCACCAATAGAATAATTAGCCCATCGATACTGTATTCGTAAATCCTTAAACACGTACTCCTGTGGTGATAGATAATCCTGCTTGCCCGGAATGATGAAATCGTTGTTGATGTAAGTAACGTAAAAATACGTCAGCAATACGAACAGTACCAGCAGGATGTGTCCGGTACTGTTTTCGGCTCGGTCCAAACCCCCTGCAAAGATCAGAAGTGGTGTGGTCCCTAAAAGCGGTGGAACCCATTTGGTGAATTGCTGTAACGCATTGTCCGATAGGTTACCTGGTCCCGGGTTTAAGTTGACACGTTCCTGTAGCCGCTTCAACTTAAAGCGAATAAACAGCATCCGGCAGCAAAACCAAACGGTTAACGCGAAACCAAACGCGGTCAGGTGACCAAAAAAAGCCCAATTAGGTTTTTCGTTTACTAAAGCCCGGAATGCATCGTTGGCTTGATCCATAGCCGATAGGGGCCAGTACGTAATCAACAGCAAGGCCAAGATAAGCCACAGTGCTTGAGCTAACAGAATAACCATCTGTAAGTATGAATTCAGAAACAACATGGTGAGTACGCCACATGCAGCCGAATACAAATCGCGTAACCAGTCGAGAAGGTTGACTAAGATTGAGCGATACTTAGGTTTATGATATCGTTGACGAATCACCATAGTTTTACTTGGTTAAAGAAGAGTAACAATTAGACAAATTTAGTCTGATAATCAACGAGTTGATACCGTATATTTCCCCCTTTTGCAACCGTGTTTCTCCGCTTTTCTTGATGCAGTCATCTACCCGTACCCAGGTACTTATAAACACGAAAACCCCGGTGATGAGCCGGGGTTTTCGTGTACTTCGTTTCTGTTTACTTGACTTGTTCCACAACGGCGGCAAACGCTTCGGGGTGGTTCATGGCCAAATCGGCCAGAACTTTGCGATTGAGTTCGATGCCCGATTTGTTGAGCGCCCCCATCAGGGCCGAGTACGAGAGGCCGTTGATGCGCGCCCCGGCGTTGATGCGCTGAATCCACAGGCCGCGGAAATCTCGCTTCTTGGCCCGGCGATCGCGGTAGGCGTACCCTAAGCCTTTTTCAACGGCGTTTTTGGCGACCGTCCAAACATTTTTACGCCGGCCGAAGTATCCTTTGGCCAGCTTCATTACTTTTTTCCGACGCGCCCGCGAGGCAACGTGATTGACGGAACGTGGCATTTGATGACTTGTTTTTTGACGACGGGCGACCCGCAAAGGGATGCTTTAAAGCCCGGCATCGGGTGAAACGGATAACCAGGACGCAACCGCGCCCTTTTTTCTAACCTTAGACGTTCAGCATGGCTTTGATCCGGCGTTCGTCGGCGGGAAACACCAGGGCGTCGTGCACTAAGTTGCGCTTTTGCTTGGTGGTTTTCTTCGTCAGGATGTGACGGTGGAAGGCGTGCTTCCGCTTAATTTTTCCGGTACCGGTCAGCTTGAAACGCTTCTTGGCTCCCGAATTGGTTTTTACTTTTGGCATGTCGGTAAACGCTACTCGTGGAACAGTTCGTAAACAGGCCGCAAAGATACGAAAAAAGCGAATCGACAGACTGGTCGTTGCCAAGTATTTACGTCGGCCCGGCGTTGGTTCGCCCCACCATTTGGGAAGTTGACCACTTTTTTCCCGGCTTCGGTCGGCGGTACTTACTTTTGCGTAATGACCAGTTCGCCACGCTATGGGGCTTAAAACGTCTACGTTCCGCTTAATCACCGGGTTCGCCATTCTTATCCTGCCCGTGTTGTACGCCATCAATGAAGGCGTGGACCTGCGCCGGCCGGACCCGCATAGTCACCACATTCAGAACCTGCTCAGCTACGCGGGGCTGGTCTTGTTTTCGTACGTCAATCACACCCGGTTCGTCTCCCGGTGGTACTTAACCAAGCAGTATGCGCGCTACGCGACGGTTGTGGGGCTGTGCCTGCTGGCCGCGGCTTACGTACCCCAGCGGATTGAGCAGTGGACGTTTCTGCGGCCACCGGCCGAGCCGACGCCGGTCGGCTGGCTGGGGCAATTGCTGTGGAAAGAAAACCTGTACCCGACCCGGCCGCACGGGCCACCAACCGGCCTGCACGGGCCACCAACCGGCGACCATCGGCCCGGCCCGCCGACGTTCCGAAAACCGCCCGGCGAAGGATTCGACGAGCTGATTCCCCCGCCGTTGCTGGTCAAATGGAGCATTATTCTCTTGCTGGGCTGCGTCAGCGCCTTGGTTTCGATTTCGGTGCAGACCAACAGCCGCCTGCAACGGATTGAAACCGAAAAATTAAATACCGAACTGTTGCAACTCAAAGCGCAGATTCAGCCGCATTTTTTGTTTAACACCCTTAACAGCATCTACGCGCTGGCCCTGCGCAAAGACGACCGGACGCCCGAAACCATCGTGAAACTGGCGGAGTTTATGCGCTACATCATCCGTGACGCCAATCAGGCAACGGTTTCCCTTGAAAAAGAGGTTGCTTACCTTCAGAATTACGTCGACCTGCAACGCGCCCGGCTGCGCGACGCCGTGCCGGTCAGTTACGCGCTCGAAGGCAACGTGCTGGGCAAGCAGATTGCGCCGTTGGTCTTGTTTTCGTTTATCGAAAACGCCTTTAAGCACGGCGTCAACCCCGATGCCGATTCGCTGATTCGCATCCGCCTAACGGTGGACGACGACACCTTGCAACTGCACGTTTTTAACCATAAAGTACCTATCCATTCCGTCGAATCGTCCAACGGGGTAGGGCTGCAAAACGCCAAAGACCGGCTGCGGCTGCTGTACCCCAACGCCCACGAGTTGCTCATCAACGATACAACCACCTATTTTCTGGTCGACCTCAAACTCCGTCTCGCCCGATGAATGCCATTGCCTTAGACGACGAACGGCCCGCGCTGGATGTCCTGGAAGCGTTTTGCGCCCAGCTTGATTTCATTGACCTGCGCAAGACGTTTACCCGCACGGGCGAAGCCCGCTACTACCTCGAAGAAAACCCGGTTGATCTGCTGTTTCTGGACATCA
>CAXUEB010000376.1:0-4891 GCA_964249775.1 uncultured Spirosoma sp.
CAAACCCCCGGCCACGTCATCCGACGCCTGCGGGTTAGCGCCGGCTTGGTTAGCGGCTGCTTGGGCCTGATTACCCGCTTGCTCGGCTTTCCGCTCCAGTGCGTTGGGATTCAGGGCCGGATCGCCCGTTTGCCGCAGCACCGTGTTGATCTCGGTTTTGAGGTCGCCCAGCTCAAGATTGGCGCCGTGGCTGCCGTTCGCTTGTAGCTGATCTTGTACCGCGTTGCCAAGGCCCGGTGCCGCCGAGCTAACCGCCGAACCCGCCGTGCGAACGAGTCCGCCCAGTAACCGACTCGCTCCGCCGATAACCCGGCCAACGGTCGAGGTTAAGAAGTAGACGGTCAGCAGCGTCACCAAGCACCAAGTCAGTACGCCGTGGATGATGCCGTCGAACAAGCGGGGTGCGCTGGCCAGCCGACCGGCCACCCAGCCGCCCACGAACAGCGACAGCAGGCTGCTGACGATGTACCAGATGGCGCTGCCAATGCCCAGTCCGGCGGTTGGGTTTTGCTCTTCGACCGGGTCGATAGTGCCTAAGCCGATGCCCAGCCCCAGCAGGGACAAAAGCATTTGCGTAACAATTGCGATCAGAACACCGGCAAAAATGGCACCCCAAGAGATGCGCTTTAGGTAATCCATCCGGCCGTAAGCAGGCTGGTCTTCGCGGATAATTGTACGTTCCATAACGTTGTTTGGGTTGATTTAGTGAAAGCACTGGTTACGGACCATCCCACCGTTAGCCCTGCCTACAATTTGGTTTATTGGGGTAGCGTGCTTAGTCAACGAAGCGATTCAGTGGCGTGCCCATGCGAAACGCGATGCCATTTGGGGGTTAGCGAGTCCCTGCGCCAGTACAAGCAGGGACTCTGTTCATAACGTCGAATGAATCAGAAAGAAACGATCTATTGCTTCAAGGCAGCGGATACCTTGTTTACACTCGCATGGGCCGCGTCAGCCATATTGTTGACTTCGTGAGGGTAAGCACGCCAAGTCCACGGCTGGCAAGTGTTCTTACCAAAGCAGGAAGCGGTCAAGGAGCCGGTCGCTGGATTCGCCGTTAACTCGGTCAAAAAACATCTCATACTGTCAGGTGTGTTGTACTGCGTCGAACCTGTTTAGTACAAAACTGTGCCATTAAGGAAAATCGGCGATCTGAGCAAATTGTCTATTTTTTTGCTATAATTAATGGACTGAAAAAGCAGCTTGATTGGGGTAATTTTTCCCCAAACTGGGGCATTTTTAACCTCTGTTTTGCAATTGCCCGCAAACGCGCCCAAACAACTGGGCAGGAGAACGCATTATAAGCTGACGAAGAACATCATCCATACAGGCCATGAAGAAGACACTATTGTTTTTGAATTTGATCCTTAGCTTACTTTGGCTAAGCAGTTCGTGCAATCAAAGCACCACCACCGACGAAAAGATGTCTGTGGAAGAACGGCTGGCTAAAGCACGGGCGGCCAAAGCCGAAAAGCGGGCGAACAAAGCAAGCGGGGAATCAACCGAAGACGTAGATCAGACAAATCCGAGAGTAGGCATGACTGTAAAAGCCACTGTAGACGATTACAAAGCACCAATCGACAAAGTGCTAAAAGGCCCCAACGGCGAAGTTGTACGGACGGGCGAACGCGGGGCTAAGTACTACATCAACAAGAACGGTAATAAGACTTACCTGAGCAGCAATCAGTGAATGGGGGAAGTTTACGACTTTTACACTTGGAAGATATAGAGCAGATAAGCAAAAAGCACCTACAAAGTAGGTGCTTTTTGCTTATCTGCTCCCGAAGCTGGGCTCGAACCAGCGACCCTCTGATTAACAGTCAGTGTATAATAGCTGATGAACAGCTATGAATAATTATTAATATGCTGGTAATCAGATTTATGAATAAAAAGTAGTTATAATTTTTTGTTTATAGTTGCTATAATTTGATACACTTGTTTAAACATGGTTTAAACTGACTTTTAAAATTGGCTTCCATTAAGACCCTGCTCTACACTTCTAAAGTACTCAAGAACGGCGAACACCCTATTATGATTTGCTTAATTAAAGACCGGAAGACTAAGTACATTTCAGTCGGTCATAGCTGCCATCCCAACCAATGGGACTTTAAGAAAGAACTGCCGAAACGGAAGCATCCTCACTTTCGTGAATTGGAGATCAACATTGATTTGAAGCGAGCCGAAGCCAAATCCTTGCTGTTAAGCTTCGAGAATGAGCAAAAGGACTTTACATTAGATGAGTTCAAGCAGAAGTATACGGTTCATACTAAGAAGACTTCATTCTTTGAGTACTTAGATAAGGTAGTTGACGATTTGACAAGAGCTGGTCGAGTTGGCTACGCTAATTCCCACAAAGATTTGAAACGTATTTTGTCGCGTTACCGTGAGGACGGATTTGCGTTTTCAGAAGTGAATCACACCCTGTTACGAAGGATTGAACAGTTCTTCAGAGAGCGTAACATGAAAGAAAATGCAATGGGCGTCTACTTCCGAACGTTCCGGGCAGTGTATAACAAGGCCATAGCCGACGGCTACGTTAAAAAAGGCGACTCCCCGTTTGAGGATTTTAAGGTATCTAAGTTCAAGACGCAGACCCGAAAAAGGGCCATCACAAAGGACGCCATCCAACTACTGGCGCAGGTCGAGGTAAAGCAAGACAGCCGACTGTTTCATAGCAGGAATGCCTTTCTGTTTAGCTTCTATTGCTCTGGTATGAACTTCGTAGACGTAGCCATGCTAACATGGGACAATATTGTTAACAGTGGCGAGTACTTACACTACGAGCGTGAGAAGACAGGTGACATCTTTGACATTAAATTGTTGCAGCCGGCTCTCGACATCTTAGCCTTTTATCATAATCAGCGTATAGACAAGTACGTCTTTCCTTATCTCAACGAAGAAGAGTACAAAACACCGGCTCAAATCCATGACCGCATTGAAGACCGCCGTAAAGTGACTAACAAAGACCTTAAGAAGTTAGCTACGGCGGCTGGTGTTACAACGCCCATCACTACCTACACCGCCCGGCATTCATTTGCTACAGTTCTTAAGCGTAGTGGTGTAGCAACGGGTAAAATCTCCGAACTAATGGGCCACGAGAGCGAGAAGACAACGCAGGTCTATTTAGATAGCTTCGAGCAGAAAGATTTGCATGAGGCTATGTTAAACCTACTGTAAAAGCGTCACGGTATAAGTCAGAATTTAGAGTGACTGGTGAACCACTTCTTGCTTGCCGAGAGCGTGAGGAGTAACCGAAATACGGTTGGTCTGCACTGCCTCGTCTTCTTTAGACATCCATAGTCGGCTATGAGCTGGTAACTGGAGCAGGTTTGTCACAATTAACTCGTTAGTTGCTAATAGCTTCTCACGAGAACTTGTTGAGTAAAGCAGTTCTACTTGAGTGGGCGTCATGCCCAAACTTGCGTAAAGTTTGATGATTGGGCCAGCTACGTCATAAGATAAAACATAGTCAGTTCGTATTGTTGCTATGGCTTTTGCCAATTGTTTATGATGCTTTTCAACAAAGAAGTGGCGGTACAATCGGTCTGCTTTTGTGTAAAAAGGCGGATCGAAATAGTATAACGTATCTGAGGTTGAAACACCTGATGACTGGGCCGCCTTCATAGTTGTTTGCCAAGAGCCTGATTTGACGAACACAACTTTTTTTGCCAGTAACTCAGCTTGACGAATGCGATTAATTAGTCGTTGTTTCGGAAAGCGGCAGCCTATAGTATAAGCCGATTGTTGAGATCGACCACCAATTGGCCCGGCTGTTCCGCTCAAAATGCCTGAAAAACTGGTGCGATTGATAAATAAGCAGGCAAAAGCCCGCTCCCGTCGGGATGATGGAATTTTGGACCGGTAGTACTCCCAAAGCTGAAGGCTGGGTTCGACTTCCTCGATGCGTTTAACAAGCCAGTCTGCATCGAAGAAGACGGTATTCCAAAAGGCCGAAACCAACTCGTCTTTATCGCCAAGTGCGATTTGCTCGACTAACCCGTCATTGAGCAGTTGTAAAGCAACACTGGCACCACCCGCGAACGGCTCAACCAGTAAGCGAGGACGCCGATTATTTAATTGGAGCAAAGCAGCCAAATAGCCGACTAAGCGTTTCTTGCCACCAGGGTAGCGCAGGGGAGACAAAATTGATGCGTTATAACGAGGTAGTGGCGTACTTACGTGCATGATGTGTTAGAAACACTTCCAGTGAATAGTTAGAGAAACATCACCTACTTCGGCAATGGTAACGTTTATCGTTTGCTGACCGTCAGCGCAGTAGTTCTTAAACTCTTTCAGCATGGTGGCGTCCAGCAAGGTTTGCCGGTCGGACGGGACAACGTTGATGACGGGGTCTGCGCAAAATACAATCAATTTGCGTTCAGCGCGAGTTGTTGCTACATTAAACCGATTCTTGGACAGCAGAAACGTAGCTTCGGCCTCGGCGTACTCCTCATCGGCTACGCCATAGGATACAAACACAACCGCCCGTTCTTTTCCCTGTAATTTTTCCACTGTGTCGACCAGAGGCATTGGCTGAATCGAAGTACCAAACCCAGTTTGTACCAGGGCGTTTCGGATGGCTGCGTTCTGCGCCCGATGAGGAGCTAATACAGCTACCCCCTTGCTGGCAAATGTTTCCGGCGTATGAAGATCATTCGTGTCATTCACCGTCAATCGACCAGCTAAGTAGCTAACGGCTTCCGTGATGAGCGCTACTTCAACGGGATTCTTAGCCGTGTAAGACTGCTCGGGCGTGTATCGGACCAACAGGACTGGTTTTGCCGGGTCCGTTAACAAGCTCAAAAGCGGGTTCGTTGTCTGCGGTTCGTTGACATAATTCAAGCCAATCTGGATCGTCGGCTTCGTTGAGACGTAGTTTCCGTAAATCACT
>CAXUEB010000377.1:0-4885 GCA_964249775.1 uncultured Spirosoma sp.
CGAAAAACAGCATCCACACCAGCAGCGCCAGGCCGGTGGCCACGTAAAAATTACGGACGGAGCGGAGCAGTCGGTGGAGCATGAGAGTGGTTTGTCTGTTTGACGGTCCGCCGTAGCGGTTCCCCGCCGACTATCAAACTAAAATTTCAATCCTGGAAAGTACGCCGTTTCACCCAGTTCCTCTTCGATGCGGAGGAGTTGGTTGTACTTGGCCATCCGGTCGGAGCGTGAGGCCGAGCCGGTTTTGATTTGCCCAGTGTAGGCGTTCCGCTTGGCCAAGTTTACGGTGTCGATGGTTTCGGTCAGCGAACCAATCTGGTTTACTTTTACCAGAATCGAGTTGGCAATGCCTTGGTCAATGCCTTGTTGCAGGCGCGTGACGTTGGTTACGAACAGGTCGTCGCCGACGAGTTGGGTTTTCTGGTCTTTCAACTCCGTCGTGTGCAGCTTCCAGCCTTCCCAGTCGTCTTCGGCCATACCGTCTTCAATCGAGAGAATCGGGTACTTACTCACCCAATCTTTCCAGTAACCCGCCATTTCGGACGAGGTTAGTTTGTCACCGGTCGATTTTTTGAAGTGGTACTGCTTGGTTTCGGCGTCGTAAAACTCCGACGTAGCCGCGTCCATCGCCACCCATACGTCTTCGCCCGGTCGGTAACCGGCCTTCTCAACGGCCTGTAAAATGATTTGAATAGCTTCCTCGTTGGACGGAATGTTTGGCGCAAAACCGCCTTCATCGCCGACGTTGGTGGCCATGCCCCGGCCTTTTAAGACTTTCTTAAGCGTATGGAAAATTTCGGTTCCAATCCGCAAGGCTTCCGAAAAGCTCGTCGCGTTGGCGGGCATCACCATGAATTCTTGGAAATCAATCGAGTTGTCCGCGTGCGAGCCGCCGTTGAGGATGTTCATCATTGGCACGGGCAACGTGTTAGCGCTCACGCCCCCGATATAGCGGTAAAGCGGCATTCCGGCTTCCTGGGCGGCTGCTTTGGCCAGCGCCAGCGATACGCCCAGCACAGCGTTTGCGCCCAAGCGACCCTTATTGGGCGTACCATCCAGTTCGAGCATAATCTTGTCGATCATGTTTTGCTCAAACACCGAGATGCCGACCAACTCGGGGAAGATTAGATTGTTGACGTTCGAGACGGCCTTCAAGACGCCCTTGCCGACGTACACGCCCGCGTCATCGTCGCGGAGTTCGACGGCCTCGTGGGTGCCGGGCGACGCGCCCGACGGTACAGCGGCCCGACCCAGAAAGCCGTTTTCGGTACGCACATCGACTTCAACGGTGGGGTTGCCGCGCGAATCCAGAATTTGCCGGGCGTGAATGCTCTGAATAGTACTCATTGCAGAAAGTTAAGAAGGGTTAACAACGAACAATCCAATTTTTTCGGGTATGACTACCAAGCGGTTAAGCTCGTTACGCCAATCGGGGGCAAAGTAACAAAATACAGGGCAAAACTTTAGGTGGGCGTTTTGATTTGTAGCTACCACCGCAAACGCCCGCAGCTCATTCTTTACTCTGACAATCGGCTAACCGACGAACAATTCGCCCGCAGCGCCGTTCTAAAATTGAACTATACGGAAAAGATTATCTATTTGCGCGTTCACAAACCGCATTCAAACCCATCACGTCCATGCGCGGCTTACTGTATTTCCTCTTGTTTTTGTTAGTCGTTTTCGGCGTGCTTTACGCGCTGTCCAGTTGGAGCTTCAGCGAAGGCGAACGGGCTGGGACCATCTCTAAATTCAGCCGTCGGGGTTATGTCTTTAAGACCTACGAAGGCGTGCTGAACGTTGGCGGTTTCTCGGGTGAAACCGGTTCACTAACGCCCCAGTACTTCGATTTTTCGGTGCGGGAAGATGCCGTGGCCAGCCAGTTGCGCGAAGCGTTGAAAACGGGTCAGCGGGTGACGCTTCGTTACGAAGAAAAGATTGTTCGCTTTCCTTGGAACGGTGATACCAAGTACTACATCACCAACGTCGAAGCGTTAGGTTCTGCTCAACAACCGTACGGGGGCGCACCGGGCTATCCAAGTGGGCAACAACAAGGGTATCCGCAACAGCAGCCGGCACCCCAACCGCAAGCGCCGGCTCAGCCGCAACGACCGATTGATTCGGTGCTGGCCCAGTGATGCACCGGCAAGCGTATTCGTTACAACGGGGTCGGTTACTACTATTGGTAGCTGGCCCCGTACGTTTTGTGGTCTTTTAATCAGTAACGTTCCAAACCGTTTTAAGTATGCCACGCTTACAAGACCGGGTGGCCATCATTACCGGAGCCGCCCGCGGAATCGGTCAGGGAGCCGCCGACGTGTTTTGCCAGGAAGGTGCAACCGTCATTATTTGGGACGTGCTGCCGGAAGGCGAAGCCACCGCCCAGGCCTTGCGCAATCGGGGTTTCCGCTGCGAATTTATGACCGTCAGCACCACCGACGTACCGGCCATTGAAGCAGCCGCCCGTACCGTTCAGAAGGAATACGGTCGCATCGATATTCTGGTCAACAACGCTGGCATCACCCGCGACAAGTCGCTGCTCAAGATGAGCTACGCCGAATGGCAGCAGGTGATCGACGTGAACCTGACGGGCGTCTTTAATTGCACGAAAGTCGTTGCGCCGTACATGGTCGAGCAGCAATACGGCCGTATCATCTGCACCTCGTCGATCAACGGTGTGCACGGCGCGTTCGGGCAAACCAACTACGCAGCCGCCAAAGCGGGGATCATCGGCATGGTTCGCTCGTGGGCGAAAGAACTCGGACCGAAGGGTATCACGGCCAACGCCGTCGCGCCGGGCTACATCCGCACGCCCATGACCGACGCCATGTCCGAGGACGTTAAAGAGAAGGGTATCGCCACGATTCCCGTCCGGCGCATCGGTGAACCGAAAGACATTGCTTACGCGTACCTGTACTTAGCCTCCGACGAAGCCTCGTTCGTGAACGGACACGTCTTGGCGGTTAACGGCGGGCAAGCGTTGTAAAAACGGGTGTACGTTGTAGATACTTCTCACCTGTGGTCCGGCTACTTATGGGTGGAACAGGGTGAAACTTACTTGTCTCCCCGGACTACGACAACCGCTTTGCCAATTACCCGGCGCTCCATCAAGTCGCGGAGGGCGCGGGGCGCGTCGGCTAAGGTGTAGCGGGCGTGGATGTGCTGGCGCAGTTGCCCAGCCGTAATCCAGTGTAAGATTTGCCGGAAGTTAGCTAAGCTCTGTTTTGGTTCTTTCTGGGCGAATGATCCCCAAAACACACCGACGGCCGACGCGCCCTTCAGCAGGAGCAGATTCAGCGGAAGGCTCGGTATCTCACCCCCGGCAAAGCCAACGACTAAATACCGCCCCTTCCAGGCCAGCGACCGGATGGCCGGTTCGGCGTAGCGGTCACCAACGGCATCGTAGACCACGTTGACGCCCTTACCATCAGTCAGCGTTTTCAGGCGGTCACGCAGGTCTTCGGTGCTGTAATTGATCGTGTGCGTTGCGCCCATCTGTCGGCCGATGGCCAGCTTTTCGGTAGTTGATGCGGCTGCAATCACCGTCGCGCCCATCAAGACGCCCAACTGTACGGCCGCCAGCCCCACGCCCCCGGCTGCACCGAGCACCAGTAGCGTTTCGCCGGATTGCAGATTGGCGCGATCCTTCAGGGCGTGGTACGAGGTGCCGTAGGTATACATCGTCGATGCGGCCGTTACGTAGTCCATCCCGTCGGGCATGAGCAGCGTCGTTTGGGCGTTGGCCGCCACTTCCTCAGCAAACCCACCGTGGCCCGTCAGCGCAAACACCTTGTCGCCTACCTTTAGATGGGCTACGTCTTCACCCACCGCGATTACGTCGCCCGCCACTTCTCCGCCCGGTGCGAACGGGAGGGGCGGTTTAAACTGGTACGTACCCTGAATCATGAGCGTATCGGGAAAATTAACGCCACAGGCTGCGACGCGAATAATAACCTGCCCCGGCTGGGCCTGTGGACTGGCTACGTCGGCCAAACCGAGTTGTTCGGGCGGCCCAAATTCCTGACACAGAACTGCTTTCATGATTGGATGTGTCTTTGAAGTTACTGGTCGAGAAACGGCTGTTGAAGCTGACGTTTGCCATTGAAGCGCGCAAACGAGCGGCTTTAAACCGAGCTACACATGGCGCCATGTGCGGTAGTTCGTGCCCTGACTATTTTGAGAATACGTTTGGTAATCTGGCGAAAAATGGCTAATTTTATCTGCTTAAACAATTATCCAAACATGGCTAAATCTGATTCGGCAGTCGCTACGGCCAATGCCGCTGATAACAAACTGAAAGCCTTGCAAACCACCATTGAAAAGCTCGACAAGGCCTTTGGTAAAGGAACCGTTATGCGCCTGAGCGAAAGCAAAGTGGTTGACATTCCGGTTATTTCGACCGGCTCACTGGGCTTAGACCTTGCTTTAGGCATCGGTGGCATGCCGCGCGGCCGGGTCGTTGAAATCTATGGTCCCGAGTCATCGGGTAAGACGACGCTGACGATGCACTGCATCGCCGAAGCGCAGAAAAAAGGTGGCTTGGCCGCTTTCATTGACGCCGAGCACGCGTTCGACCGCGTCTACGCCGAAAAATTAGGTATTGATACCAAAAACCTGCTCATCTCGCAGCCCGACAACGGCGAGCAGGCGCTTGAAATTACCGAGCATCTGATTAGCTCCGGCGCTATTGATATTATTGTCATCGACTCCGTTGCCGCTCTCGTACCGAAAGCTGAGATCGAAGGCGAAATGGGTGAAAGCAAGATGGGTCTGCAAGCCCGCCTGATGTCGCAGGCCTTGCGGAAACTGACCGGTACAATTAACAAGACCGGTTGCTGCTGCATTTTCATTAACCAGTTGCGCGAAAAAATCGGCGTGATGTTCGGTA
>CAXUEB010000378.1:0-1081 GCA_964249775.1 uncultured Spirosoma sp.
GAACGCTGTATGTGGCCGATCCGGGTCTGGCCCGAGTCAATCAATCCAAACCAGATGCTAAGGAAGTAAGTCTGCTAACTATCCGCCTGCCCAATGGACTCGACCCTACCTTTCTGATTCGGCCGCGTGGAATGCGGCAACGGAATATAGTCGCCCTCGCAGCTCACCAGGATGGTCACGTGTACGCCCTCGACCGCCAGCGTCGCGCGTTTGTGCGGCTACTGGCGGCCCAGCGCAAGGGGCCGCTCCTGCTGCCGTTTCAGGTCATCAATACGCCGACGGGTATGGATGTGCTCGCCGTTCAGCCCGACGGTACAGTGAACTACTGGCGCGAAAATGGCACCCAGTACCCAAGCTTCCCCACCCGAATCGAACGCCGGACGGAGGAAGAACCCGAAACCAAAATGGCGGGACCGGCCCTGCTGCCCCCCGGTCGGGCGGGTATTCAGACGATTACCGAAGAGGGGCAGTTGCTGACGCTGAATACCAATGGGCAGATGGCCCGGCGAACCCAATTGTACCGGCCGGTGCGGAGCGGTTCATTCCGGCTTTTCCCCGACGAGGACCAAACGAACTGGTTGCTACTGCTCACAACCGACACCGAAGTGGCCATACTGGATCAGCAGGGGCAACGGCAGTTCGAGGTTCGTGCCCTACAGTCGGGACCCTCCGGTCCGGGCCGTAACAACGTTCGTTACCACCGGCTCGGCGCGGGCGTCGAGTTAATCAGTGTGCAGTCGGGCCGCTTCACAACGCTCTACGACCTCAACGGGCGCATCGTTGGCGACCGGCCCATTCCCGGTGATTTTCCGGTGGCCCTGCAGTTCGATGAGCGGACCAATGAGTTATACGTGTTGAGCGGGGCACAGCGGGCTGTGCAGTTGTTTAGTATTCGATTGAGGTAGTAATAGTCGGTTCGTGGCTGACTAACTCATCGACTAACCGACTAATTAACTCACTGATTTAAGTTTATGCGTTTTCTCCGTTATCTCGTTCTGGTCATTGCGGTGGTTCTCTGGGCTGGTGGGCTGTCGACTACAGTGTCGCACTGGCTCTATGAAGCGGGCGTCATCGTGGATGA
>CAXUEB010000378.1:1091-4884 GCA_964249775.1 uncultured Spirosoma sp.
CGAGCACTACGCGCGCTTTGGCGATCCGGACTTCCACTACGGGGTCGCACTGGCTCTACGAAGCGGGCGTCATCGTGGATGATTACCGATTTGGAGACCTGTACCGCCTGTCGGCCCTGCCGCAGTTTAAACAGGCGCAACCCAATTGTCCATCTTCGACGGTGTCGAGCGATACGGCATCGACGCACCTCTACATCATTGGCGACAGTTTTACCGAACCGCAACGCATTGGCCAACCGGATTTTCGGGTCAGTCATTACCAGCGGGTAGCGTGGGATCATCGGCAGCGGGTGCAGTTGAATCCGGCAAAACGAAACGTACTGGTGCTGGAATCGGTGGAACGCCATTTCCGGGACCACTTTGCCATTCCGGTAACCGAGTTGGTTGTCGAGACCAACACGACCCAGCCACCCACCCAACGCCTGCCCCTGCGCAAGCGGCTCAGCCAGGAATTTCACCGGTCGGACGTGGAAGAGCGGCTCGAATCGACCCTGTTCAGTCAGGACTGGGCGTTTTGGTTTAAAGAACTGAAAGCGCGGCTAACGTTCGACTGGTTCGACCGGGAATACGCCAGCGTCAGCGTATCAAGTGACGGGCGACACCTGTTTTTGCGCTCCGACACCGACACGACCAAACAACTCAATTCATCGTTCGCCCGTCTGACCGACCGCGAAGTCAGCACCTTAGTCGACAGCGTTAATGCTGTAGCGGACCGGTACAAACGACTTGGTTTCGATGAGGTCTATCTGTCCATCATTCCCAACAAAGCCAGCATTTTGGAAACGGGACGCAGCGATTACAACCGGCTGGTGGAACGGGTACAGCAGTCGCCGAAACTGCGGGTGCCCACCATTGACGTGTTCAGCCCGTACCAACGCGCCCAATCGTCGCCCTACCTGCTCAGCGATACCCACTGGAACTGCACCGGCCGGGCGATCTGGATCGATCAGGTCCGTAAAACGGCGAATTTATGAGTGAAGTAAGTGGCCATTTTTTATGCCCCGACGGAATTAATTTAACCCTGTGTCGGGCATATTGACGGTGTATTTTTAGCTTAGCGGTTAAATCACTAAACACTTTTCCAATCATGGCTAAAAAAACACCCATCCATTTCCTGTTCACCGCCCTGTTCATGCTCGTTGGTTTCTTCGCAAGTCAGGCAGCGGGGCGTGGTTCAACCATCACCGCGGCCCAGATGGTCACCGAGTGGCAGCGGGCCAGAGAGTTTACGAAAGAATACCTGGACGCAATGCCTGAGGAGGGAACAAACTTTAAACCGACACCCGAAATCCGCAGCTTCGCCGAGCAGATGCTTCACTTAGCCAACGCCAACTTCAATTTCGCGTCGGCTGCCAGTGGCAAGACGAACCCGTACCAGGGCAAGAGTTTAGAAAAAATGGACGAGTTCAAAACGAAAGCGGCCCTGTCGAAAGTAGTGCTGGAAAGTTACGATTTCACCATCGACGCGTTGAAAAGCACAACGGATGCGCAATTGGCCGAGCAGATCAAGCTATTCGGCCGGGACATGAGCCGCGAAACGGCGTTTACCAAACAGTTTGAGCACCAGACGCACCATCGCGGTCAAACGACGATCTACATCCGAATGAAGGGCGTTAAGCCACCAAACGAGAAGCTGTTTTAGCCTGCTGTCAGCACTTGACCAGCATACGTATCGATTAAATGTACGACAAAAGCCGGACCAATGATCCGGCTTTTGTCGTACATTTAGGTAAACAGAAGAGCAGGAAATCAGGATTGAATGGAGTAAGCGCCCGCTAACTCTAATGCTAGTTTGTCGGGTTGACTCGCTGCGGTGTCCGGCTGCGAAACGGGTTCGTGGCTCTGACGCATCTGCGCACTGATTACAGCCAGTGCGCAGACACCCGACAGCACCGCTACACCGTCGGATTTACCCCACTGCTTGGCCGCGATACCCCCGAAAGCGGCTACGAACGGTGCCAGATAATAGGGATCGTTGAGCCGACGCGCCAGGGCAATCCCTAACCCTGCCGTGACGGGCAGGACACCGTAGGCCCAGCGTTCGCCCTGCCGCCGATTCACCCGCAGCCCGGCTTCGATGAGCAGATTGCCCGCGCTGACGACAGTAGCCGCCGTTAGCCAGCCCACGTACAAGCTGACCGACCGGCGCAGGGTTCGTTCGGGTTGCGGCACGTTCGTTATCTGGCTAATGGCCAAACTCCGGTGCAGACCCAACGACACGGGCAGCATGGCAATGGTAGTCAGGCTCGCGCCAACGCGATTGGTTTGGTCGGGCCGGGAAAAGAAGTAGCCGAACAGGGCGTTGAGTGCATAGTTAGCCAGCCACCACGGGCGGGCCTTAGCGTAGCGGGGGTTGGTCTGTTGCGACGCCAGGGCCTGGTGAACGACCAGGCCTATATGGCCGATGTACACGACCGACCAGACCAGCGGAAACGTGCCGTTAGCGGGCGTGGTCAGGTTGCGGTCGAGTACACGCTGCTGCGCGTCGAAACGGTTGGTACCGCGGCCCGGCTGACCGGATTTTCTGAAAAAAGATGGTGCCATGATGCTGCCAATCACGAAGGCAGCAATGCCCCAGCGGTCAAATCCTCTATTTTTCATGATGTATGGTTGTTAAGTAACGTGAATTCGGAATTAAGCTTGACTTACGGACGACTAACATGAGCCGTTAGGGCCTTATGGCCTCAACAGCGTAGCGTCGGTAGCTTGTAAAGGACCACAATCCGGCTCTGGCGTGTTCTACGAGGACAATGCGCTACGAGCCACCCAACGCCCTGCGTAGCTGAAGCTGTGCCAACAGCACCTCATACACGGCGCGCAGGTAACTGCTCTCAGCGGTTTGCAGCGCATACTCACTACTTCGGTAATCGGCCAGCAGCAGGGTTCCGGTGTCGTAGCGGACGCGGTCAACCGCCAGAATACGGCCCGCCTGCGCCACATTGAGCCGGGTCTCAACCAGGTTCTCGCGGGCCTGTGCCAACATGCTCATAGCCCGTTTTGTCTGGTAGCTGAACTCGCCGGTGAGCCGCTCAATGGTCAGTTGATTGATCTGAGCGCGTACGTCATACGTTTGCCGCGCCACGCGCGTTTGCCCACCGTCGAACAGGGGTACGCTGACTTTCAGGCCGATGTAGTTGTAGGGAAACCAGGTATTGGCCCCGAACGGATTGGGGGCATCCGAAAACTGCTGCCCGAAATAGGCCCCGTAAGCCGATACGGTGGGGAGGAGCCGGGCACGTTCGCGCTGTTGATTCAGCCGGTTTGTCTGGCGATCCAGTTCCGCCTGCCTGATCTCAATGCGTGACCCAACAACGGGCTGGCTACCCACTGCCTCTACTCCTTCATAGCGACGCAGCAACTGGATCAGCGAATCGGCCGGAGCAACGGCGCGGTCTGCCGGGAGGTTAAGCTGGTAGCGCAGGTTATCCAGACTCAGGGCGTACTCGCGCTGATTAGTACGGTACGTCAGTTCGGCATTGCTCAGATCAAGCCTAAACCGGTCAAGGTCAGATTGGAGCAGCGTACCCGAATTGAATTTGATTTGCGCCTGCTCTAAGTAGCCATTGGCCCGTTGGCGGGCAGCATCCGATACGGGCAGTTTCTCCCGGTTGAACACGGCCTGGTAATAAGCGTCGGTAATCTGTTGGCGGATGTCAAGCTGTTGCTTTTCGAGCGACGCCTGCTCACTATCGACGCCCAACTGGTTTAGCTGCCGCTCGAGCCGCAGGGGCGCGTTATAAATGGCTTGATCAGCCTGGATTCCGAGCAGGTTGTTGAATGGTACGCCAAACTT
>CAXUEB010000379.1:0-2502 GCA_964249775.1 uncultured Spirosoma sp.
TATACTGACTATTCCTAAACCCTTAACCTTTTCTACATGAAAAACTAACTTTTACCCTTTTCTGTTCCAATTACTGGGTGAATTCAGTATTTATTTTAAACTACTGAACGTCAGAGCCTTCTTGGTTCGACTTGGCGGCATCCCAGATAAAATTAATCATCCGGGCGGTGTTGTCCGCCTGATTCATCCAGCGGCTGGCTTCGGCATTTTTCTGCTTAGCCAGTTGTCCATTTATCTGCGCAACGGCCTGGTTGAAGGCGACACGTTCGGCGGGGCTGAGGCTCAACACAGCGGCCGGTTGGCGGTCGTACAACGAGACAACGCTAACGAAATTATTCCAGTTGGTAGTCTGCGCAAGCTTGCCAAGTTTCTGTCCGATATAGGTAGCGAAGTGTACCTGCGAACCATTGACAAGCATGGCACTTGCCGGCTTGTTGGCGGCCGGGCTATCATTATTAGTGGTAGCCGCGTCTGCCTGAGAAGTCATTAACCCTAATCCAAGAATCAACGACGCAAAGATAACACGCGTTTTCATTGTTTTGTTCTATTTTGGTTTCATTTAGAGAACGCACAAATGTCGCAGTAAGTTTACAATTTGCAAAGGTTTCTTATGGCCCTATAAGAATAATATTTCGTAATAGTGTCTTGTTTATGGCTAAAAAACGGACATTAGCGACAGAAAATAGGCATTTGTCAAAATAAAATTTGTCATCTGTCGAGATGCACTTCTGAATTTGCCTTCTGCGAAAAATAATTAAATTATTAAAAAAATTACATTACTGGTTGTAATTATTCATGGCTATTTGTAAGCCCGCAGTACAAAAGCTGAGTACGGCGTCCCCCGCCCGATCCAGGACTAGTTCGTCTTCGGGAAACTGTCCCAGCACGAAGTCAACTTGCTTTCCCTTCGCAAAATTACCACCAATGCCAAACCGCAGCCGGGCGTATTCCTGGGTGGCCAAGATTTCGTCGATGTTGCGCAAACCATTATGACCACCCGGCGATCCTTTGGGCTTCATCCGTAGTTTACCAAACGGCAAGTCTTTGTCGTCGGTGATGACGAGCAGATTGTCAACCGGTATGGTTTCCTGCTTTAAATAATACAGGACCGCCCGGCCGCTGAGGTTCATGTACGTCGTCGGCTTTACGAAAACGAGTTGCTTGCCTTTGTGCTGCCACTTGGCGGTGTAGGCCAGACGAGTTAGGCCGAAGTCGAACCCGTACTGCGCAGCTAAGCGGTCGAGAACCATAAAACCGGCATTGTGGCGCGTTAAGGCGTATTCGGGACCAATGTTGCCTAAGCCAACGATTAAAAATTTAGTCATCTGTGTACAATGTTGTCCTTGTTACGCAGCGATATCGGGCGGAAAACGGGATGCGTGGGAAAGGAAGTGAACGAGTTGGTTTCTCTGCGAATCTATTTTTCCTGGGTGTATCGCTGCGTCATAACCCAAAATTACGAACGCAAAAACTAACGCCTACTCACTATTTTTGACCATGATGAATCAACAACGCCTGATTTTATCCAGTCCGCTGCTGGAGGTGGTCGTGAGCCGGCTGGCGCAGCAACTCATCGAAAACCACCAAGACTTCGCCGAAACGGTCTTGTTGGGCATGCAGCCGCGTGGCATTTATTTCGCCGAGCGCGTCAGCCGCGAGTTGGCCCGCGCGCTCGGGCGGCCCGTGCCGCTGGGTTACCTCGACGCTACGTTCTACCGTGACGATTTCCGCCGGCGCACTACGCCCCTGCGCCCCAACACAACCAACGTGCCGTTTTTGATTGAAGACAAACGCGTCGTGCTGATTGACGACGTCTTGGCAACGGGCCGGATGGTGCGGGCCGCCCTCGACGCCATGACGGCCTTTGGTCGGTCGCGGCAGGTGGAACTCTTGGTGCTGATCGACCGGCGCTACGACCATCAACTACCCATCCGACCCGATTACACCGGCAAGCGCGTCAACACGCTGGAATCGCAGCGGGTGCTGGTCGAATGGACCGAGCAGGGGGCCGAAGCCGACCGCATTTGGTTAGTAGGCTAAGCCGTCGCGTCGGGTGGCACCAGTATGGTTAAGGCACCCGGCCGAATCTTTGCCTTCAACCTGTCTACCCGCCCGCGATACTCGCCGTCGACCTGAAAATACGCCCGGCGGTGCGTTTCAATGGTGACTGCGGTGGCCGGAAAAATCTCGATTTGGCTCGGGTCGAACGGCCGGTACCGCCAAAATAGTTTTACAATCTCCCAAAGGGTTAAACGCCGAAAGACCACCACTTCAAACTGCCCGTCGGACAAGTCGCCGTTGGGATTGATGACCGCGCCACTGCCGTACATGCGGGCGTTGGCCAGCACGACCATGAAGGCGACGCGGTGCGCCCGTTCCGCGCCGATGTCGATCGTCAGTCGCAATTGCCGGTGTTGCCGAAGCACGTACAGCACGCCCCGCAGGTAGCCAAACTTGCCCCGCAGGTTGTTTTGTTTGTAATGCTTAATTAACTGGGCGTTC
>CAXUEB010000379.1:2512-4848 GCA_964249775.1 uncultured Spirosoma sp.
GCGATAACATCAACCGAACGGGGTGTTCCGTCGGTCACCACCGCCAAATTCTGTTCGACATCCGTGGGCAAACCCAGTTCGCGGGCCATGCCGTTGGCGGAGCCGGCCGGCAGGATACCCAGCGGCACGTTCGTGTCGAGCAACAGACCAGCTACCAGTTTAATGGTGCCGTCGCCCCCGACGGCTACCACGCGGTCGGGCTGCCATTCGGTAATTTTTTGGCGCAACGCCACTTCGTCGGTCTGCCCGTTGAGGTGAAAGCGATGCACCGTATGGGGCGAATCGGCGAAGTGCCGGTCGATGGCGTCTTCCCAAACGTCCTTATCCTGACCGCCCGACACCGGGTTGATGGCGAATAAAAAGGTCAACTTATGGGTAGATTACAGGTTATGTAGTGAACGGACACGCCGATTAGACGATGAACCAGCAAACGTCAACCAATAAACCAAAAGGAGGCTTGAAAAGTAAGTTACTTCATTATTTGTTAACGAAGCTTCGGCTCACCAACCAGCCCGTCGTGCAGGTGTACCGCGGCTTTGGCACGAGTAACCAGTTGACTATTCACGGCAGCGCGCTCCGTCGGAGTGCCTTGCCCCGCATGCAATACGGTAAAAACACGTGGGCCAATCTACTCGCCGTTGTGCGCTTGTTTATGGTCCGCCCCTACGCGCAGGCCACGGTGCGCGTCCAGTTCAACGGCCAAATCGCCGAAACGCGGGCCGACGAGAATGGGTACTTCCGGGTGGATTTACCCTTGCCCAGCCCGGTTGCACCGGGTTGGCATACCGTTCGGGCTGAACTGATGGCGCAGACGCTTACGCCCGATACGGCGCTCGCCGAAGGGTCGGGACCGGTGTTGGTGCCCCATCCGACGCGCTTCGGCTGCATTTCAGACATCGACGATACGTTTCTGGTGTCGCACTCGGCTACCATCGCCAAACGCCTGCGGGTGCTGCTGACCGAAAACGCCCACAGCCGGCAACCCTTCGACGGCGTTGTTGCGCACTACCAGTTGCTGGCCGAAGCCGACAGCGGCCCGGCGGCCACGAACCCGTTTTTCTACGTATCGAGCAGCGAGTGGAACTTATACGATTACATTCTGGAATTTTCGCGAAAGAACGGGTTGCCCGACGGGGTTTATCTGCTCAGCACCCTCAAGCGGTTTGGACAACTGCTGAGAACCGGCCAAAACAAGCACCGGACTAAGTTTGACCGGATCGTCCGAATTTTAGAAACGTATCCCGACCAGCAGTTTATCCTGCTCGGCGACGATACGCAGGAAGATCCCACCATTTACGCGTCGGTGGTTGAGCATTTTCCCAAGCAGATCCGATGCGTTTACATTCGGCAGGTGCACGGTAAAAACCAGCCTAAAACGCGCCAAACCCTGAGCCGCATTGAAGCGATGGGCATCGTGTGTCTGTACTTTGCCCACAGCGCCGAAGCCCGGCAGCACTCGGTGCAGATTGGCTTAGTGGCGTCGTGAATGGCTCCGGTGAAACAGCCTAATCGTTTGCTTTACTTTTGGGCAACGTAAAAGAAGTCCAGGCTCCCGGCCGGGTCCTGACTGACAAAGTAATCGCTGTAATTAATTTCGGCGGCCAGCCCGTCGGCTTGCAGCAGCCGATTGCGGTTCAGCCGGTTCATCAAATCGTAGGGCACCTGCAACAGCCGGCGCGGCAGGCGGTGCTGTAGGTCGAAAATGTCGAAGCGGGTCAGTTTTTTGACCGATTCTTTATTTTGCTCGTAGTACGTCATCACCTTGTCGTTGCCGTGGATGCCCCGCGTTTCAAGCGTCGGAAAGTAGCGCGCCAGCAGCGCCTTTAAGCCAGCCGCGTCATACTCCCGAACGTGCCAGGGATTGCGCGTGAGCGAAAACGTCCGGTTGACCGTCGTCAGCAGCAGCTTACCGCCCGGTTTAAGAACCCGGTGGACTTCGCGGATAAACAGATCATCGTCTGAGATGTGCTCGATCACCTGAAACGTCACAATGAAGTCGAATTGGTTGTCGGACAGACGCGCGAGGGGTGGAATATTGGCCGCGATAAAGGTCGCGTTGCGGTATTCGGCGCTGAGGGCGGTAATTAGCGCGTCGTTTTTGTCGATGCCCGTGTAGTGATCGGCGGCTTTGGTCAGCAGATCGAGTCCCCGACCCCAGCCGCAGCCAATTTCAAGGACGTTGCCCCGGACGATCTGGGCCGCTTCGACGTACGGAAACAGCAGCCGCTGATGAACGGGATTATCCGACTTGATTTCGGCGGACGTAATTTCGGTGGTCTTGTACATGCCACAAAATTACCATTTTAGGGACAAAGAAAAATGGACGAGGCCCGTAG
>CAXUEB010000380.1:0-4327 GCA_964249775.1 uncultured Spirosoma sp.
GCATAATACTATCAAAACTATGGTCGAACGAAATCTACTCCTGCCGAACGCAACGATTTTCAACTACCCCCACATACCAAAAAGCCTGACTTCATCAGTCAGGCAGTTGTTTAATCGCGCGCGCTTCCGACGTTGAGCCTACGTCGTCTTTCTAACCTCGACCGCGTTAGGACCTTTGGGGGTGTTCGTAACGGTAAAGCTTACTTTATCCTGTTCGTTGATGGCGTCAATGAGACCGTTCATGTGCACGAACACACTGGCCTGGCTCTGTAAGTCCCGGATGAAACCGTAGCCTTTGGACGCGTTAAAGAAGGTTACGACGCCCTGCCGGACGGGGTCCTGGGGAGCCATGTCTTCCTGCCGGGCAACGCCAATCTGAATGTCTGCCTGGTCGATGATCCGCTTCCGTTTGGGATCGGGGGGCGTTGACGTAATGTTGCCGTTTTCGTCCACGTAGGCCAGCATAGCGTCGAGGCTTTGTCCTTTGTGAGCGTTTGCTTTACGCTCTTCGCGCTTTTCTTCCTTGTCTTTGCGTTTCTTCTGCCTTGCTTTTTCTTTTTCCTTTTTGCTGAATGTATCCATGCAGGGGGGTTGTTAAGTGAGAATCCCGGACGCGCCTACGCCGGGGGCGTATCATCAGAGCGGTGAGCCAATAACAGGGAGGATCAGGCCAGTCCGTGCGGATTTGCGAAGGCCGCTACCTTGTTAACAGTACCAGGCTAAAATAAGTTGTTACCGAGAAAATTACTTTATTGGCAGCGGGTAACTGGCCAGGTCAGCATATTGCTGTTCCAATTCGGTTATCAGTGGGACAGAGATAGGCTGGGTGTTGGTGGCGTGTTCCTTGGCGTATTGCACGTAATCGTAATGACTACGACGCGCTGCGTTTCTGCGAATGTTCCGGCAGAGGATACTTAGCCAGAATCTCGTTAGCCCGTGCTACTTTCTCGGGAAAGAGAACTCTACCCTCAAAAATTTCATCCAAACGTAGATCAACCGTTACCGATAACGCTTTGTGCGGTTTGGGCTTTGCCGGTTTTGCTTTCATAGTCTGAATATAACTATTTCTTTCTCACCCTGAACGCTTGGTACGATTAGTTAGATTCAAAGACTTCCCAATTGTCGTTTCTCAATCCAAACACGTCGTGTTCTGGGGTAATTTCATCATAGAAACGACTAATGCCTATCTGATACGTTCGGGTTCGGGCATCTGTGCTACCAGTGGCAAGAATGCTAGCTTTTGGGTGCCAATTTAAGAAGTCGGTGGCGGTCGCTGCTACTGTAGCTAATACCTTGTCGCGGTCGCCGTTGTTCGATTTAATGGTGTCGCTGACGGCGTTTGTTACTGGATCGTAATCGCCGAAACCCAAGTTGTATTCGTCCGTGTTTTCAGTCGGCGTGTATTGCACCACTTTGATGATGCGACCTTGTCCGCCAACACTTACAAAGACATAGCCGGTGTGTTACGCCGACGCTCTAACCGCGTACTTTTCTAACTGCATATACCTACACGATCACGGCGGGTTACTCAACAACACTCCCGACCATGTCAACCATAGCCGGGAGCGTAAAACTTGGAAGCTGAAACGTTAAATTTTCTTACGACCCACAAGCCTCACAGCCTTCCGGATCGTCCAGCGAGCAGGTCATGGCGGCATATTGCTGCTCCAACTCGGTCACCATCGGGACGGGGATAGGCTGGGCGTTGGTGGCGTGTTCCTTGGCGTACTGCACGTAATCGAGGGGTTTTTCGACGGGGGCGGTTTCGGCCACGACCGGCTCCAACTGCGGTTCGGCCTGCGGCTGCACGACGGTGAACTTGACGGCGTCGGCCGCGGCTTTCGTGCGGAGGTAGTACATGCCCGTTTTCAGGCCCGCTTTCCAGGCGTAAAAGTGCATGGAAGTCAGCTTGCCGAAGTTGGAGTCCTGAATGTGGATGTTCAGCGACTGCGACTGGCAGATGTACGCGCCCCGGTCGGCGGCCATGTCGATGATGTGCTTCTGCTTAATCTCCCAAACCGTTTTGTACAGGTCTTTGATGTTTTGCGGAATGTTCGGAATCGCCTGCACCGAACCGTTGGCCAGAATCAGGTTGTTCTTCATCGCGTCGTTCCACAGGCCCAGTTTTACGAGGTCTTTGAGCAGGTGCTTGTTCACAACCACAAACTCGCCCGACAGCACGCGCCGAGTGTAGATGTTGCTCGTGTACGGCTCAAAACACTCGTTGTTGCCCAGAATTTGCGAGGTCGATGCGGTCGGCATGGGGGCCAGCAGGAGCGAGTTCCGAACACCGTGCTCGACCACATCTTTACGCAGCGTTTCCCAGTCCCAGCGTCCCGACTTTGGTTTCACCGGCTGACCGTCGCGTTCCCACATGTCGAACTGGAAGATACCCTGCGAAATCGGTGAACCTTTCCACGTCTCATACGGGCCGTATTCTTTAGCCTGCTCCATCGACGAGGTCATAGCCCCAAAGTAAATCGTCTCGAAAATATCTTCGTTCAACCGACGCGCTTCGTCCGACTCGAACGGCATTCGGAGCATGATGAACGCATCGGCTAATCCTTGCACCCCGATGCCGATGGGCCGGTGGCGCATGTTGCTCCGGCGGGCTTCTTCAACGGGGTAGTAGTTAACGTCGATGATTTTGTTAAGGTTACGCGTGGCCGTTTTGGTCACTTCGTATAGCTTCTGGTGGTCAAACCGCAGAACGCCGTCGGTGCCGCGCGTCAGGAACTTCGGCAGGGCAATAGACGCGAGGTTACAGACCGCAACTTCGTCGGGGGCAGTGTATTCGATGATTTCGGTGCAGAGGTTACTCGACTTGATGGTGCCGAGGTTTTTCTGGTTCGATTTCTTGTTGGCCGCGTCCTTGAACAGCATGTAAGGTGTGCCAGTCTCAGTCTGCGACTCCAAGATTTTGTACCATAGTTCCTGTGCTTTGATGGTTTTGCGGGCACGGCCTTCGCGCTCGTAGCGCTCGTACAAAGCTTCAAACTCGTCGCCGTGGCAATCGGACAGGCCGGGGCACTCGTGGGGGCACATCAGCGACCAGATATCGTTGTCTTCTACGCGCTTCATGAACAGGTCGGGCGTCCAGAGAGCGTAGAACAGATCGCGGGCGCGGCCTTCCTCTTTACCAGAATTCTTTTTCAGATCCAGAAAATCGAAAATGTCGGCGTGCCACGGCTCCAGATACACCGCAAACGAGCCTTTGCGCTTGCCACCACCCTGGTCGACGTAGCGGGCCGTATCGTTGAACACGCGCAGCATCGGCACAATCCCGTTTGAGGTGCCGTTGGTGCCTTTGATGTACGTACCCGTTGCCCGGACGTTGTGAATGCTCAGACCAATGCCCCCCGCCGACTGCGAGATTTTGGCGGTTTGCTTCAGCGTGTCGTAAATGCCGTCGATGGAGTCGTCCTTCATCTGAATCAGGAAACAGCTCGACATTTGTGGCTTGGGCGTTCCGGCGTTGAACAGCGTGGGCGTGGCGTGGGTGAACCACTTTTCGGAGAGCAGATTATAGGTCTCAATGGCCGCGTCGACGTCTTCCATGTGAATGCCAACGGCCACACGCATGAGCATGTGCTGCGGGCGTTCGGCAATGCGGCCGTCCAGTTTGAGCAGATACGACTTTTCGAGGGTTTTGTAGCCGAAGTAATCGTAGCCATAATCCCGGTCGTAGATGATGGTCGAGTCGAGCAGGGCCGCGTTGTTGCGCACCACTTCGTACACTTCCTTGGCAATCAGCGACGCGTTTTCGCCGGTCTTCGGGTCTTCATACGTGTACAGTCGTTTGATGGTGCTGGAAAACGACTTGTTGGTTTCTTTGTGCAGGTTCGAGATGGCAATCCGGGCGGCCAGAATGGCGTAGTCGGGGTGCGTAGTCGTCATCGAAGCGGCTGTTTCAGCGGCTAAGTTGTCAAGTTCGGTGGTTTTCACACCATCATACAAGCCGCTAACGACTTTCAGAGCGACCTGTACAGGCTGAACGTAGGCAGGGTCTAAGCCGTAGCATAATTTCTCGATTCGGGCGGTGATCTTGTCGAATTTAACCGACTCGTGGCGTCCGTCGCGTTTGATTACGTACATAATTATCTGGGGTTTGTTACTATATAAAAAATGTTGAATAGAATAAGCGCATACGTCCCTTACAGCAAGGGTTAGAGTGAAAAAGGATGTCGAAGTTGTTCTGAATTAGACGGAAAAGCAACCCCGAAGGTTCGGAGGTTTTAGTCATTCCCGGAAAAACAAAATGCTGCTAATAGATTACCGAATTGTTAAGCCGTCAGTCTTAGCGACTTACCAATATCCTATTACAGAC
>CAXUEB010000380.1:4337-4839 GCA_964249775.1 uncultured Spirosoma sp.
ATAGGAAATGCAGTAGGACACGACGGTCTTGGAACCGAAGACAATGGAAACAGGCGTCTAAAGTCATTCTGAAAAAGACGGAGAAGCAGCCCAGAAGGTTCGGGGATTTTGCTTCATCTAAGAAAATTAGAATGCTGCCAACGGATCACTGAATTGTTAAGTCGTCAGCCTTAATGACTTACCAACATCCTATTGCAGACACAGTCTTGGAAAATAAAAAAACTACTTTACAGCTTGGTTCAAGGAGGGCATAACCAGCCTGACGAACCGTAGAGGAAGTGTTTTGATTGCGAAATGTATAGAAAAAGGAGAATAGTAACAACCTTATTTTACGGCATTGTTAGTAAACGGCCCGACTTTATTTAATTGATAATCAGACCAGAAAAGAACGGGCAAAAACCCTTGCCAAACCAAAACCAGTGCCGTACCTTTGCAATCCTTTTCGGACGGAAACCGAGAAGATGACAAGAAACTGAATAGCAGACCATGAAAAAAGGCATTC
>CAXUEB010000381.1:0-659 GCA_964249775.1 uncultured Spirosoma sp.
CCGCGGTGGCCCTCGTCGATCTGTGGCCGCACACGGTCTGGCACCGGCTGCTGGCGCGGATGGTTACGGCTCCCGCCCGTCTTACGTTGGACACGGCTTACGTGCTGGGACTGGTCGGCTTATTCGTGATGGCCATAGCGTACTTAGCGGCCGATACGTATAACCCGTTCATTTACTTTCGCTTCTGACAACGGCTGCCGATGAACCCGTACCGCGCCAAGATAGCCGCCGTTGCCTTCGCCGTCCTGCTGCTGCTGCCGACGCTCGATCAGATGTTGGGTTTGTCGGCGCGCTTCCAAAGCACGGAAAACCGCAACCTGAACGCGGCTCCTCCGCTGAATTTTCCGCACGTCCGAACGTTCGCCAGGCTGTTTGATCAGTATTACAAGGAAAATTTTGGTTGGCGAAATGCGCTGTTTTACGTCTACAGCCGCTGGAAGCTGCGGGTGCTGGGCGAATCGCCCCTGCCCGAAAAAGTGGTTGTTGGTAAGGCCGGCTGGTTTTATCTCGGCAACAGCTACAACCGCGTGGTCGATCAGCACCGGGGCCTGCTCCCCCTTTCGGCCGATTCGGCCCGCCTGATTGCCGATCATCTCGTGCATTGCCAGCGGCAACTGGCGCAGCAGGGCAGGCGGCTTTACGTCCTGATTGCCCCCGAC
>CAXUEB010000381.1:669-2248 GCA_964249775.1 uncultured Spirosoma sp.
CGCACACGATTTACCCCGAACACCTCCCCGACCGGCTGCAACCCAGCGCCGGGCCGTCGCGCTTGGACGTGCTGAAGCAGGCCATGTCGCAAACCGCCGTTCCGTTTGTCGACATCCGCGATACGTTGCGGGCGGCCAAGCGGAATTACGTTGTGTATCACCGAACCGATACGCACTGGAATGATTACGGTACGCTGGTTGGCTGCGTGGCTCTGCTAAACCGTATCCGGCAGGATTACCCCGCGCTAACGCCCGTTCGTCGGGCAAACTACGCCATTCAACAGCAGCGCGGAGCCGGGGGTGACTTGGTCAACATGCTGACGCTCCAGAACGAGGTGAAAGACCCGGTTCATTACGTTATCCAGCCGATGCCGACGCTCATGGCCCGGCAAACGGCCACCGTTCCGAACGACCGGTCGGGCTTTCCGTCTACCCGGTTTGTGGGATTGGGCGGGCGAAGTACGCCTAAGTTACTGTTCATTGGTGACTCGTTCAGTCACAGCATGATGCAGTTTCTGCCGGGCTACTTCCGCGAGTCGTATTTCGTGCGGGGCACTCGGCTCGATCCCGCGCTGGTACGGGCCGAACAACCGGACGTTGTGGTGGTCGAAGTAGTCGAGCGCAATTTGATTTACTTAGCTACTCTTTAATTCCGTCGACAACATCCGGCTCAACAACGGCGGGTTGTTTGCCCAGAATTAAATCCGCGCCTTTCTCGCCGATCATGATCACGGGCGCATTGGTGTTGCCCGACGGAATGGTGGGCATAATCGACGCATCAATCACGCGCAGGCCCTCGATGCCCCGAACGCGTAAATCGGCGTCGACCACGGCCATTTCGTCGGTTTCGGGTCCCATTTTGCAGGTGCCCACCGGGTGATACACGGTTTCGAGCACCTGTAGAACGTGTTGCCAGAGCACATCATCCGAGCAGGTTGCGGCCCGCTGATTACCCCAGTTGACGGGCCGACTGATGCGCAGGTTATACGGCCCAAACGCGTCGGCTTCCATGACCTCCATCGCCCGCCGGAGACCGGCCAGCAACACCCGGCGATCGGTTTCATCGGTTAAATAATTCGGCTGGATCACCGGCGCGTCGAAGGGATTATCCGAACGTAAACCGACGTAACCACGACTGCTCGGCTTGAGCAGGGTCGGCAACACCGTATAACCGTCCGTGGTGGGATACGTCGATAGATCGTAAAAATCGGTTTGTCCATCGTCGCCGAAGTGAACCGGCGCGAAGTGAAACTGCATATTGACCCGGTCTGGCGTGACCCGGTCTGGCGTGACCCGGTCTGGGTCCGCTTTGCGCCGTTCGGACAACGTCTGGGTACGTAAAAAAGCAACGGCTTCGAGCGGACTGGCCGTTAAGGGACCTTTGCGACTCACGAAAAACTGCGCCAGTCCCCTCAGTTGTTGCAGCGGTTTGAGGTGGTAATTCGCCGACACGGCCCGTTGCGAACACAGGCTGCTGATACCCGAAAACACGTGGTCCTGTAAGTTCCGCCCGACGCCCGGCAGTTCTTTTCTGAGCGCGATGCCCGCCGAACGCAATTCATCCGCCGGTCCAATGCCC
>CAXUEB010000381.1:2258-4821 GCA_964249775.1 uncultured Spirosoma sp.
GTCATAAATTGAACACCCGTGGCTCGGTCGTTATGTAGCGAAATCTGCTTGACGTGAGCGTTCGTAATCACGGTCAGGTTAGGGCGGTTCAGCACGGGCTTCAGAAAAGCCGTTGCCGCGCTGTGCCGCTGGCCGTTCTTGATGGTGAACTGAAACAGCCCCGCGCCCGCCTGCGAAGCTCCGTTATAGTCCGCATTTTGGGGAATGCCCATCTGTCGGCAAGCTTCGATAAACGCCCCGGACAACGGCGTTTGGTGCCTCGTCGCCAACGTTACGTTCAATGGCCCACCGGTGCCGTGGTAGCGCGGGTCCAACCGGGCGTATTGTTCATTATGCTCCGAGCGAATAAAGTACGGCAGCACAGCGTCGTAGCTCCAGCCCGCGTTACCCAGCGCAGCCCAGTCGTCGTAGTCGTGCCGGTTGCCGCGCACGTACGCCATCGCGTTTGTTGAGCTACAGCCACCCAGCGTTTTCCCGCGCGGCTGGTACACGCGCCGACCGTTGAGCGCCGACTGCGGTTCGGTCCAGAATCCCCAGTCGACCGCCGAGCCGTGCAGTTTAGTGTAAGCCGCCGGAATGCGAATTTCCATTGACTTGTCCGGCCCACCCGCTTCGAGCAACAACAGCGCTACAGCCGGGTCGGCCGATAATCGGTTCGCCAAGACACAACCCGCTGATCCAGCGCCTACAATTACGTAGTCAAACGTCATGGGCAAGGGTAATTATAGAGGCATCTAAGATACAAGTTTTTATCAGTAAAATACAAAACAGGTAATTTACGTATTGACAAACGCAGGGTTGTGAACTACGCTTCGGCGAGTTCGTTATAAGAATGAAAATTTGTGCCGATGACAACGTCTTAAGAACTCAACCTAACTTGTCGTTGTCTGCTTTACGCCTTGATTTACGTTGCTCATGATCTCACCTGGTTCTGTCCGGACTACGCCCAAGCCCCGCCGAATCTGGCTGGATACCGACATTATGATCGGAATGAACGACGAGACACCCCGCGAAGTGGACGACGCCGTCGCGCTGCTAATGGCCCTGCAACACCCGGACAAGGTTGAACTCGTTGGCATCAGCACCATCACCTACGCCGATTACGCGTACGACGTAGCGCAGAAAATGCTGCGTTGGTACAACCGAACCGGCCGCTCGATTCCCGTTTACCGCGGCTCCGACAAGGCGCAGGACGTGGGAGTAGAAACCGACGGATCGCGGGCCATCGCCGATGCGCTACGGCGGGAAAAGTTACCAATTCTGGCGATTGGGCCGGTTACCAACGTAGCAACCGTCGTGCAGAATCACCCCGAGTTGGTTGCGCAGATTGAGGAAGTTGTCGTTTGCGCCGGTCGGACGCCGGGGCTACCGTTTACACCTGGATTAGAGAAAACGGTGGTTGGCGACTACAATTTTGAGATGGACCCCGAATCGTTCCGCATTCTGTTCGACGCGGGCGTTCGGGTAGTCTTATCAGGCTACGAGTGCAGCGTGTCTATGCTCTTGGGCAAGACGGATATTGATTTTCTGACCAACGGCTCCAAAGCCGACCGGTGGGTGTACGAGCAGTTTCGGCGCTGGCAGCAGTTCAACGAAACGCTCTTCGGCGTCGACGGCTTCGTACCCTGGGACACAACCCCGCTGGGTCATTTTACGCATCCGCAGTATTTCAAATATTACTACGACATTCCGGTTAAAATCAACATCCGCCCGAACGACACCGATACCCCCGGCGACAAACCGTACCTCGAAGTGTCATACGATTTCACCGATACCAACTGGCGGGCTACGTATGCTTACAAAACCTTGCCCGGATACGAAGAACTGGTGATTGAAGCGTTGAAGGGGGCGTCAGCCGGTAATCGGTAGTCGGTGTAGCAAACGGTTACCGCCCTCTGTCGTCGTTGGTGATTTTCTTGCTTTGCTTGCCACCCCCGGCGGTCATCTGGCCGAACCGCCACTCAAACGTCAGTCGCGCCGAGCGGTTGATGATCGACCAACGGTTCTCAGCCACGAACGTGGGCGCTTCCTGCCGGTTGATCTGCGTAAAACCGCGGGCGAAGGGGTTGTTTACGCCCAACGTCAGGCTGGCTTTCTTGTCCCAGAACTCCCGCTTGGCCGAAATACCGTACCACAGCCAGCCCGTTGAGGTGCCTTGCAGCGATACCCAGCCCGTGCCGTAGTTGCCGTTGACCTGCAACGTATAATTTTTGGGCAGTTTGTACGTACTGTTCAGGTTAAAATTCCAGATCAGCCCGCTGTTGCTTTGTTGCAGGGCCGGGCTGTTCAGGGACACGTACCGCCCGTCGATGCCCCCGCTCAAGTTCCAGTCTTTGTTCGGCTGACCCGACAGGTTGACGTTTAAGCCATACGCTTTTCGCTGGGCGATGTTGCGCGGACTGTTGGTCGATACCCCGGCCGTATCCACCGTAGACAGGTACTCGATGGCGTTGTCGGTCTGCCGCCAGTACAGCGACGAGTTGATCGACACGCCTTTCTTAGTCGTCAGGCTGTGCGATAGCTCCGTGGCATGCATCAGTTCGGGGTTTAGGTACGGGTTGCC
>CAXUEB010000382.1:0-4484 GCA_964249775.1 uncultured Spirosoma sp.
TCGTCTTCGTTGAGCATCATGCCCACTACGGCGTCCTTCTGAATCCGGCCCGCCAAGATCTCTTTCGAGAGGGCGTTGAGGATGCGACGCTGCATGACGCGCTTCAGCGGACGAGCGCCGAACTGCGGGTCGAAGCCTTCGCGGGCGATGAAGTCGAGCACTTCGGGGTCGGCTTCGAGGCTGATGCCCTGCTCCGCTAAGCGTTGCTGAATCTGCCGGAACTGGATGTCCATGATCTTGCGAATTTCGCGCTTGGTCAGCGGCTGGAACATCACCAGCTCGTCGATGCGGTTCAGGAACTCCGGCCGCACGGTCTGCTTCAATAACTCGAACACTTCCTCTTTCGTATCTTCGATAATCTGGTCGCGCCGGGCGGTCGCACCATTGCCCTTGCCAATCTCGGCGAACCGCTCGCGGATGATCTGCGAACCGATGTTCGAGGTCATGATGATGATTGTGTTCTTGAAGTTAGCCACGCGTCCTTTGTTGTCGGTCAGGCGGCCGTCGTCGAGCACTTGCAAGAGGATGTTGAACACGTCGGGGTGCGCTTTCTCAATCTCGTCCAGCAGGATGACGCTGTACGGCTTCCGGCGCACGGCCTCGGTTAACTGACCGCCTTCGTCGTAACCGACGTAGCCCGGAGGGGCACCAATCAACCGGCTGGCTGCGTGACGCTCCTGGTACTCCGACATGTCGATCCGCACCAAGGCGTTGTCATCGTTGAACAGAAACTCAGCCAGGGCCTTCGCCAGTTCGGTCTTACCTACGCCCGTCGTACCGAGGAACAGGAACGAACCGATGGGCCGTTTGGGGTCTTGCATCCCGGCGCGGCTCCGGCGCACGGCGTCGGCCACTACTTCGATGGCTTCTTCCTGACCGGCCACGCGCTTGCCCAGTTCGGATTCGAGGAACAGGAGCTTGTCACGCTCCGACTGCAACATCCGGCTTACCGGAATACCCGTCCACTTGGCGACTACCTCGGCAATGTCCTCCGAATTGACTTCTTCCTGCAACATCCGGTCGGGTGCACCGTCGGCTTGGCCTTCGGCGCTGAGTTGCTTCAGCCGGCTCTCCATTTCGGGGATGCGGCCGTAGCGAATTTCGGCTACCTTGCCGTAGTCGCCCGCACGCTCGGCCTGCTCGGCTTCAATACGTAATTGGTCCAACTGCTCCTTCAGCGACCGGCTTTCGTTCACCGATTGCTTTTCCGTTTCCCACCGTGCCCGCAATTCGTTGCGCTGCTCGTTGAGATCGGCGATCTGCTTGCTTAGCGCGGCTTCCTTCTCGCGGTCGTCTTCGCGCCGGATGGCTTCGCGCTCAATCTCCAACTGCATGATGCGCCGGTTCAACTCGTCCAATTCTTCGGGTACTGAGTCGATTTCTAAGCGCAGTTTGGCGGCCGCTTCGTCCATCAGGTCAATGGCCTTGTCGGGCAGGAAGCGGTCGGAGATGTAACGGTTCGAGAGTTCAACGGCGGCAATGACGGCATCGTCCTTAATGCGCACGCCGTGGTGCAGTTCGTAGCGCTCTTTGATACCGCGCAAAATCGAGATGGCGTCCGTTACGTCCGGCTCATCGACCAGCACGGTCTGGAACCGGCGTTCGAGGGCCTTGTCCTTCTCGATGTATTTTTGGTATTCCTTCAACGTCGTGGCCCCGATGGCGTGCAGTTCACCACGGGCCAAGGCCGGCTTGAGCAGGTTGGCCGCGTCCATCGCGCCTTCGCCACCCCCGCCCGCGCCGATCAGCGTATGAATCTCGTCGATGAACAGCACGATTTCGCCTTCCGAGTCGGTCACTTCTTTAATGACCGCCTTGAGCCGCTCTTCAAACTCGCCTTTGTATTTCGCACCGGCCACCAACAAGCCCATGTCGAGCGACATAATCGTTTTCGACTTCAGGTTCTCGGGCACATCGCCCTGCACAATGCGCTGAGCCAGCCCTTCTACGATAGCCGTCTTACCGACGCCGGGTTCGCCCAGCAGCATCGGGTTGTTTTTGGTCCGGCGGCTCAGAATCTGGAGCACCCGCCGAATTTCTTCGTCGCGCCCGATAACAGGGTCGATCTTCCCTTCACTGGCGCGCTTGTTCAAGTTAACACCGTACCGCTCCAGCGACTGGTACGTTGCTTCCGCGTTTTGGTCTTTCACAGTTCCGTTTTTGCCCCGCAGTTCGCGAATGGCCTCTTTAAGTGTCTTCTCGCTAAAACCGATGTCTTTCAATAATGTGGCAACGGCATCTTTACCGCCCACGAGGCCGAGCAGCACCATTTCGACGCTCACGTACTCGTCACCAAAGTCTTTCATCTGCGTCTGCGCCCGCCCCAAAGCCGCGTTCAGATCATTGCCGAGGTAGGTTCCGGACGGCTGATCGCCGTTGACGGATACCTTCGGATAACCGTTGATGATCGCGTCGAGGGCTAACGTTAGACGCTTACTATCGGTGCCGAGTTTCCGGGCCAGAAACCCGACCGTGTTGGGGTCTTCTTCCAGAATGGCCTTCAGCACGTGTCCCGTCTCAACAGTCTGCTGCTGATTGCCCTGCGCCATCTGAGCCGCGTGCTGCACGACCTCCTGCGCTTTAATGGTGTAGTTGTTAAAGTTCATGGCTTAGGTTAAAGCTTGTTGCTTACGCTCATCAATTAACAAATCACGGACCAGTATAATGTCTCAGACATTTTGGCGGTTTTGAACCAAATTAGGTTACAGAGATTGTCAAATTGACATTTTGTCTATGATTTAGCGCGCCTATTACGCCATGCATTGTACTGCTCTCGACTAACGACAAAGAAAAGCCAGTACGTTTCACCAACCACATTGACGGCAAATAGCATGATGCCAGCTATGGCTCCCAACATGCCCAGTTTGGTCAGAATTTGCAGGACTACCACAGCGCCGATGCACCCACAATACGCAATGGCCACAATCTTGCCGACGCGATTACCCAATGGCGTTTCTGCCTTGGCCCAGCCGTAAAGTAGGTAGCACAAACTAAACAGCATTAACCCAATTCCGGCCCAACTGCCCACGTAAGCGGGCCAAGTCAGTACGTCAAAGACAATCAAGCCGACGGCTAACAGAAGTAACGGAGGAATGCAGCGGTACAACCGGCGCGGCTGTTCAAGGAGCAGGTGTTTACTGTCTGGAGCGTAGGCAAACAGAAGGGTAAACGTTGGTTCAACGAGCCAGCTTAACGGTAAGGTGGCAAGTGAAACAAAGAACAGTACCGCAAAAAGATCGACGCGAAAATGCAGGTAGGCGGCAAGGAAAATGATACCAACGTATAATCCAGGAAAAAACATCATGCGCTCTAACACACGAGGAAGTCGCCCTAACCAGAAGGTATAACGTAGATACAGCCGGTAGAGCCAGCTCCGCGACTTGATCGCGTCGGCTAAGCCAACTTCGGCTAAATCAAGCTTGGGGTCAAGGCGCAGAACGTTGGTAAAATGCTGGCGGGCCTGTCGGTGATTGCCCAGCATAATCATCGCTATGCCCGCGGTCATGTGCGATGACGCGTCGTCGGGAGCAACGCGCAGTACGTCGGTTACGGCGTCGGCCATCTGGACATGGCGATTCAAGATAACCAGACATTGCGCCCGAATGAGCAAACAGCCTTCGTGTTGAGGATCGAGCATTAGACCCGTTTCGGCGCTGCTCAAGGCCGCTTTGTACTGCCCAAGGGTCAGCCGCAGGCGGCTCTTGGAATGATGAAAGGTAACTTCGTTCGGGTCGAGCGTAATTGCTTCGTCAGCGGCCGAGAAGGCTTCTTTACGCCGACCGAGGTCAAACAAACACTGCGCCCGCAGGTCGAAGTAATACGGGTTGTCGGGCGCTTCGGTCAAGAGGTCATCGGCCAGAACGAGGGCGTCGGTGGGGCGGTTGAGTTGGTACAACGAAAAGGCCAACAAATACTTGGCGTAGCTGTTGCCGGCGTCTTGCGCCAAGGCCTGCTGAAACGCCAGGATAGCCTGTTCGTAGCGTCCCTGCTCGTACAATAGTTCACCCCATTCGTAGTGTGGAGAAGCCATCTTGTGTACCGACGTGTTAACGTTTGACGGTCTATGCGCCCCGGACGATGTCTATAACTTCGTAAAAGTTAAGAACGAACGGGTTCGCTTTGTTTGAGATGTTCGTAGAATTGCTGTAGCCACCGGCTCTTTTTGACATGGTCTGCACCAGCACCGAATAGGCAAAAGGGCGTAACAATGTTGTTCGCGACAGAAAGTAGTCCTACAACTGAGCGGTCAATGATAAATTACGACGGACAACAAAACAAGGGTGTGGCGGTAACCCGTATCGGATGCAGCGCCCAAGCGCGTTACCTTTGCGGAATCAAACGTAGAGATATGAACAAATGGATTTGGCCCGCGTGTGCCCTCCTGCTGATCGGTTTGGGCGATGCCTGCAACAGCCGTCGGCCGGCCAATAACCAACCCACCGACTCGACCACCGCTGTAGCCCACAATCCGGCCGTCAACGACG
>CAXUEB010000382.1:4494-4820 GCA_964249775.1 uncultured Spirosoma sp.
TGGCCGACCTCGGCCTGACGCGCGACAGCCACTGGCGCGGTATCAACCTCGGCGATGATTTTGTCACCGTTAAAGCTAAAGAAAAAGGAGAACCGTTCGAGAGCGACGCGCAGCACGTCGGCTATACGGTGGAATACCCAAATCTCGAAAGTATGGACGTGCTGTATTATCAACAGGGCGGCAAAGTGTCGGCTATCGACGTAGACCTGTATCTGAATAACCGTCCTTCCGTTGACACCTATGTAAAGGAGTTGGAAACGTACCTGACTACTCGCTACGGTACGCCCAAACCCGCCAACGGCGGCACCGTCTGGAACGGCCCGGCT
>CAXUEB010000383.1:0-883 GCA_964249775.1 uncultured Spirosoma sp.
ATCCACCCCGACGATACGGCCTGTACGCTGCAAGACCTGCTAATCGAACGCGGGGCCGATTTAGTCTTGCAGACGGTGCGGGCCATCGAAGCGGGCGATTATTCCCGAACGCCCCAACCCCCCGCCGACCAACTCAAGTCAGCGCCCAAGCTCAGCCGCGAAACCACCGAAATCAACTGGAATCAACCCGCCCGTACTATCCGCAACTTCGTGCGGGGCCTGTCGCCGTACCCAACCGCCTGGACGTTAATCAATGATAAGTTTTTCAAGATTTACGCCGTATCGGTTGCCAACGAATCGCCGTTTATTGCCGAACCAGGTACCGCATCGACGGACCACAAAACGGCTATCTTAGTCCGGGCGGCCGATGGGTGGCTGCGGATTGACAGCTTGCAGGCTGAGGGCAAACGGCGCATGACGGCTGAGGAGTTTTTACGGGGAAATCAGCTTCTATGACTGTGTCGTCATCGGATCACGAACTAATCCGTGATCAACGTACTCTAAACGTGCTTTACCCATGAAGCAACTCGTTCTTATCTACCTGCTAACGGTCATTGCCTGCCGGCCTTCCCCCGCCCAAACCGAAACTTACGCCGAGAAACTGGGCTTTCCGAAAGGTAAAAAAGTCATTGTTTTCCACGTAGACGACGCGGGCATGAGCTACGAATCAAACGTTGGTACCATCAACGCGCTCGATCAGGGCGTGGCCAGTTCGACCAGCGTGATGATGCCCTGTGGGTGGGTACCGCAATTTTTCGACTACCTCAAAACGCACCCAAACGTCGACGCGGGCGTTCACTTGCCGCTGACCTCAGAATGGGACGCCTACCGGTGGTCGCCGTTGGTGGGTCGCGAGCGGGCACCGGGCTTGTACGATGAGCAG
>CAXUEB010000383.1:893-2377 GCA_964249775.1 uncultured Spirosoma sp.
CCGTAGCGCAGGTCGTTGAACACGCGTCGGCAGACGAAGTGGAAGCCGAAATACGGGCGCAATTGGCTCGTTACCGCGCGTTTGGCGGGCAGCCGACTCACATGGACTCGCATATGGGCACGTTGTTTGAGCCGAAGTTTCTGGAGCGTTACGTAAACGTAGCGGTGGACGAGAAAATTCCGATTTTGTTTCCAGGCGGTCACGCGTCGCTGATTCGGGCGGCCAACCGCATCCCCGATGCGCAGCAACAACTCATCCAGCAGGTTGGGCAGCAGCTTTGGAACGCCGGTCTGCCCGTGTTCGATGACCTCGACGGCACCAGCTACGGCTGGAATCTGCCCGCCGGAATGGCCGCTACGGACGAAAACCTCAGGACGTATAAAACCGGGAAATACATAGACCTGCTCAAAGCCGCCCAGCCCGGCCTGACGTACATCATCATGCACTGCACGGCCCCAACGCCGACGTTTGATCAGATCAGCAATTCCGGTCAGACCCGCAAGGGCGATATGCTGGCCATGCTCGATCCGGCCCTGCGGGCGATTGTGGCCAAAGAAGGCATTATCGTAACGACCTCCGCCGAACTCATGGAACGGCGAAGACGAGTTAGATAATCCGTTTTGAGCGCGAAGAACGCAACGTTTTTGTTACATCTTGCGGTCTTTGCTTCGCCCCTTGTCGTTAAGAAAGCTATGAAAATTAGTCTCATCGC
The DNA here is from genome assembly GCA_964249775.1 of uncultured Spirosoma sp. Lineage (GTDB taxonomy): Bacteria > Bacteroidota > Bacteroidia > Cytophagales > Spirosomataceae > Spirosoma. Next base: position 1,606 of record CAXUEB010000383.1, read on the forward strand.
AGCCGTTGCGCAGAACGGCGTTATCGGCCGTACCGACGCCAACGGTAAACCGGACTTGCCCTGGCACCTGCCGGATGATTTTGCTTATTTCAAGCGCAAAACCAGTCATCATCCCATTATTATGGGCCGCAAGTCGCTCGACGCCCTGGGAAAACCCCTGCCGAACCGCGCCAACATCGTCATTACCCGAAACCGCGCCTTCAACGCCAATGGCGTGACGGTCATGCACTCGCTGGACGACGCCCTAACCGAAGCGAAAACTCTGAATCAGGCCGAGATTTTTGTCATTGGTGGAGCGGAGATTTACGCGATGGCTTTACCCGTTGCCACGACGCTTTACCTGACCGAAATTCAAAAAGCGTACGAGGGCGACGCCCATTTTCCGGCGTTTGACAAAGCCGAGTGGCAGGAAATCAGTCGGCAGCACCATCCTGCCGATGAGCGGCACGAGGTTGGGTTTGATTTTGTGGCCTACGAACGAAGGAGGTAAAACGACTTGCTTAGCGCAGCAAACGCAGATCAAACTGGAACCCCGGCAATACGTCTTCACCCGACAAGCTGTTGTTAAAACCATGAACAACGCTAACCGAGCCATCGGCGCGGTACACGCGGGCTTCCTTGGTTCGTGGGTCAATCAACCATCCCAATTGGCAACCGTTGTCTATGTACGCACGCATCTTGACATCGGTTTCCTTCAAGGTATCAGATTCACGCAACAGTTCGACCACAAAGTCGGGGCAAAGAGGTGGAAATTTGCGCCGTTGTTCGGGCG
>CAXUEB010000383.1:2387-4225 GCA_964249775.1 uncultured Spirosoma sp.
GAGGGCATTGCGTCGTTCGGCGGTTACCCAAGCCGCGTCGGGACCACGCGTTGCGCCGTTTGGCAATTTGAAGCCCGTTGATGAATCATACACGAAACCGAGCTTTGTCTTTCGGTTCCAAATCGTTAGGTCTGCTGTAAGTTCGCTATTCCGTTCGCCGGTATCTCCGCCTGTTTGTGCCATTGGTATTATGTTGCCCGTTGCGTCACGTTCAAACTTGTAATCGGAGTTCTCCTGACAAAAATAGAAAAACTCGTCATCCGTCATGTGACGTAATTGCTCAAACATATCCACGTTCGGCTCAAGCGGAATTGGAAACACAACACCCGTCATAGTCGTATGCGTTAGCGGCTTGCCAAAGCTAACCAATTATCCTTTCATGAACCGCACTAAGCCAACTTCAATCAAGAGGAACGCCAGCGCGGCTAAGAGAAAATATTTCCACAGACTTTTTCCTAAGTTTTCCTGCTCCAGCACCTCCACAAAATCGCCGTCCTGAATGCTGTCGAACACTTCTACGTTCGGCTGATTCGCAAACGCCCGGCGTAACTCGTCGGCCGAGTAAAAATCCATTGCCGACTCTTGATTGCCGTGGTTGAAGGCCAACAAGCGTTCCGTCTTGCCCGGTCCGTCGCTACCGTTTAATTGCAATTCGTAATAGCCCGCTTCGACTTCTTGTCCGGCGGCCAGCTCGTTGCTTTTCGGCATCTCAAGCAGCAGTTGGTTGCCCACGATGCGTTGCACGGGAATGATCTCTAACTTGTTACGCTTCAATTTGTACACTGCCCGCTCCGAAGGTTCACTAACCGGAACGGTCAACAGCCCCTCGTCGAACGAATACGCCGTTCGCTGCGCGCGGACGCTGAGAGCGGCCATCTTGTACATGACTGGTACAAACAAGGCGTGTTCGGCCAAATTGCCGTACTGACTCGCTAAGGGGTTGGCCAGCACGTAGACCATGCCCTGCCGGAGTGCCGTACCCCGACCTGCTGACCCGCCTACCCGCGATTGCGTTAGCAGCGGGCTGCCGTCGCGCAGGCTCAGCAGTCGTTCGCCCGCGCTCCAACGCCAGACGGGCGCGGCCGAAGGCAGATTCAGCGGCTCGGATTGATAACTTTGTTGAAACACATCGCGGAAGAACGGACTGCGCCGGTCGGGGTCAGCCAAGGGTAGGGGCGAGGGTGTTGTACTCGCCGGGCTGGCTTGCACACCGCCCACGCCCAGTGCGCTCAGAAAAGGTCCGTAACTGTCGGCGTTGGGCGTAGCGGGTGGAATAATGGTTAAGCTACCGCCCTGCCGCACGAACCGCTCCAACTCGGTGCGCAACGTACCACTGACCTGCGCTACGCCCTCCAAAACGACTAAATCAGTTTCTTTCAACTGACCCACGTCGAAGTTCTGCGCGTTGAAACTCCGGCTGACAAACAAACTATCATCCGCGTACACCGTACTGATGTAATTGGCAGCCTTCTGCTCATACAGGTGCAGCACCCGAACGGCGGGCGACGCTTCGATCACGAAGTAGTATTGATTGTCGAACGTAATGGGGAAATCCTCGAACACAATCCGGCCCCGGTGGTAGCCTTTGGTGGTCACGTTAAAATTAAGCGCAACCGTCGCCGAGCCGCCCGGTGGTAGCGTGGCCGAGGCCGTCGACGTTTGGGTATCGTCTAAGTACAAGCGCACGGGCAGGTTTTTGACGTTTTCCCGGCCGCCGTTGTTTAGTTTGACGTTGACGCTGTTATTCTGCATCTCGCGGATAAACGGCGTACTGAGCCAGACCGAATCGACGTACACGTTCTTTGTGGCCTGCGCGTCCAACGGCACAATAAACAGCC
>CAXUEB010000383.1:4235-4817 GCA_964249775.1 uncultured Spirosoma sp.
CTGTGGTATCAAGCGTTAAGCGGGACAGATCGCCGACGGTGCTTTTCTGGAAATCTGAGAACCAGAATAATTGATTTTGCCCGCCCGGATTGAGTGAGCTGAGCAGATTCCGCTGCCGGCGGTACACGGTTTCGAGCGAGCGGGGCGTGTGCGCAAACCGCACCGACGTAACGCGGTCGCGGACGGCTTCGGCGGTGCCGGCCTGCTGCTCGGCGGCCGAAAAGTCGTTGGTGAGCAGTTGCAGCGAGGTGGCGTTGCGAAACAACGTCAGCAGTTCGTCTAATTTACCGGTGGCAATGTCTAAGTACCGTTTCTCATTCCGCTCGTTCTGCATACTGTACGAGTTGTCTAAGTACAAGCTCGTCACGCCCTGCCGCGACAGGCCCAGCTTGTTTTTGCTCGGAATAAACGGCTGCGCGAAGGCCAGCACCAGACAGGCCAGAAACAAACACCGGCACGTCAGAATGAGCCAGTGTTTCAGCCGCCGAAACGACTTGGTTTCGGTCTGTACGGTCCGCAGCAGGGCCACGTTGGTAAAAAACACCCGGCGCGTCCGGCGAAAATTAAACAGGTGAATGGCAA
>CAXUEB010000384.1:0-4768 GCA_964249775.1 uncultured Spirosoma sp.
ACTACCTGCCAGTTCTTCAAGTTCTTTCAGCCGCCGGATGTATGATTCCATCATTTCGCGACGGGCACCCGGCCGCGATCCCGACACCGCATCGCAAACCTGCACAATGGGCGAAATCATGCTGGTCATCTCAATTTCGTCGTGGTGAGCACCAATGGCGTTAATGACTTCGGGGTTTTCCTTGTATTTTTTGGCCAGTTCCATTCCCAGCACGGCGTGCGGCAGTTCGGCCTCTTCGGGCCAAACCTTACCGATGTCGTGGAGCAGACCGGCGCGTTTGGCAAGTTTGGCGTTTAGGCCCAGTTCGGCCGCCATCGTCGCGCAAAGCTTGGCCACTTCGCGCGAGTGTTGGAGCAGATTTTGCCCGTAGGACGACCGGAAACGCATCCGCCCGACCATTTTGATGAGTTCGGGGTGCAGGCCGTGAATGCCGAGGTCAATCACCGTCCGCTCGCCGATCTCAACAATTTCGTCCTCGATGTTTTTGCGGGTTTTGGCAACGATCTCCTCGATGCGGGCTGGATGAATCCGACCGTCCTGCACGAGCCGGTGCAGCGACAGCCGGGCAATTTCGCGTCGAACCGGATCGAAGCCGGAGATAATGATGGCTTCGGGCGTATCGTCGACGATAATTTCGACGCCCGTCGCGGCTTCCAGCGCGCGGATGTTGCGCCCCTCGCGGCCAATGACTTTACCTTTTACGTCGTCGGATTCAATGTTGAAGACCGACACGCAGTTTTCGATGGCGTGTTCGGTGGCCGTCCGCTGAATGGTTTCGATGACCACCTTTTTGGCTTCTTTGGTGGCCGTCAGCTTAGCTTCTTCAACGATGTTTTTGATGTATGACGATGCCCGCGATTCGGCCTCGGCCCGCTGGGTTTCGATGAGTTGTTCCCGCGCCTGATCGGCCGATAATCCCGCGATGCGTTCGAGTTGCGCAACCTGATCGGCCAGCATCCGGTCGGCTTCGGCCTGCCGCCGGTCGACGTCTTCGCGCCGTTTGTTCAAGGCGTCGATTTGCCCAGTCAGGCTATTTTTCTGCTGCGTGATCTCGGCCCGTTGCTGCGTTAGTTCGGCTTCGCGGCCCTTTTGTTGTTCGGCCTGCTGAGCCAGTTGCTGCTCGCGCTGTTTGAGTTTGTTCTCGTTCTGCTGGAGTAGATTTCGCTTCTGATTGGTGGTTTCTTCAAATTCGGCTTTCAGCTTCAAGTACTTTTCTTTGGCTTCCAGCATTCGGTCTTTCTTAATCGTTTCGGCCTGCAACTCCGCATTTTTCAAGATAGCGGCTGCTTTCTCTTCGGCTTCCTGCTCGTGCCGCGCCCGGACGCCCGCCATCATCTGACGGCCAATTACTATGCCAATGCCGCCCCCAATCAGGGCGGCCAAAATTGTAAACCAAACTGGGATGTCCATTGGACTATATCGTTAGGGTTGAACAAATAAACCGTGCAACCTGCCGCGATACGAGTGCCTTGAACGCCAACCCGGCGGAGGGGGAGAAAGGGGTGTGCCTGTCGTGTGTCTATGTCGTAATGACCGGCGTGACGACCTGGTCTAACTGAGTGATTTTGTCAAATACCATTTGCTGCAATCGTTGTACGCGTCGTTCTTCTCTGAGCTTGGCAATCAGGCAATCGAAGGCTATCATGGTCATGGCGCTCTGCGTGTCCGTAACGCCCATCTCCCGGTACTGTTTCAGGCGATCCTGAATCTGCTTAGCGGTTTCGCGCACGAGAGCCTCCGAGTCCGAATCGATGGTCATCGGATAGGTACGGTCGGCAATCTTCACGCGAATTGACAGGTCTTCCATCACTGTAGTTGGCTCAGGCTGGGCCGAAGCCCCGAACCAATTTAGGTTTATGACAAACTACTCAAGTGGGCAATACACCGTTCTAACTCCCGGATATACGCGTCGAGTTGTTGTTTCAATGCTGCATTCGTATCTGTCCCCGACAGATTGTCTTGTACAAGTTTACTAAAATCTTTTGACTTCGACCATTTTTTTTCTGATTCGACTTGGTTTTCCTCAGACTGTCTGGCCTGATCCTGCTGCTTTTTAAGGCGTTCGGTCAGCTTTTCTTTGTCAGCTTCCAACTGCTTTACGCGTTGCCTTGTCGTCTCATACAGCCCCGTCAGCGCCCCGATCTTGCGTTCGAGCTGCTCAATGTGCGCAAAGAGTTGATCCTCGTCAATCATGAATTAAATAGTAAACTATCGAGTGGTGAATGGTGGATGGCGAATAGTGAACTATGGAGCCGGATGACACTTCACTATTCGCCATTCACTTCCGTATCATCGCGCCTAACTCCCGCTCGAAGGCCACCATGAGCCGCTGCATAGTTTTGTCGATGGCCGCGTCGGTTAGGGTCTGCTCCGGGTCTTGTAAGGTAAAACTAACCGAGTAGGATTTCTTACCCGCCCCGAGGTTGTCGCCTTCGTAGGTGTCAAACACGTTGACCGAGCGCAGTAATTTGCGTTCCGTTTGCCCGGCCAGTCGCCGGATCTGCTCAAAGCTAATCGCCCGGTCGATCACCAGCGACAGATCGCGCCGGACTTCGGGGAAGCGGGCCACTTCCTGGTAACGGACTTTGCCGGCCGTCAGCTTCAGCAGGGCGTTCCAGTCGAAGTCGGCGTAGAACACGGGCTGCTTCAAGTCAACTAATTTGGTTAGCCGGGGCTGCACCAAGCCCAGACTCACGAGCGGTTTCTTATTGACGAAATACGTTAAGCCGTACTGGAATAAGCTCGGGTCGGCGGGCTGCGTCTCAAACTGGTCCACGCGGCACGCGTTCAGCACCCGCTGCACGGCCGTTGCCAAGTCGTGGTATTCGATTAGCTGAACCTTCTGCCGCCAGCTTTCGGCCTGTACGTTACCCACCATCGCCAAACTTAGCCGCGGCTGCTCAACGTACTTGGTCGTGCCGGCCCCATCCGAGCCGGAGTCGCGCACGACTTGGTGGTAAACCTTTCCGAACTCAAACACTTTGAGGTCTTTCTGCCGCCGGTTGCTATTGTGAACCAGCGTTTCGAGCGCCGAAAACAGCAGCGTTTGCCGCATCACGGATAAGTCTTCGCTGAGCGGATTAAGCAGTGTCACGTCCGCGCCGGGCAGCGTCGCACGAATGGCGTCGTGGTACGATGGCCGGGTGAGCGACAACGTGACGATCTCGAAGAACCCGTTGGCCGCCAAGGCCTGACCCACGCGGCTTTGCCACTGATTGGAATCCGTTTTGGGAAATTCCGACAGCGAGTCGGCCGCCAGGTGCGTTGAGAGCGGCACGTTGTCTAAACCGTAGATACGCAGGATTTCTTCGATGACGTCGGCCTCGCGGGTTACGTCCACGCGGTAGGGCGGCACGACGGCCACAAAACCGTCGGGCGTAATCTCGTCGGTCTGAATGTCCAGCGCGTCCAGAATGCGGTGCATCTCCGTTCGGTCGATCTGGATGCCGATCAGGCGGTCAACGTTGCGGTAGCGCACCGGCACCCGGAACGGCTCGATGGGATGAGGGTACAGGTCGGTAATTTCGGAACTGACCGCACCGCCCGCCACCTGCTGAATCAACAAGGCGGCCCGCTTCAGCGCTAAGAGGGGCATATTGGGATCGGTACCCCGCTCGAAGCGGAACGACGCGTCGGTTTTCAGGCTGTGGTGCTGCGCCGTTTTCCGAACGGACGTGGGCGAAAAGTAGGCTGACTCCAAGAAAATTTTGGTGGTCTGGGCCGTTACCCCCGAGTTTTTTCCGCCAAACACGCCCGCAATGCACATCGGTTTTTCGGCGTCGCAGATCATCAGGTCTATAGCCGTCAGCTTGCGTTCGACGCCGTCGAGCGTTACGAACGGTGTGCCTTCGGGCAGGGTTTTAACGGTTACTTGGTGGCCCCCAATTTTGTCGGCGTCGAAGGCGTGGAGCGGCTGACCGAGGTCGTGCATAACGTAGTTCGTTACGTCCACGACGTTGTTGATCGGGTTCAAACCGATGGCCAGCAGGCGTCGTTTTAACCAATCGGGCGATTCGCCGACCGTTAGGCCGCTCAGGGTCAAACCCGTGTAACGCGGACAAGCGACCGGGTCGTCTACCCGCACGTCGAGCGTCAGGCTGGTATCCTGAACAACAAACTGGGTGACCGACGGCATCCGCAAGGGGCGGTCGAGGACCGCTTTGAGGTCGCGGGCGACGCCGAAGTGCGAAGCCGCGTCGATCCGGTTCGGCGTCAGGCCGATGGCAATCTGGTAATCGGCTTCGAGGTTGAAGTACTTGGCGGCCGGGGTGCCGTTGGGTAAATCGGTGTCTAACACCATAATTCCGGCGTGGGATGTACCGAGGCCGATTTCGTCTTCGGCGCAGATCATACCTTCCGACGCAGCTCCCCGGATTTTGGCCTTTTTAATTTGGAACGGTGTACCATTCGTCGGGTGCAGGGTCGCGCCGACGAGCGCCACGACCACTTTTTGGCCCGCAGCTACGTTGGGCGCTCCGCAGACGATGGGTAGCGGTTCGGCGGCTCCCACGTCGACCGTCGTCAGGCTTAGCTTGTCGGCGTCGGGGTGTTTGGTGGAGGTTAGCACTTCGCCGATTACGACGCCCGCCAAGCCGCCCGGCACGGCCTCAATCTCTTCGATGCCTTCGACTTCCAGGCCCGTGCCGGTCAGGCGTTTGCCAACTTCGTCGGGCGATTCGGGCAAATCAATGTATTCTTGTAACCATCTATACGAAACGTCCATACGGCGGCAATTCGGGTAAACAAGGCAAAGATAGCAGGCGAGGGG
>CAXUEB010000385.1:0-3155 GCA_964249775.1 uncultured Spirosoma sp.
GAACAAGAGCCGCCAAACTCGATAGAAAAAAGGCGACTGCGGAGGCAAAGACTGGATGACGGGGTAGCGGCTGGTGAGGTAGAGCAAGGTTACGCATGTGTGGGATCAAATTAACTAAATACTACAACGTACAGATCAATAACTAATTAACTAAGTAAGTATACCCAGTGGGTAGATACGTATCTAAAGTTAATAAAGTGCTTTCATCTGTTGATTATCAAATGATTAGATTCAACAAACGCATTAGTAAAGCTACAACGCAAAAAGCGAATTACAAGATTCTTAGAACTTTTCTGGATGAATGGGAATGGTACGTAACGGTGTAAACGATTCGTAGGGCTTTGCTCCACCAGGCGAACCGCGGTTGATACGTTGAGCTTGTAAGGCTGGGATAAACAGTCGTAGCCCTATGCTTGAGCCGGTTAACCGGCTCAAGCATAGGGCTACGACAAGGGTAAGAAGGCGCGTTACCAGCGCCGGCGGCCGATCAACGAACGCGCAGGTCGGTCTGGGCGTGATCGTCTTCGCCGTTACCGGTGCCGGGCGTTGAATCTGGATCGGCGACACCAGACGAGTGAATCTGCGTCTGCGTTGTCCAGACGCCACGGCGGACGGCGCGCACCTGAAAGGGTAGGTGCACCGTCGTACCGGCTCGAATGAGGTCGACGACCTGGTTAAGGGTCTGACCGCTTAACGCCCAACCCGATCCGTTGGCGAACTGTAGGCCGATGGGTAACGCAACCCGGATGCCCGCCTGATGGGCAATCGTGCCGCCCGCGTTGCTGACCGAAACGGTACAACTGATTAGATCGTTGAGTTTGGGGCTGCGGCTTGTCAAGATCAGGTTGACGCTTAAATCGGCTTTGGCAGAATCCAGGGCAATCGGATTAGCCAGAACAGTCGGTGGCGGGAACGGAGCCGACTCCGGCGATGTATACACCGTATCGGCCGCTTCTACGGTTCGGAAATCCGTAGAGGCTACCCTACTTTCGCCCTGAATCGTACCTGCGTTCAGACTACTGTTGAGGTTGGACGAACGAACCGGAAGCGTCTGGATCAGCAGCCGGTACGTGCCGGCCGCGGTCGGCGTGGCCCTAAACGTAAACGTGGTATCGCCGAGGGGCCCTAATGGGTTGATGGGGCCTGACAAAACGCTGTCCTTAATCGTTAGGCCTGCATGGTCCAGGATTTGCAGATGAGCCGGAAGCCGGCTGCTCCAGGTGGCTTTGCCGGTGGTTTGCTCAGCAAGCTGGCGATCGTTTTGCACGCGGACATGGTACGAAACGGTATCACCCACCCGGACAACCCGTTTGTTGGTAAACACGTCGAGGCTAAGGCCGGCGGAAGAAATGGTAAAGCTGGCCGGCGGGGTGGTTGGGTTGGCCAGTTGAAACGGCACCAGATGCGCCCCGGCGATGGGTCGTTGCAGCGTGCCGTCCGGGAGCTTCCAACCAACCGACACGTAGTCGTCACCGTTGCCTTCGAAGTGCAGCACTTCCACGTAGTACAAACGACCCGCCTGCAACGGAATGGGGACAGACTGCTGGGAAGCCGATTTGTCGTACTGTCCGAAACAGGTCCAGTCGGCAGTGGCTATCTTTTTTCGGTTAGCTGGATTATCGTCCGTGCTCAGGTACAGGTCGGCGATATCGTCGCCGGCGATGTAAAACACGTAGGTTCCGTCCACGGGCGGACAAACAAACCCTTTGGCCTGCGAACCGTACTGATTGGTTAGGTTAACCGGCGTGGCAAACGACGTTAACGCCATCGACATCGTTGGGGGAGCCGTGACGGAAAAGTCTGGCAGGATTGCCCATATTGGCTGGCCGACCCAGTAACGCCAGTCGAGGCTACCCCGGTTGGCGCAGGTTGAACCAGCCGGCTTCAGAACCGTAATCGGAATCAGATTCGATGGCAGAACGTTGCCCGCCCGGTCGGTTACTTTGGCCATCAGGGTGTGCACGCCAACGGGGGCATTGTGCCAGGTAAAACTGTAAGGAGGGCTTACGGCCTCCCCTAATTGGGTGGGTCCCGCGAAGAACTCTACGTTAGCAATCGAATCCACCCGCTCCGTCGCAACAACGATGGGAATGGCGGTTGATGCAACAAACGTGCTGTTGGTGGCTGGTGAAACAAGCTGCACCAGCGGAGGTAACGCGGGCGGGGCCGGCGCTTGTTGAATGGTTAGTTTAACCGTGGCTTGCAGCACCTGATCGTCGGCGGTGACGGTAACGAGGGCCGTGTGCTCGCCAGCCGACATCGCGGGATTAGCCACCAGCACGACGGAACTGCTGCTCCGCTCGTCGGGAATGGTGTTGCTGGTTGTTAACACGCTCAGCCAGGCCGCGCTGCTGCGGGCTTGCCAGGTTAGCGGTTTGGTGCCCGCGTTCCACAGGGTCAACTGAGCCTGCACTGGCTCACTGTTGGCGGGTGCAATGAGGTCGATAACCCGCATCGGCATTTCCAGTACCGGCTTCGGCGTGGTTGTCTGGTAATCGGTCGAGAAACCAGCGTACTGATTCTGCCGCAGGGCTACCTTAGCCGTGAGCGTTAGGGCCGATCTGGACAGACCCGACTTGCCGCTGAACGTATTCGCGTAAAAAAATTGATTGGCCAGGCTGCCCGCTTGGTCGGCGAAGTCCTGCGTGCCCGTGAAGAAGCCTTCCGTGGAATAGCCCGTTGGTACGTTCTGGAACGTGTTGTGTTCGTAAACAAATCCGTCTAATACCGCGTGCGTAAGGGAATAATTTCTGGGCCAAAGCACATTGCTTACCCCCGACACCAGCGCGGCCTCGACGTGATTACGGCGGTAAATTGTTCCCAGGATGGCCGTGCCTACTGGCCGCGTCAGGTCGGTGGCGTTCTGCAAACCCCAGCGGCAGCGAAGCGCCGTGTTGTTGACAAACAAGCTAAAGTAGTTGGGGTCGACGCCGGTTGCGTGCTGGGTCGCCCAGTTAGCGACGCCCGAGCGCAACTCCTGCAAGACGTTACCGTCGGCCACAAAGTTGAACATGCCGCCGTAAGGCTGAATACCGGCCGAGGCCACGTGCTGGGTACCGGATGCGGCTGCTGCTTTGCCGTCCAACCGATTGCGGTAAACGACGACCCGGTCGGCAAAGTTGCCGACTACCAACGTACTGCTGGCGTCGGGCCCC
>CAXUEB010000385.1:3165-4008 GCA_964249775.1 uncultured Spirosoma sp.
GGAACGGTTCCAGGGCGTTTCTAAGGTGATGGTGTTGCCTTGGTAGGCGGTGATGCGTCGGCACTGGCCCATTCCTTTGCCCCGAATAATGGCCACGTGGTGGGGGTACTGGTAGCTGGCCGAAAAGCCTTCTAACGTCGTGGTTTGGGCGGTGGAGGCCGCGGGCGTGCCCGACCAGTCGGTTAGGTTGCCTTCCCAAAGAAACTGTTCGCCCGAGTTCTGGTCGACGCCGGCGTGGGGACGGGGAGCCAGATTATAGGTCGTGTTATGACCCAGATACGTGTGCCAGTTGCTGCCCCAAACGCCGGCTTGGTTCCAAAAGCGGCCTTTACCCCAGCCGGCCCCGCTGGTGGAATCGGCGTTGTCAAAGTCCTGGCAGGTTGAGTTAGTTAGGCTAACGCCCACTCCGCCCCAGGAGGTGAGGGCTACCTCACTGTCGTTGGTAAGAAAAAAGCGGCAGCCGTTGATAAAGACTTGACTGGCGTTGCCCAGAAACGAAGAGATGCCAATGTGATCGAGGTTGTCAAGAAAAACGTATTTGGTATCGTGCAGGTCAAAGATCGAGTAACCTTGAAAGGACAGCCGCAGGTTAGTCAGCCGCACGTGCTGGCTGGCTCTCAGCAGAAAAGGACTGGTCGGGTTTCCGTTGTAACTGCCTCGGTAGCGATGGTCGCCTTCAATGGCCAAGTCCTTAAACTCAAGGTCGGTAAGTCGGTGCGCGTAAAGTAGGGCGGGCGCTTCGGTTGAGAAGGTTGGCCCGCAACGCAGCACGCTCTGACCCGGACCCTGGCCCAGCCAGCGCGTCCGGCTGCTGAGATACAGCGCATCATTGACCAAGTACAC
>CAXUEB010000385.1:4018-4723 GCA_964249775.1 uncultured Spirosoma sp.
CCCCGGCCAGCATCGGCGCGGCCCCCAACACCTTCGTCGGTTCGCCCGTCGCCCGTCGCTCCGTAGGTTTTCACGTCGAAGCGAACCGAACTCCAGGCAGGGGATGGTTGCACCGTTACGAGCAGCGGCCCGCTCCAGCCGTACGCCCCCCCGTGGCCGTTGTGGGTCCAGACTTCGTACTCACCGGGAGCCAGATTAGCCGGCAGTTGAGCGCTAACTCGGTACGGATTGACCTGGGTAACCCTCAGCCACTGGCCGGGGGGCGAGTCGGTTGTGGGCTGGCGGGGTAGCAGGTAAACAAACGATTGAAGCGTGTCGTTGCGGTGGCTGAGGTTGCGGCCGTAAATCGAGACGGTGCTGCCGGGAACGGCTTGGTCGGGGCCAACCCACCAGGCATCCGTGCGGTTCAGCGCGATGGGCTGGCCTGCGCCCGCCTGGTTGGTCGGCCAGAGCAGGTACATACCCCAGCGAGAAAGGCCGCTGGGCAGCGTCAGCAGGGCTTTGTCGGCCTCCAGACGCTGGATATGAGGCTGGGTAAGCGGGCGGGCCGTGCCATCAGCCAGAAAAAAGCGGGCGTCGCGGCCCAAATCCTGATCTCGAAAAGCCGAAAACTGGACGCCCGTGAGCACCACAGATTCGTTGGGACCAGCCGTGCGGGTCCACTCGGCGCAGGCCGGGGCGTCAGGAGGGGGCAGCGTGCGGGAC
>CAXUEB010000386.1:0-4703 GCA_964249775.1 uncultured Spirosoma sp.
GCGTAGGCTTGCAGGGCGTTCATCTCGTTGGCCAAGCCTTGCTGCTCCACGATTGCTTTCTGATTCAGACCGCTACCGCCGGCCTTGCGCGTCAGCATGTACGTCACGCCCACTGGAATGGCCGTAATTAAGATGTAAACTAAAACAAAGTTCAAAATCGAGGCATTGCGTTCTGCCCGGTTAATTGGGTCCATACGAAACGTAAAGGCTATTTGCGATTGAAAACGGGTTAAGTGCTTGTATTGACGTAAGTAACCGATTGGGTAATTGTCCCAAACCGTGCACCAAGGCGTGTCGCATCAGGACGATAAACCCGATTACCCAGCGGCCGTTTACTGGAAACTGTAACCACCGCTGAACGGATCGTTGACGCGTTCGCTGTGAACGTCACTCTTGTGCGTCGATTTGCGCTGGGTGTCGAAGTCGTAATCCGTGTTTTCCTGACCGATGTATTCCAGTTCGGTCATCTTTCGGAAAATTTGCTGCATCAAATCCCAGCACCGGTTGACGGCCTTCAGGTGATCGGCCACGCGGGTGTGCTGATACGGGTAAGCAATCAGGTCGTTGATGGCGGCCTCTAACCGGGCTGGCTCGATGTTGGTCCAGCTTTGGAAGTACGGCAAAACCAATTCGCGACCCAGCGCCGGCGCGTTTTTATCTTCCTCGGCTAAGCAGTCGAGTGTTGTTCTGAGGGTGCGCGTAGCCCGCGCGATGACTTTCAGGTACGCCTGGGGCGGCTGCTCGGCCCCGCCGTACTGGAGGTGATTCAAGACATCGTCGAGGCTGTGGGCCACCTGCTCGGCCAGCACCCGGATTAGTTCGGCCAGTGGCCCCGCCTTAAAGGCTTCCTGCGTCCGTCGCTTGCGAATGACCTTCGTGACAATCCGGTACGAATCGCGCTGGAGTTCGGCAAACAGCTTGGCCGATTGGTCGACCCACGTCGCTAAGCCGACGTGAGCGCTGACGGCCGTGCAAGCGGGAATGAAACTTTCGTCGTTGCTTAGCTGGCCGTAACTACAGTTGAGCTGGCCCACAATGAGGTGGTACGACTCGAACGAAGCCGACGCGTAGGCAGCTTGGTTGACCAGCCCGTTGCTGCGCCCGGCCGACCCGTTGGCTTCGTACTGAAAGCCCGGCACGACGGTTAACTGGTAGGTAGGCAGCGTAAACGGGGGCCGCGGAAACGGCTCGTTGTTGGCCGGCAAGCCTTCCGGCTGGCGCGCGAACAGGTCGACCGACAGCACGACTAAGAACTGCAACTCATCGGCCATGGCGATGTTGTACTTTTCCATCAGCGCCGGCAGGCTGGTCGACAGCTCAAGCTGCCCGCCGATGATGTCGATGCGGCAACCCGCGCCCGTAATCGCCCGGCAGTTGGTCAACTGCACCCGGATATTCTGGTTCTGGTCGGTGATGACGCGCAGGCTGAAATCGGGCGCGTCGGAAGCCAGCAAGCCATAGTTATACGTAGTCAGGTTAACGGCGCTAATGTCGCGCAGGTGGTCGCTGACGAAGTGTTCAAAGTCCGAAAAGTGCTTACGGGATATTTTCATCCCGTCGACCCAGTTCACCGGGTGGTGGTCAATTTTGGGCAACATAGCCGCGTCAAGTAAACGTAAAGGGTAAGGGCGTCAAGTGATGCGACGAAAATAAAGAGTTTTTGGGTAAATCAGCGCAAAACTCTGTTCGGTGCCCAACAATGTCGCCTTATTTTGTTTTACCGGTAAGCAACCAACAACGAACTCGGGAACCAAACCTTAAGAAGCAACGGCTGGGGTTCGGGGATTGTTTGTTAACCGAATGCTAACAACTGGCCGTTGCGGTCGTATTCGCCGGTTTGGGTAGTTGATGGTTTGCCGGGATCATTGTACCTTTAACGGCAGGAATTTGCGTAACCCTAACTCTCAGTATGTACACACCAAACTTTGGTAATGAAGCCCGGTCCATTACCAGCCAGGCCATTAGCCAGGCCAGGGGCCGCTTTATCCGCCGTCCGGAGGTGCGGGTCAACATCCTGTACATCGTGGCGACAATCGTTTTATTTTTATTAGTTAGCTTTCTGGGTCACGCCATCGTTATTTATAATCTCTTGCCCGCCAATGTCGACGTGGCTTTTTGGAACTACGTCATCATTCTGACCGTCGTGTTTTTGCTGGGTATGCTGCACGTAAGCAGCATGGGCGCGTTTATGACTTGGATTAAGCCCAGCGATTACCTGCGCGGCACGATTGTCACGCTGATTTACGGCCTGCTGGCTGGTTTGGTAATTTTCTTTATCTCGTTTTCCCCGAAGCTGTTCGATGCATTAAACACCCAGGAGTTTAAAGGCAACGTCCGGCCGTTGGTCAGCACGGTGCTGATTTTCCCCCTGCCGTATTTTCTGGGTTGGGCCTTTGAAGCGTACGACCGTATTCCGCCCAAAATCTACAAAATCTGGCGCTACAATCCTCTAATTCGCCTGCCAAGCCTGACCGAGCGCGACCGCAACAACACGAAGGTGGTGACGTTCGTACTCGACGTGCACTACGGCGAGCCGAATCCCTACGACATGCGCTCCAAAATCCCCGACATTATGCTTATCGGCGACGGCTTCAAACTGACCATCGACGAAGACAACCGCAAAAATCCCAACCGAATGATTGAGATTGCCACGGCGCGGGGGCACTTCTACGAGTGGTATTTTTACATCCGGCGGGCGTGGTGGCGACCGTACCACTTCGTTGATCCCTACAAAACGGTGGAAGAAAACCACCTCCGCGACGGCGACCGAATTCTATCCCGGCGTCGGATGCCCACGCGGCAGTAATGGATCCTGCTAAGCTTTCTAACTCATAAACCCACCACAGTCGCAACAAAATCATTCTGAAAAAAAAGGTAAGCAGGCAAATCATTCGGTAGAGTTTGTTACAATTTCTATGAGCGCAATAAGGCAGTCTTATTGCGCTCATCTATTTTTGAAAGAAGTTTAAAAATTAGTTGACTTCGCCTAAAAGTGCTATCTATCTGTGCGCTACAATCGCGATAGAAAAACAAGTACGCAGTAAATTCTCTAACACGTAAAAGTTGATAGCACTAACAGATTCATTAACGGTATTAGAATCACCTGCGTATTACGGATAGCCTTACGGAGAAGCTTAACTTGCAGACCGTTATTATTTACGTATCGATAACAGCCTTTTTTTGAGATGAGCAGCAGGCGTATACGGTGCTGGCGAATAAACTATTTAGTAATTTTCAACAATTCTAAACTTTTCATCATGGAAGCAAAATTCGTAGTAATTTCAAGAAAATTAAGCAAAATTGAAAGCGAAGTACTCGTAAATTATTTTTACGTTATTAGTAATGAGAAATTTGCTGCGTATTATGGGCAGAAAAATGTTAGTAACTTGGATAGGGAATACATTCAGAATTATTGTGATAAAAACGGAATGATATTCTATAAAAATAAAAAGGAGATGTGCTTTACTTTCAAATACGTAAAGTGAAAAAACAAGTAGGGCGAAGAAGCGCTTCTTCGCCCTACTTTAACAAACGCTCTAAGTCTGTTCTTATACCATAACCGGATCGTGCGTGACATCGCTTGACCATATTTGAATCGAGTCGTCGGGTGGTGTTGATGTAAAACGGCTATTAAAAGCCTTTACGCGGTTCGCTACGGTTGTCTTTAAATGACAGCACCTCGATGCGACGGTTGTTCTCGTTTACGCGGTAATACATAGTAACTTGCCGGTTAATCAAACAGGCGCGAACCGTAGTTTCTGTTGCCGAAGCTTTATACAAGTAAGGCACGGTTGTGAGTAACTTCATTTTGTCGGAGACAGCAGCCAGGAAGTCGGTCTTTATTTGCTCTGACCACTGGCTTTGGATGAAGCGAATAATTGCATCCAAATCATCTTCGGCTTCCTCCGTAATTGCTATATCGTATTCATCATCCATTATTGATACTTGCAAAGCACTTCCCCAAACGGCTTTATCCGACCGGCGTCGGCATCGGCAATACCCCGGCGAATGGATGCCTGCTGTTGGTCGGAAAGCTGGGGCCAAAAATCGGTTTCTGTGTATATTTGCTTTTCCAAGATTGTGAACATGGCTTGTAAGAACTGCTCGTCATGGATGCCATCAATCAATTCATGGATAGCCGTTCTGGTTTCAATGACTGACATAGAAGCTTGCTGTTTAGTATGTAAAGATAGTAAAGCCTCGCTTTGTTGGTGATGGTCGGGCAATTTCGTTTCTTACTTCCCTGTGAAAACGGCGGGTACGTAAAGTCAATGTGGTTAATCGATTGAAGGCCAGTATGAAAATTAACATCGCTGAGTTTGGGTAAGAATCAACGCAATTATGATTGAAACCCAACGCTTGACGTTGTTGCCCTTGACGCTCGACCAACTCCGGTTGCACGTGGCCGACAATGAGCAGCTCGAAGCGTCGCTGGGCTTGCGGAAGGGCCACCGGCAAGTGGGCGAACCGTTGTTGAGCATCATCGTTCACTTCACCGTGCCGCGCCTGAAGGACCCGACCCGCGATCCACTTTACCACACGATTTGGATCGCCATTGACCAGCAAAAGCAACTCATCGTGGCCGACGCCAAGTTTAAAGGTGAACCCGACGAAACGGGCACCGTCGAAATTGGCTACGGCACCTACCCGGCGTTTCAACGACAGGGTTACATGAGCGAAATGGTCGGCGGATTGGTGCGCTG
>CAXUEB010000387.1:0-4684 GCA_964249775.1 uncultured Spirosoma sp.
GTATCGGACCGGGCCAAGGTGAATTACCCGCAGCATATGTACGGGCAGAACGCCCTGTTTCGTAAACACGCGTTCGGCGATTTTCGGCAGTTGACCAAAGAGGTAACCATCGACCCGGCCATGCTCATTTACTTAGACGGCCGGCAGAACAATAAGAACGCCCCTAACGAGAACTACGCCCGTGAACTGCTCGAACTGTTTACCATCGGCATTGGTCACTACACCGAAGCCGACGTTAAACAGGCCGCCCTGGCTCTGACCGGCTGGCGCGTGGACGGCTTGAAAGCGGTATTTAACAAGGCTAATTTTGCCGACCGGGACAAAACGGTTCTGGGCAAAACGGGTAATTTTGGCTACGCCGAGATCGTCGACCTTATTCTGACCAAAGACGCCGTCGCCGAGTTCATCTGCCGGAAACTGTACAAAGAATTCGTTTACTACAAGCCCAACGACGCTTTCGTTAAGGAGATGGCCGCCGTGTTTCGCGGGGCAAACTACGACATTCGGTCGGCGTTGCAGTTTCTCCTCACGGCGGACGAGTTCTACAAACCCGCCCACCGGGGTGTTAAAATCAAGAACCCCGTTGAACTGGCCGTTGGTACGTTGAAGTACTTGAACGTTAGCGCGCCCGACTTCGGGTACGTGGCCGATCAGGCGCGTATTCTCCAGCAGTATTTGTTTTACCCACCCGACGTAGCCGGCTGGCCGGGTCAGCGCGATTGGATTAGTTCCAACACGTATCCGGCGCGGGGTGGCTATACGGACTCGGTCGTCAACGGGCGTCGGGCGAACGGACAGAGTTTGTCGTTCAAGGTCGTGCCGCTCGATTACGCCCGCAGCTACAAAAGCTCGGAGAATGCCGCGCAGTTTGTCAAGGACGTGGTGGCCCTGATGCTGGCCGTTGCGCCGACGCCGGCCAAAGAAAAGCTGCTTTTAGATACGCTGCTGGACGGTACTATCGCGGCTAACTGGTCGACCAACACGCCGATGGCCGACGTCAGAATTCAGAAATTTTTGAAGGCGTTGATGCGCCTGCCGGAGTATCAACTTAGCTAACGATCAACCGCGTGAAACGCAACGACTTTCTACGCCAACTGGGCCTGCTGACGGGTGGAGTGGCGTTTGGTTTGCAGGGAATTCCGGGGCGGGCCTACGCGCACAATCCGCTACGCATCGACATGCAGGGCACGAATGGCAACATTCTGGTGCTGGTGCAGCTATCGGGCGGCAACGACGGCCTCAATACGGTGGTGCCGTTTGAGAGCGACGTGTATTACCAGAAGCGCCCAGCCATTGCCATTCCCAAAGACAAAGTTTTGAAACTAAACAGTCAGTTGGGACTGAATCCGGCCCTGAGTGCCTTTCGGGAGTTGTACGACAACAACCAACTGAGCATCGTGCAGAACGTTGGCTACGAGTCGCCCAACCGGTCGCATTTTCGCTCGACCGATATCTGGCTGTCGGGTTCCGACGCGAACACGTACGAAGACGAGGGCTGGGTCGGGCGGTACTTAACCCGGAAATTCCCAACGTATCCGATTACGTTGCCCGAGCAACCGTTGGCCGTGCAGTTGGGTTCGGTGGAGTCGATGCTGCTGCAAAGCAACGTCGGGTCGATGGGCACGGTGTTCGACAGTCCCGACGCGTTTTACCAGTTGGTGAAGGGCAGCAGCGCCGACGACGAGGGTGTGCCGAACACGATGGCGGGCGAGGAACTAAAGTTTCTGAAGCAGATTGCGGCCCAGTCGCTGCAATATTCGGACGTAATCAAGCAGAAAGCCGACGCGGGCAAGAACGCTGTGACGTATCCCAACACGGGCTTAGGCCGTCAACTGGCTATCGTCGCCGACCTAATTTCTGGTGGGCTAACGACGCCCGTGTACCTGACCACCATTGGCGGCTTCGATACGCACGCCAATCAGGTAACAACGGGCAACGTCACCGCCGGCCAACACGCCACGCTGCTCAAAACCGTGGCCGACGCCGTGGCTGCGTTTACCAACGATTTAGCCGTGCAGAACCTCGCCGAGCGCGTGACGGTGATGACGTTTTCGGAATTTGGTCGGCGCGTGAATCAAAACGGCATCACCGGCACCGACCACGGCACGGCGGCTCCCTTGTTTGTAGTGGGCAAGACCGTCCGGGGCGGCATTGTTGGCACGGCCCCGAACCTGAACGATCTCGACAGTAACGGCGATCTGAAATTCAAAAACGACTTCCGGCAGGTTTACGCCAGCGTCCTGCGCGATCACCTCGGCGTCGATGCGGCCACGAGCGAGTCTATTCTGGGTCGCTCGTTCGAGACGCTGCCCATTTTTGGCGAAGCACCGGTTCTAAGCGTGACAGAAGGTCAGTTTGCGCTGGGTCAGAACACGCCCAATCCCTTCGCCGACGCCACCGAGATTCAGTTTACGCTCAACCGGGCGCAGACCGTTCGGTTGTCGGTGCACGACCTACAGGGCCGCACGGTGAGCGTCCTGCGCGAGGGTCGCTTCGACGCCGGTAACTACGCCGTCTCGCTGAGCGGTTCGGGGATGCCCGCCGGGTATTACCTGTACAGCCTGCAAACCGACGACGGCCGGGCGGTGAAGCGGATGATAAAGGCGTAGCGCGCCGATGCGTTTAAAAAGTCGAGGGAAAGGCCCAAAGCCTTTCCTTTTTTTGTTAGTTTTACCAGTAAGCAAGCACAACGATGATCGCAGTCGACAATCTGGCGGAATACCTGCTGGAACAAATCAAAACGCAGGAAATGGTGCGCGTACCGGCTTCAGAGGCCGAGTACTTAGACATTGCCCCTGACTTTCCGGGAAAATTAGAGTACCACAACGGCGAAATTGTAGCGATGAGTTTAGCAACTGCCCTTCACGAACTGATTGTGTCTGCTATTAATTATCTTTTGTTCGCCTACTACCGAGATAAAGACTTTTTGGTAACGAGCAGTAATGCCGGGCTTCAAGTTCCCAAGCCGGGCGGAGGGTATTACCAACCTGACCTGATGGTTACGCAAGGGCAGTGGCAGTTTAAGTTAGGTTCAACCTGCATCATCACCAACCCGTATTTACTCGTTGAAGTTTTATCGCCCGCAACCCGGAAGTACGATCAGGAAGAGAAATTGGCCCATTACAAAGAGTTGCCAACCTTGCAGTATGTCGTCTACGTTGCTCAGAATCGGCCTTACCTCACGATGTACGAACGCACCGATCAGCCCGACGTTTGGCTGAATAGTGACTACAAAACCCTCGACAGCGTTGCCAAACTCGGCGACTTGACCTTGCCCCTGCGCGAGATTTATCACAAAGTTCAGCTTTCGTCAAACTCATAACAACTACGCGTCCCGGTTTTAGAAACCTCATAGGTTTATGAGCGCAATAAAGCAATTTCAAGACTTACCGCCCCGTCGTCAGGAACAGTTGATGGCCTTCGACCGGCTGCTGACCATTATGGACGAATTGCGCGAACAGTGCCCCTGGGACCGCAAACAAACCTTGGACAGCCTGCGCCACCTGACCATTGAAGAAACCTACGAACTCTCCGACGCTATCCTGGAGAATAACCTGTCCGAGATTCGCAAAGAGTTGGGGGACATTCAGTTGCACCTGATTTTCTACGCCAAGATTGCGTCCGAAACGGGCACCGATTCGGCGGACCGATTTGACATGGCCGATGTGTTGCACGGCATCAGCGATAAACTTATTCGTCGTCACCCGCACATTTACGGCAACGTTAAGGCTGAAACGGAAGAGCAGGTCAAAGCCAACTGGGAGCAGTTGAAGTTAAAAGAGGGTAACAAGTCGGTGCTGGGTGGCGTGCCGGGGTCGCTGCCCGCGTTGGTTAAGGCGATGCGCATTCAGGAAAAAGCGCGGGGCGCGGGCTTCGACTGGGACGAGCGACAGCAGGTTTGGGAGAAGGTTGAGGAGGAGATGGAAGAGTTTAAGGCTGAGTTCAACAGCGACACGGGCCAAGCCATTGACATCCAACGCGCCGAAGGTGAATTCGGTGATCTCTTGTTTTCATTGGTCAACTACGCCCGCTTTATTGATATCAACCCCGAAACGGCCCTTGAACGGACCAACAAAAAATTCATCAAACGCTTTCAGTACCTTGAAGAACAGGCCCGCGCCAACGGCAAAACCTTGGCCGAGATGACGCTGGCCGAAATGGACGTGTACTGGAACATGGCGAAAACCGTTTGATTGGCCTTATCCTCGATGCGTATTGCCTTTATCACCGACCTGCACCTCGACGCGGAGGGCGTAAAACCGCAGGACATCGACGTTCGGCAGAATTTTCTGAACGCGCTCCACTTTCTGACCGAACTGAAGCCAACGTGTTTGGTCATCGGCGGAGACGTATGTTACGAAAAGGCGGACCGAGGGGTTTACGAGTGGGTCAAAAAACAGTTGGACAGCCTTCCGTTCCCGTATTATCTGATCGCCGGTAATCACGACAACTCGGTAATGATGGCGGAGGTGTTCAACCTGACCCACCACCTGCACGGCTCCGAACTCTACTACGCCTTACCGCTCGAAGGCCGACCGGCCCTGTTTTTGGACACCGCCAAGGGGCAACTTTCGCCGGCGCAGTGGACCTGGCTCCGTGAGTTCATGGCGGCCCTGCGCGACAACAACCTGCTGGTGTTTATGCACCACCCGCCCTTGCCCGCCGACGTTCGGTTCATGGACGA
>CAXUEB010000388.1:0-2635 GCA_964249775.1 uncultured Spirosoma sp.
TGGTTCGTGAATGAAGTAGTGAAGCTTGTGCTTTTTGTCACGGATGCCCACCTTATAAACGTACAGTCAATCCGTTACCGCTTGCCCGGTAACGCTCGTCTTCTTTTTCCGTTCGTATGCATCTGATTGGCCAACGCAGTTTCTTTGAACTGAACGTTCTCGACTACGAGCATCCGGCGACCACTGCTTCCGTGGCCGACCGGAACCTGCTGTGGGTGGCCGTCCGAACGGGTTGGCAGCACCATCAATCGACGTCAACGGCCGCTATCCTGCACACCTACGAACTCGATGCCCTCATCAACTGGCTGCGTCAATTACACAGCACGGGGCGGTCGCCGGGCCGGCTGCTATTTGCTGAACCTTGCTTAGGCTTCGAGTGCATCTCGGCCGACAGCGAGGAATACTTACTTCAAATTAAACTGGCGTTTGAGATTGCCCCGGACTGGCACGAAGACCCGTTCTTGCCCTTTTGGTTGCCGATTGTCGTCACGAAAGCTAAATTAGTTGACGCAATCCGTCAGTTGGAAGACCAGTTTATCAATTTTCCGGTACGTCGGTAACCAAAACACTTGCTAAGGTTGTTGTTTTAGGACATATTTGTAGCCAGACTATCGTTATGGTAGAGTAATAAGCATACCCCAACCAAATAGTCGAGTCAAGCACGCCTAATTAACACGTAAACAGGAGCAGTATGAAAGTTGTCAAACGTCGCAATCGCCAGTTGACCATGGAACGCATTCTGCGGGCAATGGGCGAAGTTATGGCTGAACGGGGAACCGAGAAGGCCGGAATCAACGCCGTAGCCGAACGGGCTGGCGTTAACAAAGTACTGATTTACCGGTACTTTGGGGGTTGGAACGGGCTGCTCGAAGCCTACGTGCAACGCGGATTTTTCCTGTCCATGTTCAACGAAAAGTTTCTGGAGTCGGTCCCGGAAAATCTGCCGGCTGAAAACCGCAGCAAAATTTGGTCGGAGTACACCATCCAGTTCATGCGCGAGTTCCGCGCGCGCAAACCCTCCCAAGAGTTGATCCGTTGGGAAATGACCCACGGCGAAACCGAACTGGCCCGGCGGCTGGCCGAATTCCGCGATCAGTCGTACAAGATGCTGGTCGACAAACTGGCTCCCTATTCGGACTATGACCCGATTGCCATCACCAGCCTGATGGTTTCGGCCGTTACGTACATGGTCCTGACCAGTAGTCAGCGCGACAAGATCGTTGACATCGATCTGCGCTCCGAATCGGGCTGGGAACGGCTCGAAACGGCCATTCGTCGCATCTATTCCAGCCTCAACCTGGCTCTCGAACGCGAGAACGCCAAGCAGGTGGAAGCGGTGTAGGGTCAATAGTGAAGGGTGAATAGTGAACGGGCTGACGTAAAAGCATTCACTCACTATTCACCCTTCATCATTGCTTCTATTTCGTCGGCTTCGAGAGGAATGTTGGCCATCAGGTCGGTATTGCCCGATTCGGTTAGGAGCACGTTGTTTTCGAGCCGAATGCCCAAGCCTTCTTCGCGGATGTAAATGCCCGGCTCGACGGTAAAGACCATGCCCGGCTCCATCCGGCGGTATTTGTTACCCACGTCGTGCACGTCTAAGCCCAAAAAATGCGACGTGCCGTGCATAAAGTATTTCTTGTACAGGGGCGCGTCGGGGTTTTGGTTGGCGACGTCTGTCCGGTCGAGCAAACCCAAGCCAATCAGTTCCGATTCCATGACCTTGCCCACTTCGCGCTGGTATTCGTCCCACAGGTTGCCGGGGCGCAGCATTTGTTTGGCTTCCTGCATAACCCGCAGCACGGCATTGTAGACGGCCCGCTGCCGCTCCGTGAACCGTCCGTTCACCGGCACCGACCGCGTCATGTCGGCGTTGTAGTTGGCGTACTCCGCGCCTAAATCCAACAGAATTATGTCGCCGTCCTGGCACTGCGCGCTGTTGTCGATGTAGTGCAGCACGCAGGCGTTCGCTCCCGACGCAATGATCGGGCTGTAGGCCGCGCCCCGCGAGCGGTGGCGGATGAACTCGTGCATCATCTCGGCTTCAATCTCGTATTCCCACACGCCCGGCTTGATGAAACTCAGCAGCCGCCGGAACATCCGATCAGTAATGTCGGCCGCCGTTTGTAACAGTTGAGCTTCCTGCGGCTGTTTGATGGCCCGCAACTGATGCATCAGCGGGGCCAGCCGCTCCAGTTTGTGCAGCGGATACTGCTGCCGGAATAGGTCGATGTAGCGCGCATCGCGGGTTTGTACGTCTACCGTCGCGCGGGTGTGTTCGTTGGTATTGAGGTACACAAACTCGGCTTCGAAAACCAGTTGCCCGAAGATTTGCTCGAACTGGCCAGTCCAGTAAATCTGGCTCTGCGGCAAGCCCGTCGTTTGTTCGGCTTCGGCTTTGGTTAGTTTATGACCTTCCCAGATCTCGATCAACTCGCTGGTTTCGCGCAGGAATAAGGCCGCCTGGTACTTCGGATCAGGATGATCGGGAAACAGCACCAGCCGGGTTTCTTCCTGGTCGACACCGGTCAGGTAAAATAGGTCGTTGTTTTGCCGGAACGCCATCGTGCCGTCCGCGTTGGTGGGTAAAATGTCGTTGGCGTTCAGCACCACGAGCGACTTCGGCTTGAGCAGG
>CAXUEB010000388.1:2645-4654 GCA_964249775.1 uncultured Spirosoma sp.
GCCGTTGCCGGTTGCCGACGAAGAGTTGATTGTCAATGGGCAAATAGCGCATACCAGGCATTTCTTGTTAGGTTTGCAAAGAAACCAAAAAGCCGGTAGAGTTTTTTGGTGTTTGGGTGTTAACGTTGGTGCGCACTTCCCGCTCCAGACCGCCCCGCCCGGCTTACTTGCTGTTGTATGACCTTTCGCCTGACGTTTTTCTTTTGCCTGACTGCTCTGCTGGGGCAAGCGCAACCCAAATACTGGATTCTGCTCGACGCCAAAAATCCAACCGACGCGCCTGCCCTCTCGCCGGCCGCGCTGGAACGCCGACGAGTGCAAAAGCTTACATTGGATGACGCCGACCGGCCCGTATCGGCCCAGTACTTGAGCCAATTGCGGGCGGTGGGCGTTCGGCCGGTGCGGCAGTCGCGCTGGCTTAACGCGGTGTCGGCCCAGCTAACGCCGGAGCAGCACGAGCAGGTCGTAAAATTACCGTTCGTCGAATCCGTGGTGGCCATTGACCCGGCTATCGTCATCACCAGCCTGAACGGACCCGGTCATGCGAAGGATTTGGCTCCTAAACTGGCCCCGGTGATGAGTCAGATTCAGGCTCCTGACTTTGTGCAGGCGGGCCTGACGGGACGGTTCGTAACCATCGGCGTTATCGACGCGGGCTTTTTCGGGGCCGATTCCGTCAGTGCGCTCAAGCACATCGTCGCGCGGCAGGGCGTCCGGCAAATTCGCGATTACGTGAATCCCAAAAAGTCCCGCAATGATCTATTTCGCACGCTCGAAACCTTTTCCGATACGCACGGCACCGAGGTTTTGGCCGCTATTGCGGGCACCGACCCAGCCGTCAACGTGCAATATGGTTTAGCCACCGACGCCCAGTTTTACCTCGCTCGCACCGATCAAGGCAACCGCGAATTCCGGGGCGAAGAAGACAACTGGGTAGCCGCGATGGAGTGGATGGACAGTCTCGGCGTTCGGCTCATCAACACCTCGTTAGGCTACGCCAAGGGCATGAGCAACCCCAAAGAAAATTACGAACCGCGGCAAATGGACGGCCACACGAGCCTGATTAGCCGGGCCGCGCAGGTAGCCGCCGATCAGAAGGGTATTCTGCTCGTTGTTTCGGCCGGCAACGAAGGCGACGACCGCTCGTGGCGCATCATCAGCACCCCGGCCGACGCGCAGGGTGTGCTGGCCATCGGCGCGACCAACGCCAAACTCTGGAACCGCATTGGCTACAGCAGCATCGGCCCCGAAAGCCTGCCGTACCTGAAGCCCAATGTGTCGTGCTTTTCGCTTTACGGCACGTCGCTGGCGGCTCCGGTTATCACGGGCTTTGCGGCTTGTCTGATGCAGGCGAATCCCAAACTGACCAACAAGCAGGTTAGGGAAATTATTGAACAGTCGTCGCACTTGTACCCCTACGGTAACAACTACGTCGGCTACGGCGTCCCGCAGGCGTCGCGCGCGCTGGCCTTGTTGAAAGGGCAACCCTTGCCCCCAACGGCCCGGCTGGTGAAGGCCACCGGCAAGTCGCTGACGCTACCTGTACCGACGGACGAGCCGGTGGTGTCGATTTTTCACAAGAAAGACGCGACGCACGTTATGCAGCAGGAAGCCGCCAAAGTGGCTGTCGGTAAATTGACGCTAAAGCGCCAAAACGGCGAAAAACACACGACGGTGGATCTGAAAAAGGAAGTGATTGAAGTGGTTTGGGAGTAAGGGTTACAAATACTTCCCCTCCTTCAGATACTGCCCGACGTAATCGGCGATGCCTTCTTCTAACGAACAGAACGGCCGGTTGTAGCCGATGGAGCGGAGTTTGGCCATGTTGGCCTGCGTGAAGTACTGGTACTTGTCGCGAATATCGGCGGGCGTATCGATAAACGTGGTATTGGGTTCAAGGCCGGTGGCGCGGAAGGTGTTGGTCGCCAGGTACCCGAAATACAGGACATTTCCGCTGCCGAGGTTATAAATACAAGAGTTGCGCCGGTGGTGCATCAGAAATAAACACA
>CAXUEB010000389.1:0-4647 GCA_964249775.1 uncultured Spirosoma sp.
GCCAGCGAAGTTCGGTGCGGTAACGCTGGATAAACTCGCCGTCGCCCGCGGGTTTGCTGATTTGCACTTGCGGAATGACCCGCACTTCCTGAAAAAACGTAGTCGGCTGGTATTCGCTGGTGCGACCCCAGTTCCACCAGACGCCAACCGGCGACAACGACAGCCGCACGGGTTTAGAAAGCTGGTAGCTCACCCACGGCCGGAACACCTGCAACAGCGGGTAGCGAAAGACGTTGAGGTCGCGACCGTTGTTGTCTTCGGCCTGCCGCCGGTACTGGTGATCGAGTTGAAAACTCCACTTCCCGGCGGTCCGAAACGCCAAGTTCATCTCCGACCAAAACACGGCCCGGTGCCGAACGTCGGTGCGGTAAGGTTGAGCCGTGGCGGAGAGGGTAAGCAGACAAAAGCAGAGGGGTAGTAATCGAATTGGCATTAATCGGGTCATCAACGAACGTTCAACGCTAACCGATGGCAGTAGGGGAATGTTTAGGTTGTCTTTTACCGAAAAACCCTTACACGCTCTGCATGAATCGTCGCTCGTTACTTCGTTTTCTGTCGGCTGGCGCTGCGCTCACGGCCGGCCCGCTCGCCGACACCGTTGGTCAATCCCGGCCCAAACCGACGCCCACCGCCCCGTTTAACGGCCTGCCGCCCTTGACCATCACGGACGTAAAAACCATTCTGACCTCGCCCAACGGCATTCGGCTGGTCGTCGTCAAGATTGAAACGAGCGAGCCGGGCCTCTACGGGCTGGGCTGCGCGACGTTCACCCAGCGGGCCTACGTCGTGCAAACGGCCTTGGACAAGTACCTGCGGCCGTTTCTGATCGGGCGCAACGCCGACGAGATTGAAGACATCTGGCAGTCATCGTACGTCTCCTCGTACTGGCGCAACGGGCCGGTGCTGTTCAACGCGATGAGTGGCGTCGACATGGCGCTGTGGGACATCAAAGCCAAGAGGGCCAACATGCCCTTGTACCAACTATTGGGCGGCAAGGTCCGCGCTGGGGCCGATTTGTACTACCACGGTCAGGGCAGTAGTTTAGAAGAAGTTGAGGATTCGGCCCGCAAAGCCATGGAACTGGGTTACCGGCACGTGCGGGTGCAGATGGGCCAGAAAGGAAACGCTAACTACGGGGCAAAAGGACCCACCGGTACGCCCGCCAGTTCGGTCGGTACGTCGGGTACGCAGGCCGGAGTTTCGTCGCCCGCTGTCACCGTTGCCGGTCCGACCAATCCTAAGTTGATTTACGAACCAGCGCTGTACGTGCGTGCGGTCCCGAAGCTGTTCGAGCACCTGCGCGTGAAACTGGGCGACGAGGTCGAACTCTTGCACGATATTCACGAACGCGTCAGTTTGAGTCAGGCTGTGCAACTTTGCAAAGCCGTGGAGCCGTACCGCCCGTATTTCATTGAAGACCCGTTTCCGCCCGAAGACAACGACCACTTCAAACTGCTCCGGCAGCAGACGACCGTGCCCTTGGCGATGGGCGAATTGTTCAACACCCAGCACGAATACGTGCCGCTCATCAAAGATCGGCTCATCGACTTCATCCGCATTCACATCTCGCAGATCGGCGGATTGACGCCCGCGCGGAAGGTGCAGGCCATGAGCGAGTTCTTCGGCGTCAAAACCGCCTGGCACGGCCCCGGCGATGCGTCACCCGTGGCTCACGCTGCGCAACTGGCGCTTGAACTCTGTTCGTACAATTTCGGCATTCACGAAGGCTACGTCTTTCCGCAGAATACCCAGGAGGTTTTCCCCGGCTGCCCGACCGTCAAAGACGGATACATGTACGCCCAGGAAAAGCCCGGCCACGGCGTCGAGATCAACGAAAAAGTGGCGGCCAAATTTCCGTTTCCCGACGGCCTGAACTTTGATTACTCCTGGGGGTCAACCCGCCGGAAAGACGGCACGGTGATTCGGCCGTAGCCTGGCCAAGCTACAAACGCTCATGTTGTTGACTCGCTGACAATGGCTGGTGGCCCAGCCTGCTCTTCCCGCTTCCGCTTCTTTAAGTCAAACGTGTGGGGCGGGAACATCAAGAGGATGTCGTGTTCGTCGAAGGCGGTTTTGAGAGCTTTGATGGCTTCGCTCGTGGCCAGCGGGGGCGAGCCTTTGGCCTGGTCAATCCAGAACCAAACGTAGGCCTGCACGTTGTCCAACGTGAAATTGCGGAAGTAAACCTCTACGGGCTTGTCAGCCTGCACGAACGGCAGGGCTTCAATCGCCCGCGCGGCTACCTGCTGCGCGCGGGTCAAATCGTCGGCGTAGGAAATGCCAAAGCTAACCTCTAAGCGTCGTTCGCCGGTGCGGGAATAGTTGATGACGCTTTTCTGAAACACGTCTTTGCTCGGAATCTCGATGGTTTGTCCCTGAAAATTGTCGAGGACAATCGAGCGTAGCTTGATATTGAGCACCTTGCCCAGAAAGCCGTTGGTTTCGACTACGTCGCCGACTTGAATGGGCCGGGCGAGGGCAATCATGGTGCCCGAAATAAAGTTGGCCGTTAAATCCTGAAACGCAAACCCCACCGCCAAGGCAATGACGCCCGCGCCGGCCAGCAGCGACGTGACGGCTTTGTCCAGATTTAGGACGCTCAGGGCCACGAACAACCCAACGGCCAGGATAACCACCCGCACAATGGCCCCCGTCAGGTTGATGATTGTTAGGTTGTCGCTGAATCGGTCGAAGCCCCGCACGACTAAGCGGCTGATCCAGCGCGACAGAACGCTGAACAGAACAATGGCCAGCACGGCAATGGCCAAGCGCGGTACGTAGCGCACCGCCGTTTGGCTCCATTTAAGCAGTTCGGTGTAAATCAGGCTGGCGGCTTTTTCGTAGTCCATGATTAGGCGATTGGTGGCTTTAACAGAACGACGCGGCTTCGGATTGTGTTTGGATTTGATGCAACCCGAACCCGTCCGGCTGCGCAACTGTTTCCCAGTTAAACCGGTTGGCCTTACGTTTGCGCGGACCGACTACCCGGCTCAATCTGTTGACAATGACTCCGCACGCTCCCGTTTATTTAGACAATGCCGCTACGACCCGGCTCGACCCCGAAGTGCTCGACGCCATGCTGCCTTACCTGACCGAGCAGTTCGGTAACCCGTCGTCTATCCACGGCCACGGCCGGCAGGTCCGCGCGGCTATCGAGAAAGCGCGCAAAACCGTGGCGTCGCTGCTCAATACGTCGCCGGCCGAAATCTTTTTTACATCGGGCGGCACCGAAGCCGACAACACCGCCATTCGGAGCAGTTTAGAAACATACGGCCTGACGCACGCTATTACCTCGCCGTTGGAGCACCACGCCGTGCTGCACACGCTGCAACACCTCGACAAGCAGGGTAAGGTGCGGCTGAGTTTAGTCAACGTCGACGAGCGGGGGCGCATCGACTTGGCGCATCTGGAAGAGATATTACAACAAAACCAGAACGCCGGTGGTGCGGCCGGTTCGCCGGAGCGGTCCCGACCGGTTCGTTCGCTGGTGTCGCTGATGCACGGCAACAACGAAATTGGCAACCTACTCGATTTGAACCGGGTAGGGGAGTTGTGCCGGCAGTACGACGCCATTTTTCATTCGGATACGGTGCAGACGATGGGCCACTTTCGGCACGATTTGCAAGCGTTACCAGTTGATTTCATCGTGGGGGCGGGCCACAAATTTCACGGGCCGAAGGGCGTCGGCTTTCTGTACGTCAACGCCGACCGGGTGGCCATTCACCCGTTCATCCACGGCGGGGCGCAGGAACGGAACCGGCGGGGCGGCACCGAAAATGTGTACGGGATCGTCGGCCTGGCGAAGGCGCTCGAAATTGCTTACCGCGACATGGACGCCCACCGGCAGCACATCACGGGTCTGAAGCGCCGGATGATTGCCCGGCTCACCGAGAAGATGCCCGACGTAGGCTTCAACGGCGACTCGGCTAACCTCGACGGCAGTTTATACACCGTTTTGAACGTCAGCCTACCCGCGTCGGAGTTGAGCGACATGCTCCTGTTCAACTTAGACATCGCCCGGATTTCGGCCTCGGGCGGCTCGGCTTGTTCGAGCGGCTCCAGCGTCGGTTCGCACGTCTTGTCGGCCTTGCCCGGTCTCGACCCCGACCGCGGTTATGTGCGCTTCTCGTTCGGTAAATACAACACCGCCGACGAAGTCGATTACGCCGTCGACACGCTGGTCGGCCTGTACGAAAAGGAAGCTGCGCTGAAGCTGTAGTGCTTGTGCCGAGTTTTATGCTATTGGAATTGCTTATTCGTGGTAATTCTCAAGCTGATTTAGTTTTGTTGTAGTGATTGATACAGTTGAGCGTACGGGCCAATTGACTATCGTCTGTTTTAACAAAATGCAGCGTTTTACGACTTAGCCGCCTTCGCTATTGAACAAGGCGCGGTCACCTCAACTGTACTCCCCGGCTTGAGCGTAGCGGTTGAAGCCGTTTTTGCAGAGGTGTAACTATTTGGGTATTGTCGAAGGCGTGGACTTTAAAGTATAAACGTGTATCAAAGTTGTACTTTTAGATTATTACTGAAATTATTATACTCACTGACACAATCAAATTTAAAAGTAATGCTACTGTACTCATACTTCCATATTTCCTGATGTAATACTTCGAATTTACTTATTGAGTCGGGTGTACCCTGTAT
>CAXUEB010000390.1:0-4594 GCA_964249775.1 uncultured Spirosoma sp.
TTATTGCCAACCCAGCCGCGGTTAGTCTAACGGCCGGTGCGAATCTGTTCACGGCCATTGGCACCAACGCCTTCGATTGCGCCGATACAACGCAGATCAGCGTGAACCTGCTGGTCCGGCCCGTCGTCAGCATTGACTTGGCCCTGCGGTCGCAGACGGTTTGCGAAGGCACGCAGCCCGCGGCTATCGTCGGTACGGTACTCAGCGGTACGGTGACCAGCAGCCAGTTCTTTGGCCCGTTAGCGGATACGACCGGTGCGCTGGGCGCGGCCATCAACGGTGCCACCAGCTTGTCGCTCGCCCTCACGGGTAGTCAGTTACCCCTGCCGGGTCAGACGAATTTCTTCGCGTTAGTCGTCAGTGGCTCGACGGGTTGTTCGGATACGACGTTTGTGTCGGTAACGGTCAGTCCACGGCCGGTGGCAACGGTGGCCAGCGTCAGTATTTGCTTGGGCGAGTCGGTTAATCTGGGCGGCCAGTTGACGGCGCAGCCGGGTACGACGAGCGCGTTCTTCACCACGGCCCTCGACGCCCAGGCGCAGGTCAACCCCCTGGCCAACTTGACGGTTCGCCCAACGGTGTCGACGACGTTCTTTACCCGCGTGACCTTGCCGCTGACGGGCTGCTTCCGTATCGACAGCATCCGGGTAACGGTCAACGCCAAGCCCAATGCCGGGACGGACCAGACGCTGGCCTGCGGAACGGATGGCAGTACGCCAACCAGCACGACGCTCGCCGTGGTCTCGGCCGACGCGGGTACTTGGAGCCAGTTGACGGGCGAACCAGCCACGATTGCCACGCCAAACAGCGCCACGACGGGCGTCAGCAGCCTGACGGCGGGCAGTTACAGCTTTGTCTTTACAACGGTCAACGGCTGTAAAGACACCGTCAACGTAACCGTGCCGGTCTGCGAGCGACTCGGTTCCATCGGCGACTTCGTCTGGAACGATCTGAATAACAACGGTCGTCAGGACGTGAATGAGCCGGGTGTCGATGGTGTTCGGTTGACGCTCTTCGTCGAGACGACGCCGGGCCAGTTTGCGTCGCTGACCTCAATCGTTACGCAGACGGTGAACGGGCAAGCCGGTTTCTATACCTTCACGGGCTTAGCTACGGGAAACTACCGCGTGCAGATCGACCAAACGACTTTGCCGACGAGCTTCTCGATTAGCCCGGATGCCAACCGGACCGGTGTACCGGATAATTTAGACAGCGACTTTGATCCGACTACTGGATTCAGTTCCGTAGTGGCGATCAACACGGCGCTGCCGGTCGGTGATCTGGGCCGGAACAACCCAACGGTTGATGCCGCCATTACCAACCAGTGCCCGCCCGTTAAATGCGTGCCGTTTGTAATTGGGCGCACCCGAACCGCGCTACGAACGGGTCGGTAAACGAAGTAAATGCGTAAACGCGGGTCCTGCTCAAAGGCAGGACTCGCGTTGGTTTAGGCGGATGACTGATGGAATCGATCCGAAATTATACTTTGCCTAACCAA
The DNA here is from genome assembly GCA_964249775.1 of uncultured Spirosoma sp. GTDB lineage: Bacteria > Bacteroidota > Bacteroidia > Cytophagales > Spirosomataceae > Spirosoma. The sequence goes on from CAXUEB010000390.1 coordinate 1,499, forward strand.
GAGCAGACACACTTGATTGTGAAGTCGCTGCCGCGTAGCCCCGCGGATTGCTCATGTGAATCCGTCTGGGTACTGAAGGGCAGACTGTGCGTTAATCAATCAAATAACAGGCATGAATTAGTCGACGTTAATTCGTTAGCCGTTTGCCGATTGTTATTTTGCAAAAAAGCCGGCCGGACTACGTAGTCCGGCCGGCTTTTTTGTGGAGCGGAGTTTTTGGTTTGCTTACGTGGCTCGTGCGGCTTCTTCTACTTGAACTTGCGCCTGGGCGGCCTCTTTCTCTTGCTGCCGGTTCTCGCGCTCAAAAACGCCCATTAACACAATAAAATACGACACCAGCAACGGCCCGATAACCAAGCCCAGAATGCCAAAAATCGGTACGCCCAGCACAATACCCGCCAGCGTCACCAACGGGTGAATGTCGCCCATGCGCTTGGCCAGCATAATGCGCAACAGATTGTCGATATTAATAATAACCACGATACCCACCACCAGGATGCCGATACCTTGACTCGTGTCGCCCTGCGAGAGCTTGATTAAGCCGGCTGGTCCCCACACCAAGGGCGTGCCCAACACGGGAATAAAGGCCATAAAAAAGCCGATAACGCCCCAGAAAGCCGCGTCGGGTACCCCGAAAATCCAGAGCGTAACGCCGGTCAGTACGCCCTGCACTAAGCAGACCAACGCTTGGCCGAGTACGTTGGCGTTGACGTTGTTCTTCAGCGATTCGCCCAGTTCCCGCTGCGTATCCCGCTTAAACGGCAGGTATTTGTGCAAGCCCTTCTGGAAGGCTTCCTGCTGCACAAACATAAAGTACAGGGTAAAAAACATTAGGCCGATGATAACGATAAAATCCAGCGCCCCGCCCGCCAACGACGGCAGCAAACGGCTGGCGTAGGTAGCGCCCTGCTGCAGAATCTGGCGCACGTTCTGCGGATTAGTAATCTGAAATCCGGTTAGTTCTTCGCCTTTGCGAATGAGATTTAAGATATCCTCGGTATTCCGGCTGTAGTATTGAATTCGGCCGATGAGCAACAAACTCAGGGTTAGAAACGGCATAACAATCACCACCAACGAGAAAAGGATGAGAAGCGTCGTTACCAGCGATCGGTTCCAGCCCCGTTTTAAGGCCAAGGCCGTAAACCACGGCCGAAAGATGACGTACAAAATGCCCGCACCCAGAAAAGCCGACGCGTAGCCGCGCAGGCCGGCGATGATGAAGCCCGCAATGATGACTAAGCTGGTGATAAGCAAAAACCGTTGCTGCTGTGGCGTATAGACCGTTGTCATGCGTTTGATGGGGAAGATGTTGCGTATGCCTGCTAAACACCGCAACGACCCCGGATTGTTTTGTGAAGGGTGAATAGCGGTTGGTGAAGAGCGACTGCGCTAAATGATCACGCACCGTTCACCCCTCACGAGTCGCTATTCACCCTTCACCTTTTTCTAACATTCCGTCGCGCTCAGGGCCAGCCCGGCTTCCGACGTTTCTTTGTACTTGGTCGACATGTCGCGGCCGGTGGCTTTCATGACTTTAATGACCGCATCCAACGAAATCTTCTGGAACGACGACGCGCCCGACGTGGCCAGCAGGAACGCGTTGTAAGCTTTAACGGCTCCCATCGCGTTGCGCTCGATGCACGGAATCTGCACGTACCCGCCGATGGGGTCGCAGGTCATGCCGAGGTGGTGTTCGATACCAATTTCGGCGGCTGCTTCGATGGTCCGTATGTCGCCGTTGGGCTGGGCGCAGCGCGTCAGGAGGGCCGCGCCCATCGCCGACGCCGTGCCAATCTCGCCCATGCAGCCCATCTCGGCTCCCGAAATGCTGGCGTTGTGTTTCACTAAAAAGCCAATGACCGCAGCCGCCAACATCCCCGACCGCAGCGTGGCCCGGTCGTAGTGAAAATGGTGCTTGGCTAAATACGTCAGTCCCGGAATCACGCCCGACGCACCCGACGTAGGAGCCGTGACGACGATGCCCCCGGCCGCGTTTTCTTCGGAAGCCGCTAAGCAATACGCGTTCAGAAAAATGAGAAAACTGTCCGACGATTGGCTCAGACCCTGCGCCTGCTCAAACAGTACGGGCGCTTTGCGGGCCAGCCGGATTGAGCCGGGCAACGTGCCTTTGTGGCGCAGCCCCCGCCGAACGGCTTTGTGCATGAAGTCGAGCAACTGATCGAGCCGCCCATTAATTTCGCCCACGCTGCGGCCGGTCAGGGCCATTTCGTTGGCGATCAGTAGTTCATCCAGCGTCAGATTGTGGGCCGTGAGTTGCGCTTTTAGTTCGGCCATCGTGCTGTAGGGATACGGCACCGACACCGTCGCCGGATCGACCTCGGGTTCGCCTTTGCGCAGGATAAAACCGCCCCCTACCGAATAGTATTCTTCTTCAAGTAGCGTCTGTCCGTCGGCGGTTGTCAACCGTAGCACCATCGTATTGGCGTAGGGCGACCGGAACGCCGGACCGGTCATCCGTTTCCGTTCAAAATGAACGTGCTGCGGCCCAACGGCTACCGTTTGTCCATTCCCAACCGGAACGGCATACGTAACGGCCGGGTCTTTAAGCAAACCAAGCAGCGCTTTCGGATCGGTCGTTTCGGGTTGCCAGCCCAGCAACCCGGCTACGACGGCGCGGTCGGTACCGTGGCCTTTACCCGTTGCCCCCAGCGAACCGTAGAGATGAGCGTGGATGGCTTCGGCGCGTTGCTGCGCATCGGTCGAAAGAGCGCCTGCTCGTTGACGAAAGTCAAAAGCGGCCTTCATCGGGCCGATGGTATGCGAACTTGACGGCCCCGGCCCAATCTTAAACAGATCGAAGACGGAGGTCGTGATAGGAGAGGAAGTCATGTTATTTGTCCAGCGCCTGAATCCGGGCCAGGTATTCGGTGGGTAGCAACAGCCGCTGCGTCAGCGACCGCAGGCCGATTTTATTAATAATTCTGTATGAACCGATCGTGTACGACAACGGCGGCTTGCGGGGCAGGTTCAGCAACCGACGAACGGGTTCGGGCACCAGCACCGCCTGCGCCTGCCGAAGCAAGTCATACCGCCAGCCACCCAGTTGCTCGCGGTAGCGCCGAAACAGCTTGTCGG
>CAXUEB010000391.1:0-4565 GCA_964249775.1 uncultured Spirosoma sp.
GATCTGGCCGGAGCGGGGGCGGCCGGTGGTGCTGGGGTTACTGGCGATGTCGTTCCCGGTGGGTATCGTGCTGGCCGGGAGCCTGAATCTGCTGGTAGGTGCGTGGCGGCAGGCGTTTTATTTAGGTGTTCTGCCAGTAATGCTGGCGGGTTTGGTGGCGGTGTTGCTGCCCGAATCGACCCACTGGCAAACGGCCCGCCGAACAGCCACGCCCGGTGCGCAGTCGCTGTGGCAGCCCCAGTACCGCACGAGCTTGGTGCAGGGCGGGCTTATTTTCAGTGCGGTGCTGATTGGATTGTGGGCCGTCTTTTCCTGGACACCCTCGTGGGTGCAAACGCTATTCGCCAACGAAGCTGACGCCCGGCAGGCGCGGGGCCTGACTATGATGCTGTTTGGCATTGGTGGTATTCTGGGCGGAGCGGTGTCGGGTTTTTTGGTGAACCGGTTCGGGATGAGAGCCACGCTGCTGGGTACGTTTGCGGGGTGTCTGCTGGCGTGCTGGCTGCTATTTGGCACAAATGCCCGGTTTTCGCCGGTAATCTATGCCGAAACGGCACTGCTGTCGCTCTGCTTCGGGGTGAGCCAGGGAACGCTGTCAAGTTTTGTGCCCCTGTTGTTTCCGGTAGGAATCCGGGCAACGGCGTCGGGCTTTTGCTTCAACGTGGGGCGGGTGCTCACCGCCACCGGCGTGTTTTTCGTCGGGTCATTAGTGGCCGTGTTCGGCGGACTGGGCAACGCACTGCTGTTCTTCTCGCTGACGTTCGCCCTGGCGTTTGGGGCAACCTGGTTCAGCCGGCGGACAACGACGAATCAATGAGTTTATCAACGTATCAGATACAAACCCATTCAAAAATGCCTCACATTCAACTTCCCGACGGGGTTCCCGGCATTCGGAGCCTCGTCCTGTTCCGACCCGATACGGGCAAGCCCCTGTACGAACTCGCGCAGGTCCTGCTGCGCGGTGACTCGCCCCTAAGCCAGGCCGAACGCGAACTGATTGCCACCTACGTGTCGGCGCAGAACGATTGCAATTTCTGTACCCAGAGCCATGCAGCCGCGGCCCGCGCCCTATTTGGCGACGACCGGGAGGTGGTCGACTTTGTGCTGACCGAATACCAAACAGCGCCTATTTCGGACAAGATGAAGGCGTTGCTTACCATTGCCGGACGGGTGCAGACCGACGCACGCACGGTCAGCGACGCGCTGGTTGCACAGGCCCGTAGCCACGGAGCCACCGACCGCGACATTCACGACACGGTGCTGATTGCGGCCACGTTCTGTCTGTTCAACCGCTACGTGGATGGGTTGGCTACGCTCTCGCCCACCGATTCCGCCGTGTATGAGCCAATGGGCGAGCGACTGGCTCAGCACGGATACACGGTACCGGCAGCCGCCGAAGAGTAAACGCGAATCCGCCCATTTTTCATCAGTCCATTCATCCACGTTAACCAAATACACATATGCCTACCTCTACGCCTGCCGTCAACTTCATTAAACGATCCCGGCTTGTCCGGCTGCTACACGGCACGCTGTTCGCTGCCTTTTTATGGATGGTGGCCGCCTGCCAACCCACCCGCGATGACGTAACGCCAACCCCCGGCGCGGCCATCACCGATGCGTCAGTGGCGGTGAAATGGATGGATTTGTTCCTGGATGTTGAGCGGTACGCACCTGGCTATCGCCCACCGGTAGCCGCCCGAACTCTGGGGTATATTAACTTGGGGGCTTACGAAACCGTTGTTCCCGGCTCAATGGACTACCAGTCGATAGCACCCCGGTTTGCGGGACTGACGGTGCCTAAAATCGAAACGGGCAAGTCGTATCGCTGGGATGTGGCCGTGAACGAAACGTACTACGCCCTGATGAAGAGTTTCTTTCCGCACGTGGTCGATGCCGACAAAGCAAAGATCGAGGGGTTATATGCCGACTTGACAACCACTACCGGTGTAGCCGATGAACTGAGCCGATCAAAGAAATTTGGTCAGGATATGGCGGCAGCGGTGTACGCGTACTCGAAGACGGATGCCGCCGGTCATGAAGGCTACCTGCGCAATCAACCTACTGACTACCTGCCGCCGACCGGACCGGGCAAGTGGCAGCCGGCGTTCCCCGATTATGGCCGGGCGTTGCTGCCCTACTGGGGTAAGGTCAGAACGTTCGTTGCTACCGAAAGCGATATAGTGGCCAGGCCGCCCGTTACCTATAGTACGAGCGTTACCTCGCCTATGTACACGCAGGGCCTTGAGGTGTATTCGACAACGACCCCGCTGGCCAAAGAGCAGCAGTGGATTGGGGAGTTCTGGAGTGACGACATCTACAAGCTGACTTTCGAACCGGCGGGCCGCTGGTTAGCCATTGCGCAGCAAGTCATAAAGAAAGAGAAGGTGTCCCTGCAAAAAGCAGTGTATACGTATACTAAATTAGGGGTTGGTCTGAGCGACGTGGGCGTGGCGTGCTGGAACTCGAAGTACCTGTACAACACCGAGCGGCCGGTTTCGTACATCCGCCGGACCATTGATCCGAAGTGGTCCAGCAAACTCAATAATCCGCTGACCAACGTGCAGGGCGTTACGCCCCCATTTCCGGCTTATCCTTCGGGACACTCGTGTTTTGGGGCGGTTGCCGCCGAAATCCTGACCGATATCTACGGAGCCACGTATGCCATGACCGACAATTGTCACAAAGGGCGCACGGAGTTTCAGGGCGCTCCCCGGAGCTTTAACAATTTCTACGAAATGGCGCATGAGAACGCGTACTCGCGCATTGCGCTCGGTGTTCACTACCGGATGGACTGCGAGGAGGGTCTCAGGATGGGCTACGTCATTGGCCGCCGGGTGAACCAGGCTGCCTGGAAAAAGTAGCGTAATAACGAGCGAGTCATACGATACCATCGTTCTGCGGGACGGTGGTATCTTTGCGTAAAAACAAGCCTATTTCTGCTCAATGGCCCATATCCAACTACCCGAAGGTCTTCCCGGCATCCGGGGGCCGATGGCGTTCAGCCCGGAAACGACGTATCCGCTCAACCTGCTGGTTGATCAATTACTTTGGTCAACTGACAATACCCTAAGCCGGGGCGAACGCGAACTAATTGCTACCTACGTATCGTCGGAAAACGACTGTCAGTACTGCCAGACTATTCACGGAGCCATTGCCAGCCACTGCCTCGGCGACGATGATTGGAGTTTGGTGCAACGGGTGAAAAATAACCCTGAAACGGCTCCCATCTCCAACAAGCTTAAGGCGCTGCTGGCTATTGCGGGCAGCGTTCAAAAAGGCGGTAAACACGTCACAACCGAGCAGGTAGACCGAGCAAAAGGGGAGGGGGCAACCGACAAAGAGATTCATGATACCGTGCTCATTGCGGCCGCATTCTGCATGTTCAACCGCTATGTGGATGGACTGGCTACCTGGATGCCTGACGACCCGGCGCTGTTTCGTCAGCGGGCTGCGTTAGTCAGTGAATACGGGTATTCGGCCGCCAATCCGACGACGCTAGCTGCGCGGGAGGATAACAAAACACCGGCCGTAAAACGGGCTTAATTGGATTAGTTCGTGGTCTTCAACTGGTCGTAGCCCCCCTTCAGCCGGTTATAACCGTTGGTGGTGATGCGTTCGCCGAGGGTAGCGTAGAACGCCGGGTCGGTGGGGGTGACGCTGGCCAGTCCGTCGACGTACTTATTGTATAAACAAAACAAGGCTGCAATCAGCACCGTATCGTGGAGTTCGCGGTCGGTGGCCCCAGCAGCTTTAGCTCGCGCCACGGCCTCGGGCGTAACGGCCCGGCCACTCTGCTGCACCAGCGCGCCTACGTTCAAGAGCGCCTTCATCTTGTCCGAAACGGGTGCTGACTCGTAGTCCCGTTTCACCAGCTCGCAGGTTGTCGTGTCGCCCAGCAGGATGTCGGCTGCGGCCGTGTGGGCGGTGGTACAAAACCGGCATTCGTTCCGGTGCGACACCAGCGAGGCAATCAGTTCGCGTTCGCCCTCGGTAAGCGTCGATTCACCCCGCAGCAGAAGCTGCGTCAGTTCGCGGATGGGGGCCGCCGAGTCCTGACGGTATTCGAGCAGTCCGGTGATACCCGGCAAGTGCGCTTCGAGCGGAATGTGGGGCATAGTCGGGGCGTTTACAGCGAGCTTACGGGTTCGGCAAGGTAAGCTGATTTGGTCAGGTAGTCGGTGTTGGGGGAGTACACGAACAGGCAGGTGCCGCCTTTGACAACCTGGATGATTTTCTTCGATTCGGCGTAGGGCACGGCCGGGCATCCCTGACTGCGACCCAGCCGACCCGTTTTGCGGATGAATTCTTCGCAAACGTAATCAGCGCCGTGGAGGACAATGTTGCGGTTTTGCACCTGATCGTTGAAGCCTTTCTCCAGCCCCTTCAACTGCAGCGACAAACCGTGTTTGCCCATGTAGGTGTCGAGCGTCTTATAAAACCCCAGACTGGTTTGGAACGATGAATTAACGTTAGAGAACGACGTAGCAATTAAACCGCCAGACTTTTGACCGTGGGATACGTAGGTATTGAAGAGCACTTTCTTATTCAGCAGGTCGACTACGTAC
>CAXUEB010000392.1:0-4552 GCA_964249775.1 uncultured Spirosoma sp.
GTTCGGCCGTTTTGGGGTAGTCGTAGATGCTCAACTGAATGTCGGGCACGTCGCGGCCGTCTTTCCAGTAACGCAGCCCCCCACTCGAATACACGCGGTTGGGACCAAGCGAGCCGGTGACGGTGTGCAGCGTCGTCAGCAGGTGGACGTACAAATCGCCCGCGATGCCGGTGCCGTAGTCCTGGTAGTTGCGCCACCGGAAAAACCGGAGCGGGTCCCAGGGTCGTTTGGGCGCGCTGCCGAGGTACGTGTCCCAATCGACCGTTTGGGGCGACGCATCGGGCGGAATCGAGTACTGCCACGCGCCCATTGCGCTGTGCCGATCGTACTGCGCTTCGGCGAAAACGATCTCGCCAATGTCGCCGGCTTTGAGCAATTCTTTGGCTTTAGCAATGATAATCGAGGAGGCAAACTGACTGCCCACCTGAAACACCTTGCCCGTATCCTTCGACACCTTGATGAGCGTGTGGCCGTCCTCCACTTTTTGCACCATCGGCTTCTCGCAGTAGACGTGCTTACCTTTGCGCATGGCGTCGGACGAAATTTTCTCGTGCCAATGGTCGGTCGTGGCGTTGATGACCACGTCGACGTCGGAGCGGTCGAGCAGTTCGCGGTAGTCGCGGGTCACAATCAGGCCTTCGCCCCACAGTTCTTTAGCCCGGCGCAGGCGGCCGTCGTAGAGATCACAGGCCGCAACCATTTCGGTGCCTTCCACCATCAACGCCGTCTGCGTATCACCGATGCCCATGCCGCCCGTGCCGATCAGCGCGATGCGCACCTTACCGTTCGCCGACGTACTGGCGTGGTTTCTCACCAAGTTCAAATACTGTGGCGTAGTCGCGCCGGCGGCTTTAGTCTCCGCGAGTGCGGCAGGTGCCGTTGCTGCGGCAACGCCGAGCGTTTTGAGGAATTGACGCCGGGTAGCTGCGCCACGCGAGTTGCCATAGAAGCTCTCCGTCGCTGATTTAGATTCGTCTTTTTTCATGGTAAGATTGAGTTAATCGAGTGCATCAGATGTCGGTATACTAATCAACACCAGCTCTTTGCTTTAATGCTCCAAGTTCTAATTGCTTTGCCATTAAGCAATTTACAGCTTCCTCAAGTTGCTTGTAAAGTTTAAACTTACTTATGCGGGAAGAGGGATGATAAAAGTTAATAACAGGAATACCTTGCCACAAGGTAAAGCCAAAACCGTTTGGAGTTAATAGCATTCCTTGAGTATCCAAAAGCGACTCAACATACTTATCATACCGAAAGCAGCATATAATAATCGTCGGCGCAATCTCGCCAATCTGACGCTGTAATAATTCCTTACTTTTCGAAATGTATTCCATAATTACGTTAAGCTTACTTGATGCCCCACCGCTTGTCTTCTTAACATTTATGAAAGCAATCGACTTCAACGCTTCGTGTTTCCGCTGGTAATTTATTTCACTGTAGTCAGGGAAGCCGTTTATGATACCATAAGCCCACTCACCGATTCTGTGCGAAAATTGTAAATGAACGTGCTGATTCCACCAACCTGAGTAACCAGGCTGATACACGTCATCACTCACGTTTGGGTTTAAGTCATTGTGCTCCTTAGCAATGAATAAAATTTTTATTGTCTGTTTGAAGAAAAGGTCAGGGTTAATAATGCCATCCTGAACGAACCGATTCTCGTTATCAACGAGTCCTTTAGTTCTGTACAACTTTGCAAACTCAGCAAAAATAGTATTCTCCATAAATAAGATGTTCAAAGGTTAGCTTATCGTCAGCCGGTTACCTGTAAAGCCTTTCTCACTTTGTCGTAAAACTTAGGCACTTTCACGCGCGGATCGCCCTTGCCGAGCGTTTCGATGGGTAGATAACCGGTGTAGCCCGACTCGCGCACAATCCGTATAATCCGGCTTAAATCTGTTTCCACTTCCCGACCGTTCACGAACAGGTTTTCTTTAATCTGCCACGTTGCCGCATACGGTGCTACCTGGGCAATCTGAGCGTACGAGTCGCCAGTTTTGAAACTGCCAATGTCCAAGTTAACGGCCAGCCAATCCGAATCGACCTGACGCAGGATCTCCAGCACGTGATCGCCGGTTTGAATAAAATCGGCGTGGTTCTGCAACACAACCATCACGCCCTGTTTGGCTCCGTAGTTCGTGCACTCTCGAAGCGCGTCAACCACCCAATTCGTGACCTCCGCCCGGTTGTAGCCGGTCGGCAGTTCCTTACCTACTCCCGCGAAAACCCGAATGACCGGTGCGCCCAAACGGGCCGCAACGCCAATCCACTGCCTGACCAACTCCACCTGTTCCGTTCGGCGGGCCGAGTCGGGCAACGTAAAATCGTTGCGAACGCCCGTCCCGCTGATGTCGAGACCCAGCCGGAACGCGTTTCGCTTAATCTGATACACGTAACGGTCGTCCGGCAAGGTGGGGTAATTTGGAAAGTAATACGCCGTCGGATCAACCGCGTCAAAACCCAGATCGGCGCAGAACGTTAAGACCTGATCAAGCGTCATTTGCCCCGTCATCAACGGCTCATTAAACGAGTAAAGGTTGCAGCTCAACTTGACGCGGCCGGGTTTCTTTACCGCCGGATCAACCGCGGTAGCCACTGGTAGTCCCCCTGCTAAAGCAATCAGCGGTACGCCCGCAACGGCCGATCTAAGAAACGTTCTTCGGCTTTCCCGTGGCTTGTTCATGGCTGATCTTTACGCTATAAGCCGACAAGCCGCTGCTTATAACCGTGCTGCCTATAAAAAGACCGGCTGCCCTGTCCGCACCGACTCGTCGCAGGCAAACGCAATTTGTAGGCTACTGACGGCATCCTGCATGTGGTCGGTCAGGTCAAGATTTTCGTGAATAGCCTTGAGAAAGTAGCGCTGCTCCCGGTTGCACAGCTCCTGATGGTCCGGCTCGTCCTGCATGTCAATCCAAGTATCGGCCTGCGTGAAGTGGTCGTTCGCGTCCAGGTCGGCCCGGTGCACGCGCAGCGATTCAGTCTTCGTGTGCGAGTCGACGTTGTCCGATTTGCCGCTCGCTCCGGCGTTCTTGGCGACGATAGAGACGCAGCCTTTTGGCCCGATTACGTCCTTGACAAAGAACGCCGTTTCGCTCATCATCGGGCCCCAACCCGCTTCGTACCAACCCACCGAGCCGTCGTCGAACCGGATTTGCAACTGCCCGTAGTTGTAGTTACCGGCCGGAATGTCGTCGGTTAGCCGCGCGCCGATGGCGTTGACCTGCACGGGTTTCGAGCGAGTCATCTGGCACATGACGTCGATGTAGTGCACCCCGCAGTCGACAATCGGGCTGAGCGATTTCATCAGGTTGCGGTGCACGGTCCACATCGTACCGTGGCTCTGCTGGTTCAGGTTCATCCGCATCACGAGCGGTTTGCCCAACTGCTGCGCTTCGGCCACAAACCGCTCCCACGACGGATGCACGCGCAGAATGTAGCCCACGACTAATTTTTTACCCGCTTTTTCAGCCGCGACTACTACCCGTTTCGCGCCCTCGACTGTGTCGGCCACCGGCTTTTCTAAGAACACGTGGCAGCCCTGTTCAAACGCCTGAATGGCGAACGACTCGTGCGTGTCGGGATAGGTCGAGATGCACACGGCGTCGGGCCGGGTTTCGGCGAGGGCCGTGGCGTAGTCGCTGAAGAGCGGGTAGCCTCCGCCGAGCCGGTCGTTGAGAACGTGCTTACTTTGGCCGGTCGAAACAATACCGCAGATCTCGAAGCCGTCGAGCGTTTGGTAGGCTTGGGCGTGCGACGCACCCATGTTGCCGCAGCCGACAACGAGTACCCGAATTGAAGTAGACATGAAGAGTTTACGTTGTTGACAGTCCGACCAACGTGGAGCGGTCTGAACGGCGATGTTGGACAAAAATAGGCATCAATTCCGACGTTTCGGCGTCGGAGTTAACGTAGGAAAACCGGCGCGTTCGACAAGGTGTCCGTAAAACAAGCTATCTTACGGGCTAATGTCACTACGTCAATCGTTTTACCGGTTAACCCACTGGGAAACCTGGGACTACCGCATCAAACTGATTCCACTCTTGCCTGTGTGGTGCTGGCACTGCCTGCGGTCTGGCTCGTGGTGGTTTTTCACCACGGCCAACCCCACCCTTACGTTCGGCGGCTTTCAGGGCGAAGGCAAACGGGAAATGTACGATCAGTTGCCTTCCGGCACGTACCCGAAAACGCTGTACGTAACGCCTTCCCAAGCCTGGCCGGAAGTGGAGCAACGCGTCACGGCCGAACAGTACACGTATCCCCTCGCCGTCAAGCCCGACGTAGGCATGATGGGCCTGCTCTTCCAAAAAGTCAATACACCGGGCGAGTTACGGCAGTACCACGAAACCATGCCGGTTGATTACCTCATTCAGGCGTTCGTCTCTTATCCCATCGAGGTCAGTGTGTTTTATTACCGGTTCCCCGACGAGCCGCGGGGCACCATCACCGGCTTTGTTCGCAAAGAATTTCTGGACGTGGTCGGCGACGGCCAATCCACGTTGTGGGACTTGATGCGCCGGTACGAACGGGTCACCTTCCGGCTCGACGAAAT
>CAXUEB010000393.1:0-4518 GCA_964249775.1 uncultured Spirosoma sp.
CGGCATGGGCGTTCACGCCGAAACCGCCGTTGGGCGGGCGTTCACCGACTTGCAGGGCTGGGCCAATCAATACGTCGCTGAGCGGGCCGACGCCGTTACGCTGATGGTTAGCGGGATACCGATGGCTGTCAAGACGCCCGCGCCATGAACCGGACGCTGATGAACTGGTCGGGCGGCAAAGATTCGGCCCTTGCGCTGTGGCGTGTCCTGCAAACCGGACAGTACCAAATTGAAACGCTGCTGACGACGTTCAATGTGGCGAACCGGCGCGTGTCAATGCACGGCGTGCGCGAAGAACTGCTCGACGCGCAGGCTCAGCAACTGAATCTGCCGCAAACCAAGCTGTGTTTACCCGAGCAAAGTTCGATGGCCGATTATCAGCAACGAATGAACAGTACGTTGCAACCGTTGGTCAGTTCGGGCGTAACCCACGCGGTGTTCGGCGATATTTTTCTCGACGATTTACGGCAGTGGCGGGAAGCCCAATTGGTTCAACAAGCGTTGACGGGCGTGTTTCCGCTGTGGCAAGTGCCGTCGCTTGACCTGTTGGAGGAGTTCTGGGCGGCTGGTTTTGCAACGGTGGTTGTCAGCGTAAACGGTCAGTACCTCGACCCGTCGTTCTGCGGTCGGGTGCTCGACCGGGCGTTCGTGGCTGACTTGCCGCCGGATGTAGACCCTTGTGGTGAAAACGGCGAGTTCCATACGTTCGTTTACCAAGCGCCTTATTTCACGGAACCGATTAACTTTGGGGTTGGCGAAACGGTCACGCGGACCTACGAATACCAGACGGCCGATGGAAAGACGATGACATCGACGTATTTCTTTGCTGATCTGTTACTCGTTTGACCGCAGTTGTCGCCAGCGCAAACCAAAAACGGAATGAGCCTTAGCGATTCGATAAAACCCCGGTGGATCAAGTTTATTGTCGTGGTAGGAACGGTTCTGAGCGCCTGGGGTTGTCAGGTTCCTGAACCAGCCCTGTCACCCTACGAAGAAGGCGTCTACATCATCAACGCGGGCAACCCGTCGGGTAGCAATGGTACACTGACGTTCGTGCCGCGCGGCAGCAGAACCGTCGTAACGGACGTGTTCAAAACGGCCAATCCAGACCTGACTCTGAGCGGTCAGGTGCAGGGTTACGCCGAGCTGAACGGCAAAGGATTGATCCTGATCGGCAACGGCGGTGTTGGTGTTAGCGAAGACCGCGTGGAAATAGTCGAAGTTGGAACGTTCCGGTCGCGGGCGTCCATCGGCGCGCCGGATGTTGAAAATCCGCGCGAAGTGGTGGGCGTCGGGCCGAACAAAGCCTACGTAAGCTGCTCGATTCTCTTCGGCAGTGTTGGCGTACTTCAAGATGTGGGTTACGTGGCGGTCCTTGATCTGAATACCAATACGGTTACGAAAAAAATACCGGCCGGGCCGCGCGTTGAGCGCATGGTGGTGGCGGGTAGTGAGGTGTTCGTCGGCAGCAGTGCCGCCGGCGGCAACAATACGCTGCTGGTCGTTGACGTAACGACCGACGAGGTTAAGCAACGGATTGATTTCAGCGCCCCACCGCAACCAATCGCCCTTGACGCCGATGGTAAACTGTGGATGCTCGTCGATCGGGACATGCTCCGACTCGACCCAACGACGCGCGTCATCGAGAAACGGCTGACGTTTCCGGGCGTACCGACTTCCATAACCCTCGGTGAAGACCGGCGCACGTTCTATTACATCCTAAACGGCGCGACGCACCGATTTACAACCGTCAGCACATTTATCTCAACGGCGAATCCGTTGATACGTCGTTCGTTCAACGCGCTGGGTGTCGATCCAAGGACGGGAACGCTTTACGGCAGCGTGATTCCATCGTACACGCAGGCCGGCTACGTCCTGCGCTACCAGTCGAACGGCGCGTTCATCGACACCGTGCGGGCTGAGATTGCACCGTCTAAGTTCTTTTTTCAATAAGGCGAGTGGCTCCGCGACTGCACCGTTTGCTTCCAGTCACCCTGGGTCGCCACGTGCTTACTCGATGGTTTCCAGTTCGAGCCGCGATTCTTCGAGGTCCAACTCGTACAGCATCGTTCGCAACACGTCGTCGTCGTACTGCCCACCTCGGCGCAGGTTGGCCACTAATTCCCGTTCGACCTGAATAATCTCGTGCTGAATGTGCTGCATTTGGCGTACCTCCGACTCGTTGATCCGCTTACTGCCTTTGCGCAGCCGCAGCCGGTCGATGCGCAGTTCGTACTTGTGCTTGAGCAAGGCCAGGGCCTCATCCGAAACCTCCTCGTCGAGCGAGTAGTTTGCTTCGAGGTGCTCGATGGCCAGCGTCGCCAGTCGAATGCGCAGGTTAATTTCTTCGCGTTCGGCCCGCTCGTCGGGGCGAATGTCTAAGGCGCGAATGAGGTAAGGAAGAGCCAGCCCCTGCAAGACCAACGTGGTGAAGATAACGCAGTAGGTAATAAAAATAATCAAATCGCGCTGCGGAAAAGGCGAGCCGTTGCTGAGGGTAAGCGGCAAGGCCAGCGCCGTTGCCAGCGACAACACGCCCCGCATACCCGTCCAAGCAACAACGGTAACTAACTTGGCGTCGAAGACCGGCTCCCGCTGCCGTAGGTTGGAACTTAGCCAGCGCGGCAGGTACGAAGCCGGAAAAACCCACCCAAAACGCACCACAACGACGGCTAAGCTCACCAGCGCGCCGTAGGTCAGCAACGCGCCTACCGAGTACTCCGCGCTCGATTGCAAAATTCGGCGGAGTTGCAAACCCATCAAGACAAACACAACGCCGTTGAGCACGAACGTAACGACGTTCCAAACGCCAAGGGCCTGCACGTGCGCTTGTCGGGACAAGAATTCGTTCGAGCGCAGGGTCAGGTATAAGCCCGACGCCAGCACCGCCAGTACGCCCGACACGTGCAGTTCTTCGGCGATCAAATAACCCGCGAAGGGCGTCAGAAACGTCAGGGTAGTTTCCACGACGGGCGTATCGGTCGTCAGTTGATGAATGGCTTTCACCAGCCACGCCAGCGCCAGTCCGATGGCAATCCCACCCAGAACCACCACGAAAAACTGACCGCTCGCTTCCGTTAAGACAAACGTACCGGTGGCGACGGCGGCCACGGCGTAGCGGTAGACAATCAGCCCGGTCGCGTCGTTGACCAAACTTTCGGCTTCCAGAATCACAACGACCCGGCGCGGCAAGCCCATCTGCCGAATAATCGACGTGCCAGCTACCGGATCGGTCGGCGAAATAATGGCTCCCACCACGAAGGCCAGTGACCAGGAAAAGCCGGGAATGAACGTGTGCACAACCCAGGCTACGCTGACCGTTGAAAACAGGACCAGCCCCAACGCCAGGAGCAGGATCGGGCGGAAGTTGGCTTTGAAATCGGCCCACGCCATGTTCCAGGCGGCTGCGTACACCAACGGGGGTAAGAAGAGTAGAATGACAATGTCCGGATTGAGGTCGACGCCCGGCAAATTCGGAATCAGACTAATGGCAATGCCCGCCAGAACCAGCAAAATGGGAGAAGCAATGCGGATACGTTCGGCAACAGCGGCTAAAGCCGTTACCACGGCCAGCAGACTGATAACAAGGGCAAGGTTACTCATACTCGTAAACAACCGTTCAATCCAAATGTGTGTTTCGTTGTCGGTCTATTCGCCAATCTTTGTCAAATTGCGTATTGAACGAACCGGCGCACGGGTGTGCGGCTGGACCGTCGTATCGTTTCTGTATTTCTGCTATGGCCGACGAATATTATAATCTTCCCCTGCGGCTTGACCTGCTCATGCGCGCGCCGGCGCAACGGCTTTCGTCCGGGCAGGCCCGCGAGGTGTCTTGCTCACTGGATGAGTCGATCAAAAATAACGTTTATCTGCTGATTACCACGCAGTTCGCCGAAGCACGCTACGATTCCGAGTTTGGGTGCAGCATCTGGGACGATGACTTCCTGAGTACGCAGGACCCCGGCGACATTCGTTGGATCGACCATGTTCAGCGCTCCATCCGCGACGGTATCCGCAAGTATGAGAACCGGCTCGAACGGGTTCAGGTTGAAGTGAACGTTCAGCGCGACGGCGGCAACGATGCCCATAAGCGCATAACCGTGAGCGTTACGGCCCAGATTCGTCAGTCGAACCAACGCCATTTCTCATTCCAGCGCGAGATCATGATCGCCCCGTTTGTTTCCAAGAGATAATTGGCAGTTTGTGGTTGCGACCCTCGCAACCGCAGACGGCGCATCACAAACCTACATGGAAAACCTAAACCGTTATAATTTCACCCGCGAGGAGGTCCGTAAGCGGATGATTCGCAACGCGTCGGCGGGCTGGCAGATGCGCATCAAAGACATCGAAGCGGCCGATCCGCTGGTGTCGCACCTGATGGACGCCTGCGCGTTTGAGTTCGAGAACACGGCCCAAGCCATCGACGATACTCGTCAGCGCATCATGGACCGGCTGGCCAGTGTGCTGTGCCCGGAGGTGATCGATTTGCCCCGCCCGGCCCACGCCGTGCTGCACACC
>CAXUEB010000394.1:0-4499 GCA_964249775.1 uncultured Spirosoma sp.
CGAACTGGAGCAGCACGTGATGAAAATTTTGCAGGACATTCCTGACAACAACATCCTGCTCGACCACTTCCTCGAAAACGCCATCGAAGCCGAAGCCGACGCCATCTGCGACGGCGAAGACGTGTACATCATCGGGATCATGGAGCACATCGAACCGGCGGGCATTCACTCCGGCGACTCCTACGCCGTCTTACCGCCCTTCGACCTGAGCGAGCACGTCATCCGACAGATTGAGGAGCATACCCGCAAGATCGCCGTCGCGCTGAAGACCGTTGGGCTGATTAACATTCAGTTTGCTATCAAAGACGAGCTGGTGTACATCATCGAGGCTAACCCCCGCGCCAGCCGCACGGTGCCGTTCATTTGTAAAGCGTACCAGGAACCGTACGTGAATTACGCCACGAAGGTGATGCTGGGCGACAAGAAAGTAAAGGACTTTGACTTCAAGCCGGTTAAGAAGGGTTACGCCATCAAAATTCCGGTGTTTTCATTCAATAAATTTCCGAACGTCAACAAAGAACTCGGTCCCGAGATGAAGTCCACCGGCGAAGGTATCTACTTCATCGACGATCTGACGGACGACTTCTTTCTGAAGGTCTACGGCGAGCGAAATCTGTATTTGAGCCGGTAGATACACATTGAGCGTTCTAATCCGTTGTGTGCCACACTCATTTGGGTGAGGCACACCTGTTTAGTTGACTTTTGCGTTCAGAAGTGAGACATTTACCTGAAAACGGCGCATTATGACCCTGCTCACCATACCGCTCGATGATACGCTGGCTGAGAAACTTCGGGAGGAGACTGCACTGACGAATGCTGATGAAGTCGATGTGGTTCGTAAAGCCTTGGCGGATTATTTACGTCGTCAGCAAATGGAACGGATCCGTCAAGAGCTACGTCCTTACGCCGAAGCGGCCGGTTTCTTTTCGGAGGAAGACATTTATCGGGAAATTTCGTAGTAGTACCCAAAAGGTGGTAGAGATGCTGGTCTTCATTTTTCGGCGTCTACTTTTACGGCGTAACGTAACCCACCCGTATGTCCCAACGCCTACCCGCCGACACCCGCATTATCTTTGACACGAACGTCCTTATTTCTGTATTTGTCTTCAAACAGGAAGCTGACAAGGTATATCAGTATTATTCTGCACAATACAATCTCTGTACTACCCAATGGATTCTAAATGAATTACAAAACGTATTAGGCCGGAATAAGTTTAAGCTGCCGCAGCATCTTCAGAATGAAATCATCGACCAAATAAGAATAGATTCACTACTATTTGAGCTTACTAATGACTTGCCAACCGACTCCCCAGACCCGGACGACAACAATGTTCTTCGGGCTGCGCTATTTATTCATGCAGGCTTTTTAATTACAGGTGATGCAAAGCACTTACTGCCTCTCAAGCGGGTAGGTAACACAGAAGTTATCAGTCCAAGGGACTTTTACGAACGTTACATTGCCTAATGAGCAGTTTCCTCCGGCGGGCTTACTGCGAATGAATGTATAATTAAGCCGTTAACGTAAAAAGCACGAACGGCCCGCCTTGTCACCAAAGCGGGCCGTTCTTATTATCTCCTACTCGCTTAGAAACCTAACCCAACGGCCATCGCCTGAATCAACACCGGAAAGTCGGCTACGGACGTAGCGGCTCCGGTCGACAGGTTGATGCTGTAAACCCGCGAAGTCATGTTCTGCCGCAGGATGGCGTAACCCATGTTGGTGGTGCCGCCAACCACGTTGTTCGTACTGACGATATCAAAGCCATTACCACCTTCAACGTTGATGCCCAACGGTCCAACGTCGACCAAACCACCCGCGTTCGGCGGGTCCTGCCGAACCAACCGGTCGCTGTTCGAGTCAATGTTGTACAGAATCGTTGCTGTCGCGCCGGCGAAGTTGTTGGTGTAGGCCGACGCCGTTACGTTCGGCGAGCCGGGGTTAAGCCGGCCGTCCACGGCGGCAACGGTGCCGTCGTTGGGGTTCAGCCGTAGGTTCTGACCCGCCTGCGTCGTCAGCCGAATGCGGTCGACGGTCGGGTTGAAGTCGAAGCCGATGTCGACGCCTTCAACGGCGGGCGAGAACGGCCCCGAACCGACCAGCGTTGCGGCTCCGTTGGACGTGTTGATGGTGTACAGACGGCTTTGGTTCGTAACGGCGTACAATTGACCGTTGGCGGGGCGGAAGTCAATGCCCAGAATCATCTCGCCCGATTGCAGACCCGTCAGCGTCTTCTGAAGGTAACCCGCCGGGTTCGTCGGCTCAAAAATCAGCAGGTTGCTCATGCCGCCCACCGCATAGGCTACCGGCCGGGGCAGCACCGTTAAGCCAATAATGCTTACGTTTTTCGGCAGCGTACCGACGAGCGTTGCCTGACCCGTTGTCAGGTTGATGTCGTGAAGTTGGTTCTGACCATTGGCGGTGCCGACGCTGGCCAAAGCCGCCGTGTTGTCGAAGGCAATATCAAAACCACTCGCGCCAATGATGTCTACACCCAGCGACCCTACTTCCACCAGCGTCCCGTTGTTGGGCGGGTCCTGCCGGTAAAGCTTGTCGGTGATCGGGTCTAAATCGTACAGCGTCGTGGTGGTCGCGCCAGCAAAACTATTGGTATAGGCCACGCCGGAGATGGCGACGTTGCCCGCGCCGTTAATGGTCCCGTCGATGGCCTGTACTGCACCGGTCTCCGGATTGAGCCGCAAATTCTGCCCCCGGTTGGTCACTAACCGAATGCGGTCGACGGTCGGGTTAAAGTCAAACGCCGTTACGTCGCCCGTCAGCGTCGGTGAGAAAGCGCCCGCGCCGAGCGCCGTAGCCCGGCCGCTGTTGGTGTTGATGGTGTACAATCGGCTGCCGCTGGTTACGCCGTAAAGCTGACCCGTTGCAGGCCGAAAGTCGATGGCGACTAACCGCTCGCTCGATCCTAAATTACTGACGGTTAACGTGCTGATGACCGACGAGGGGTTGTTGGTGTTCAGTTGGAGCAACTGGTTGCCGTCGGTTAAGGCGTAGAACGTAACGGGGTAGGAGAGCCGAGCGCCCGACCGGGTTGCGGATGGCGAAACGGCCTGATCGCGGGACGGCTCGCAGGCTTGCAGGGCGAGCAGGCCGAAAACTACGAAAGACAGGGCAGCAAAGCGCCGTGTTTTGTTAGATGTGCGCATGAGATTGGAGATGGTTTTGGAACGCAGTTATTGACGATTGATAGACGCATTGCAACAGTTTGACTACTCGAATAGTACGTAGTTGGTTACGTTTTGGATTGAAGCGGCGATTAAAATCGAGTAAGTGGTGCTGAACAACCCGTGTAGCCAACGATTGTATAATCCATTCCCACGCGACGCACCAGTAGCGAGCGGCCGACTCGCCGATTGGTTCAAGGCAGGCTGAAACATCCGGCCAAGTTTGTGCCTTTAGTTGGTAAAGAAACCAACGAATGAATGGACCAGCGGTTACCCTCAACAACGGCGTCGAAATGCCCTTACTTGGGTTAGGCGTTTATGCGCCCCGGCATAACAACGAAGTGCAGCAGGCCGTCGAATGGGCGCTTGAAGCGGGCTGCCGTCTGATCGACACGGCCAGCATTTATGGCAACGAACGCGAAGTAGCCGCGGCCATTGCCAACAGCGGTCTGCCACGCCGGGAAGTTTTTATCACGACTAAGGTCTGGAACGACGACGAAGGGTACGATTCGACGCTGCGGGCCTTCGATCGAAGTTTAGAAAAGCTCCAAACGGACTACGTTGATCTGTACCTCATTCACTGGCCCATCCGCGAGAAACGCTTGGATACGTGGCGGGCGCTGGAAAAGCTTTACGCCGACGACCGAACGCGCGCCATTGGCGTGTCGAACTATTACCAGCCGCACATGGACGAACTATTTACCATCGCCAACGTAACGCCCGCCGTCAATCAGTTCGAGTTTAGTCCGTACTGCAATCCCGCTGATGTGGTCGAGTACTGCCGCCAGAAAAACGTTCAGCCGGAAGGGTACGCCCCCTTAGTGCGCGGTCAGAAGCGGGACGATTCGCGGTTAGTCGAGCTGGCCCGCAAGTACGGCAAAACGACGTACCAGCTTTTGGTGCGCTGGTCATTGCAGCACAACGTGGTGACGATTCCCAAGTCGGTCAAGCGCGAACGCATCCTCGAAAACTTTGACGTGCTGGACTTTTCAATCGACGATACCGACTTTGCCGAGATGAACACCTGGCACGACAACACGCGCGTGGCCTGGGACCCACTGGGGTTTTGAGTCTGACAGAACCATTGTATATTGAGCCGTAAATAAACGCGTTTATGGAAGCAGTTGCCCTCCGCCGGTTGACGCATGGGGAGTTTCGGAAGATGGAGTTCGACGACAACCATCCCTTCCAGTACGAGGAAATCAAAATGTATACGCTTACCGAAACTGGTCGCTACGAGCCGTTTTGCGTTGCAACGGTCGAGGATGAGTTAGACCAAAAAGATAGCTTTCTGCTTACATCGAAGCTGTTGCCTGAAC
>CAXUEB010000395.1:0-4466 GCA_964249775.1 uncultured Spirosoma sp.
ACTGAGCGCTGTCCCGGACCAGCCGATCTAATCGCTACGCATTACTCACTTGCCGCGATTGGTCAATCTGCTGGCAAATCGTTTTAAAAATAGTGTCGATCGAACCAACGCCGTCAATGGCCGTGTACTTACCCTGCTGCGCGTAGTAATCGGCAACGGGCATGGTTTCACTGTTGTAAACGCTAACCCGCCGGCGCGCCGTTGCTTCGTTTTGGTCGTCCGGTCGCCCGGACGTTTCGCCCCGCTTAAGCAGTCGCCGAACCAATTCTTCGTCGTCAACGACGAGGGCGATCATGACCGTTATTCGGGTGTTGTATTGACTTAACAGCGTATCCAGCGCCTGCGCTTGAAGAACCGTACGCGGAAACCCATCAAAAATGAATCCGCCGACGGAGGTTGCCCCAACGGACGTTGCGCCGGTAAACGCTACTCCATCGGAATGGTTTACTGATGCGGTTGCCCGAACGGCTTGATTTTCCCGGAGTTTATGCTCAATCATGCCAACCACGACCTCGTCCGGCACCAACAACCCCTGATCCATTAATTTTTTTGCCTGCAAGCCCAACTCCGTACCGGCTGCAATCTGCGAACGCAGTAAATCGCCGGTCGACAGGTGAATCAGGTTGTACGCCTGAATTAATTTTTCGCTTTGCGTGCCTTTACCGGCACCCGGCGGGCCAAACAGAACAAGGTTAAGCATAGGGCTACAGGAGTGGTGTTCTTACAGTCAAAAAAATGCGACCGCAAAGTTATTACTTAGCCCGAAAATAACAGTCGTTCTCATTGACGGGCAGCGGTATTTATTATTTCAACCGCACAAAAACGCGCCGGTGAAGCTCACCGGCGCTTTTTTGTCCTGCCTACACTGGGCAAACTATCGACTGGCCGTGCTTCGCTTCACCGGCGCTTTCGAAGCCGGTTTTACGCCCGGCTTCGGAGTCGGTGCTACTTTCGGTCCTTCGAGCGCCTTTTTCACGTCAGCATCGTCCGGGTTTATCTCCAGGACTTTGTTGAAATACTCCTTTGCTTTTGCATCGTCCTTCTTAGCCAAGTTATACGATGCCAGAAACTTGTAAGCCGTCACTAAGTTCTTTTGATAGCTTTGCTTTTTAGTCGGGTCCGTTTCCGCGTTAGCCATCTCAATAAACTTTTCGTAATACGGCACCGCCGTACCTGTTGACAGTGATACCGCCGATGGATACGCGTAATAGTTCGACTGACCACGGTAGTAGTAGGCCAGCGGGTAAGGCTGTCCAAGTGCTTCAGACGCCTGCGCCATCTGCGCAAAAGCCGAATCCGCGCGTAGGAAATACTGTTGCTTAGTCAGGCGAATCTGCGTCGTGTCCGTAATTGGATTCAGCGAATCGCGACCGACGCGGAAACCGTACTGATAGTTAGCTAACCCACCCCACAAGTAATCATTGTTCAACGGCTTCTTGTCATTCTTAACCGTCTTTGCGTAGTACTCGGCGGCTTTGTCATACCGCTTCATATCGTAGTACTTCTTGGCAATATCCCGGTACAGGTTCTCCGTTGTATCCTGCGGAGCGGCTTTCTCTAAGTAAGTAATTCCCGTCGAATCGCCCTGGGGCGTATTCAGTTGCAGCGATGCGCGTCCCAGGTACTTGTAATCGTCCGCAATCACCTTGTTAGGTGCGCTGGTAATAAAGCGGTTTAACGCTTCGACCGACTGCTGCGGCTGGTTCAACCCGTAATACGCCCAACCGTACATCCGGTCGGCAATTGGGTTGTTGACCTTGCCCTTGAGTTGGTCCAAGTACGTCGTTGCTCCCTGGTAGTCTTCGGCCAAGAACCGGTAACGCGCTACGTCGAGCAGCCGCTCGGGGTCCTGCGTACCACTTTTCTGAACGTACAATTCGTAGTTCTGCGCTGCGCTCTTGTACGCCCGCGAGTTAGCCAGTGCATCCGCATAAGCTAAGTACGTCGGCGCAAACTCCGGGTCAGTCTGGATGGCTTGTTTGAAATACTCCTGCGCTTTGGTGTAGTTTTTACCGCGCAGGTACAACCGGCCAATTTTGTATTGGGCTTCAGCCGTTTTTGGATCAATAGCCAGTGCGTTCTCGTACTTCGTAATGGCGTTACCACCATCGTTCTTTAAGAAGAACGCATCACCCATCGTCATCTCAATGTCAGCGCGCTCGTTTTTCTTGTCTTTGCCGTCCGCAACCGTCAGTAATTCCAGTGCTTTGGCCGGATCGTTCGTTTCTTCCGACAACGTCAGCATCTCGGCGGCCCGAACCAAGACATCCTGGTTCTTACTTTTGGTCTCGGCGACGGCTTTGTCAATAAGCGACATAGCCGTTGCGCGGTCCTTTTTCATCAAGGCAGCGCCCGCTAAGCCAACATTATTCAACTGATTTTTACCGTCGGCCGCCAGACCCTTCTCGAATGCAGCTTTAGCTTGATCAACTTGTCCACTTCTGAGTAGGTAATAGCCAAGATAAAACTGATTGTCAGCCGTTGGTGCGCTGGTTGCTAACTGCGTCAGCGTCTGCCCCGCTTTCGTGAATCGCTCACTCTCAACGTCTTTGAGAGCTGTCTGGAGATCTTGTGCCATCACCGGAGCCGTTAAAGAAGCTCCCGTAAACAAGATGGCCAAGAGCGATTTCTTTTGGTTGTTCATCATGTATTTAGGTTGGGAAAAATGAAAGGATTTTAGTGTAATACTGGGTAAACAATTGACAAAACTAAAAAATTGCCGTTAAACCAAAAAACTTACTTAGTTCGTCAGGTTTACCTCCCGATTATACGGTATAGCGGGCCACAAACCTAATTTATAGATTATCAACGAACCTGCGTCGCGTGCGACGTAGTTGATAAGTCCACCCCCCAAACCCGGATGTGCTTCGCGGCTCAACACGTAAACCGGCCGGCGCAATGGGTACCGTTGCATCCCCAAATCTTCTTGAAACGGTTGGTAAAAGTCAGCCCGTTTCACGGCATTGGCGTTGTTCGATAAACCCACGACGCGCAGATCGCGGGATAGTTCGGCCGACAGTGGTTCGTCGCCGTCGCTAATCCAGTTTACGCCAATGAAGCCCAGCGCACTCGGGTTCTGACGAACAAAATTAATTACTTCCCGATTTGAGCGGGTCGTAAAGATGCGCAGCTTGCTAACATCCCGCTGCTGCATGGTGTCTAACACAAACGCCAAATTGCTCGAATTGTTGTTATCGAAGACCAGCGTGATAGGGCCACGTTGATTACCTCCTTTTAGCTGAGACCATTGCTTGGTGCGACCCGCAAACACGCTCCTCAGTTCGTCTATGGTAATGAGACTATCGGTGTTGGCTTTGTTGATGATGAGCGCTACGCCGTCCGTAGCAATTTTTTCGGCTGCCCCTTTTATTTTGCTGCGATCCAGGACGGCCCGCTCATTCTTCGTGAGTTGCCGGGTAGCAAATACCAACCGAGCGCTGTCGTTCAACATGAAGTTGATGGCTTCCTGCTCGGGCTTATAAACAATGTTGAAACGCACGTCCGGGTAGATACCGGCGTAGGGTGCCGTCAGTTGCGTTACCAACGGCCGGAACGACTCGTCGGCCGCAATAGTGATTTCGCCCCTTGATGGGTTATCCAACGGGGGTTTGCCGTTGCCACAACCCACTAAGCTTAACAGAGATAGTCCAAAACCAGCGCTCCATATTCCGTATTTGATCATCGTTCTCGTAGTTGTTGAAAAGCACGGTACGCCCGAAACCCGCCGTACACCAACAAAAGCCCGGCTAAACCATAACGCCAAGGACCCGGCTCTGGAAACATGCCAAAAGACTGAGAGGAGGCAATCAGTGCGATGCCTCCTCCCAAGTACGCCAGCGAAGCCAGCACTGCAACATACAGCGTTAGCCGCGCCGAACCTCGATTTCGTTCGCGCATTCGTCTTTATTCAAGCGTGAAGTTAATCGGTAAGTTATACTTCACGCGAACCGGCCGACCCGACTGTTTACCAGGCCGCCATTTCGGCATACTCTTCACGACGCGGATGGCTTCTTCGTCTGTGCCGAAGCCCAGACCTTTCAGCACCGATACGTCCTGTATACTACCGTCCGTATTTACGACAAAGCTCATAAACACGCGCCCTGATACGTTGGCACGCTGCGCGGCTGCCGGGTAACGCAAGTTTTTCGTCAAATACTGGCCCAGTGCTGCCATTCCACCCGTAAATTCGGGTTGCTGCTCTACTACCGTAAAGATCTCTTCTTCTTTCGGAGCAGCCTCTACAACGATCTCTGCCTTAGTTGGCCCCGCACTGGCTTCGGGTGCCGCAATCACTTCTTCAGCGTTGGGGTCGCCTTCCTGCGTCTTTTCGGCTGCAACGGCTTCCTTCAGTTCTTCCACGGCCGGCGGGGGCGTTTCTTCGGGTACTTCCTCATCCGGTTTTACTTCCGGTGGTAGGAACTTCACCGTGTTTACCTTCGGTACTTCAACCGGCGGTGGGGGCGGTG
>CAXUEB010000396.1:0-4423 GCA_964249775.1 uncultured Spirosoma sp.
GCACGTCACTCATTCAGCGCAAACTCAAACTGGGCTACAACCGCGCCGGCCGACTCATTGACCAACTTGAAGCCGCCAAGATCGTGGGGGCGTTCGAGGGTAGCAAAGCTCGCGACGTGCTGGTGACGGACTTGGCGACGCTGGAGGAAATGCTTAAACGAATGAAAGGCGAGTCGTAAGTCGGCATTAAACTTTTCGGCAGTCTTCGTGGTCTTTACGGTAGGCGGCCAACCCTGGCAAATCGCCTATCTTTACTAACCTGATTAACTCTGGAACACTTACCCGAATGAAAAAAATAGCATGGATTTTAGGCTTGGCGGTCTGGTTTGTCTTGCCGGCAGTGGCGCAAAAAGACAAACGGGCGCAGGCTATTCTGGACGCGATGAGCCAGAAATACAAAGCGCTCAAGGCGTACCAAGCTGATTTTACCTACGCCAGCGCGGGGAACGGCACTAACCAATCGTACAAAGGCACGCTGGCCGTCAAAAACGAACGCTTCCGGCTGACGCTCGGCGGACAGGAAGTGTTTAACGACGGCAAAACGATGTCGACGTACATCAAAGAATCCAACGAAGTAAACGTGCAGGACTACGACGCCAGTGCCGCCAGCGAGTTGAACCCGACTCAGATTTACTCGATTTACAAGCGGGGCTTTGACTACCGGTTTCTGCGCGAACAAAAGCAAGGCGGCCGAACCCTCGAAGTGATTGAACTAACGCCGAACCGCCAAAAAAGTCCGATCTCCAAAATTCAGATTTCGGTGGACAAAGCCGACCGGTCGGTGCGTAACTGGCAGATTGTCAACAAAGACGGCAAGCGTACGACGTATACCATCACGAAGTTTACCCCCAACCCAAACGTACCCGACTCGTACTTTGTCTTCGACAAAGCGCGCTATCCGGGCGTCGAAGTGGTGGATCTGCGGTAGAGGGGCGTAAGGCGTAGGGGGTAGAGGGTGTAAGTGGCGGACCGCACCGGCGGACCGGCGAACACTTACACCCTCTACCCCCTACGCTTTACGCCTTTTCTCACACCTTCGCGCCGAACGCCAGATCGCCCGCGTCCCCTAAGCCTGGAACGATGTAATAGTGATCGTTGAGGTAATCGTCGATTGCGCCCAGCCACAGGTGACACTGGGGTAGTTGCGCCTGCACGTGCCGAATACCCTCGGGACTGGCCAGCACGGCCGCAATGTGCGTCTGCGCCGGAATGCCGTAACGCAGCAAGGCGTGGTACACCTTTTCGAGCGAACGACCCGTCGCCAGCATCGGGTCGCACAGGATCAGTACTTTGCCGCTGATGTCGGGACTGGTAATGTAATCCATCGCAATCTCGAACGGTTCGTCTTCACCGGCGACGTAACCCCGGTATGCTCCGGCGAACGCATTTTCAGCCCGGTCGAAGTAATTGGCGAACCCCTGATGGAACGGCAGCCCTGCCCGCAGGATCGTGGCCAGCACGGGTTGCTGGCGGAGCAGTTGCGTTTGGGCCGTGCCCAAGGGCGTTGGTACGGTTGCGATCTGGTAGGTCAGCGTTCTGGAAATTTCGTAAGCCATCAGTTCGCCAAGTCGTTCGAGGTTTCGGCGGAACCGCAGGCGATCCTGCTGCACGGTTACGTCGCGGAGTTCGGCAATAAACTGATTGGCTAACGAAGGCTGTTGGGAAAAGACAAACATGGAGCGGGGGCTTTCGACGTAAATTAGCCGCTTGGTTGGCGTATATCCAAACCAATTGCCTAATTTAACCCGCTCATTCGGCTAACCAGACCTTCTGGCCAAACCGGGTCCGTTCACTCAGGTAGTTTTGTTTATGCGTCAAACCGTTTCCGTTTTTTGCCTTCTCTTCGTTTCCTTTGCCGTCCGGGCGCAAAGTCCGTTCGTTCCGCTCAATGCGGATTACTACCACCTCATTGACCGGCTTGAGATTCGGCACAACCGCTGGGCCGACGGTTTTCACAGTTCGATCAAGCCGTACAACCGGCAGAGTGTGATTGCCTTAACGGACAGTTTGCTGGCCGATTCAAGCCTTTTGTTTTCGGACACGGATTACTTTAACTTCGGCTACCTGCGCGACGATAGCTGGGAATGGGTAGCCGCAGCGACCGATACGCTACGCCCCGACCCGTTCACCAAACACCTGCGAGCAACCGGTCCCGGCGACAGCCAACGGCCGTTCTTGAACGTGTTTTACAAGAAAAAAGCGGATTTTTACAACCTCCGCACGCCCGACGTTGACTTGCACGTCAACCCGGTGCTTTACGTTGGCTTAGGCCTGGAAAACGTGACGCGCCAAACCGACGTGACCCTCAACGATCAGCAGCGTTTGTTCGTTAACACGCGGGGCCTCGAAGTGCGGGGTACGTTGGGTGGTAAAGTCGGCTTTTATACGTTCTTCTCGGACAATCAGGCGCAGTACCCGACGTACATCCAAACCTATGGCTTAACCTACAGCCGGTATCAGGGGCTGAACGGCTCAGCGCCGGGCGAAGGCTTCATCAAACGGTACCCGCAGAACAGCGCGTCGCGGGCCGTCGACTTCCTGTCAGCGCGGGGCTACATTACGCTAAACCCGCTCAAGATCATGAACCTGCAGTTTGGTCACGACCGTACCTTCATTGGCAACGGGTTCCGGTCGCTGCTCCTCTCCGACAACAGCCCGCCGTACCTGTTTCTGAAATTAACCACCCGTTTGGGCCGCCGGATTCAATACACGAATTTGTTTACGCAGCTCATTAACGCGCAGGCTCCGTTGCCCCAGTACGACAAGCTGATTCCGCCTAAGTTCGCGGCCATGCACCATTTGAGCTTCAACATCAACGATCACCTCAACGTGGGCGTGTTTGAAGCCGAAGTGTTTAGCCGCGACCGGCTCGACCTGACGTATCTCAACCCGGTTATTCTGTACCGGTACGTGGAATCGGCGCAGGGCAGCGCCGACAACGCCATGATTGGCCTTGATTTCAAAGCCAACTTTTTGTCTCATTTTCTGGTGTACAGTCAGTTCATGATCGACGAGTTTCGGCTCAACGCCCTGCGAGCGGCCAACGGCGATTGGACCAACAAGTTTGCTATCCAGATTGGGGCGAAATACATCGACGCCTTTGGTTTGCCCAACCTCGACCTGCAAGCCGAGATGAACCTGGCCCGGCCGTACACGTATTCGCACGAGCGCTCGGCGACCGTTAGCGCGGGCCAAACCAACTACGCCCACTACAACCAACCGCTGGCCCATCCATTGGGTGCTAACTTTCTGGAAGGACTCGGCATCGTGCGTTACCAGCGCAAACGCTTATCGGGCCACGGCATTTTTGGTGTGATGATGTACGGTTCCGATCCACCAAGTTCAGGTACTTTACCCGGCGATTTATCAAATCGAAACTACGGAGGTAATATTTTGCAGGATTACAACACGCGGGTTCGCGGAGACGACGGGGGTAATTACATCGGGCAAGGCCGCAAAAACGTCATCACCTACGCCGATTTGCGGGCGTCGTACATGATTCGGCACAACGTTTTTCTCGAAGGCCGCCTGCTTTATCGGTATCAGGATAGTCATAATCGCCCCGACCAGAATACGTCGCAGGTCGCCAGCTTTGCCCTGCGCTGGAATTTTCCTCACCAGAACTGGGTGTTTTAAGCGTAATCAGCGGGCTGTAAAGTCATGAAACGGTCCGCCGTAGCGGTTGTCGAGTTAATGAACGCCCAACTTGACAACCGTATAACTTTACGACTTTATAGCTCTGTAATGCTTGACCTTATTCAGCGCGAACTAAACGAAGCGCGCCAGGTTTTAGACCAATTCCTATCCAATCCCGACCAACTCGCGGCCATTGAACGGGCGGCCCGGCTCATGGCCGACGCCCTGCAAAACGGCCGCAAAATCATTTCGTGCGGCAACGGCGGCTCCCACTGCGACGCCATGCACTTTGCCGAAGAACTCTCTGGCCGCTACCGCGACAACCGCCGATCGCTGGCGGCCATCGCCATCTCCGACGTCAGTCACTTATCCTGCGTCAGCAATGATTTCGGTTATGAATTCGTGTTTTCGCGGTTCATCGAAGGGTTAGGCAACGAAGGCGACGTCCTGCTGGGCCTGAGCACGAGCGGCAACTCGACCAATATTATCCGGGCGGTTGAAGCAGCCCGGCAGAAGGGCATGAGAATCGTGCTGCTGACGGGTAAAGACGGCGGTAAACTGGCCGGTCAGGCCGACGTTGAAATCCGGGTGCCGCACTTTGGCTACGCCGACCGGATTCAGGAAATACACATTAAAGTGATTCACCTCTTCATTCTGTTGATTGAGAAGCAAATTATCGGGTAGCCGCTGACGTCGGTGTACGTCCGTATACGTAAAGCGCTGACCATCACAGCTCTATTAAAAATAGGCTCTGATGGTCAGCGCTTTACGCTTATCGGAATGGATA
>CAXUEB010000397.1:0-4422 GCA_964249775.1 uncultured Spirosoma sp.
GGCCAGGGCGGGCGTGTCGGTGCTGGGCTTTACGCAGTACAAAGAAACCGAGTTCGAGATCGACGTGCGGTTCAAGACAAAATTTGATCTCGATTCTGACTGGTCGGTCAACACCCAAACGCAGGCCGACGGCTACGGCTGGGTGCGCCGGCCGACGGTGAGCGTTGTTGGATTCAACATTCCGATTACCAATTTTGTGAGCCGGATGATCGACAAAAATCTGGGCAGTATTACCAAAACGCTCGATCAGCAGGTACGCCGGAACGTCGACCTCCGAACGCCCGTCCTCAAAGCCTGGAACACCCTCCGCGAGCCGTACCTGCTGTCCGAAAAATACCGGACGTATTTGCAGGTCGTGCCGAAACGCGTGCTCATTACGCCCCTGCGGTTCGAGGGTCGGATGATCCGCGCAACCATCGGCATCGAAGGCTTTACGCTCACCACCACCGGCCAGAAACCCGACGTTCGCCCGGCCGTGTCGCTGCCCGACCTGACGGTGGTGTCGCAGGTCAAAGACGACTTCCAGATTGGTTTGCTCAGCGAAGCTTCCTACGACGAAGCGGCCAAACTCGCGGCCGCCGAGTTTGTCGGCAAAACCTACAAATTCAGTGAGGACCGGTACAGCATCACGCTGACCAGCCTGGCGATGTTTGGTCAGAACGATAACCTCATTATCAAAGCGGGTCTGCGGGGCACCGTCAACGGCGACATCTACCTGCGCGGCCGGCCGTACTACGACGCGAAAGACCAAACAATCTCGTTAAAAGACCTCAAGTACGATTTGGACACGCGCAACGTGCTGCAACGCTCGGCCAACTGGCTTCTCCAGGGCACCTTTACCCGAACGCTCGAAAAGCAGTTGACCATCCCGGTCGGTTCGTACCTGACCGACATGCAAAAGCTGATGCAGGAGCGGCTCAAAAATTACCAAATCGCCAAAGGCATCACCATCAACGGCCAAATCGACGAAATCCGCCCCGACCAGGTTTACCTCACCCCGACCGCCCTGCTCGCCGTCGTGAACGCCCGCGGCCGAATCGACGTAAACGTAGACGGCTTGTAGTAGTGACGTTGCACAGCGACCTTTGTCAAACAGACCCTGCTGACAACCCAGTACGTTTCCCAATAAAGCACATCAAAGAAGCCGTTAAGTTAATGATTAAGGGAAAACTTCAGGCTTACCGTCTTTACCTGAAGGAAGCAGAAGATACGGGTGAGGCAGAAGAAGGAGAACGATTAAGGAAGTTGATTGATGAGTGGCAGAAGGAACTTGACAAGTTAGAAGATGAATCATAACCGAACCGTCACAACTTAGCTTTACTATGCAAATCTTTGATTTTGAAAATCATTTTCGCCGGGTAGAACGAGCGAAACCCGAAGAGTTGAACAGCCTACGTGAGGAGCTGCACACTTACTTAAACGGTCCAATCGAGGAGCAAGCGGAGCGGCAAGCGGCTTTTAATGCATTCCTGCGTCGGCAGACGGAGCAGGGCGAAGTAGCGCTCCAAACGATCCGAGATCTGTTGGCGCAGGCCGTTGAAGCATAAAGGCTATTCCCGTACCTTTGTCGTCCCCAACCAATCCAGGCCGGCTTATCGCGTCCGAGTGATCGGGCGAGGAAAGTCCGGGCAGCGCAGAGCACCCTACTTCCTAACGGGAAGGCGGGCGGCTGGGAACGGCCGCTCGACAGACAGGGCAACAGAAAACATACCGCCGAAAGGTAAGGGCGAACCGGTGGGGTAAGAGCCTACCGCCCGGTGGGTGACCAACGGGGCACGGCAACCCTTAGGGGCTGAAAGACCAAATAAGCGTCGGACGCGCGGCTGCTCGTCGCCAGCGGCCCGAAAGGGCCAACACCGACGCGGGTAGGTCGAAGGAGGTGTTGGGTGACCGGCATCCCAGATAAATGATAAGCCAGTTGGCGAGAGCTGACGGACAGAACCCGGCTTACAGGTCTGGATTGGATTGGGGATTTTTACAGATAATTAGGTATAACCCGCTGGTAAATTGGCAATTGATGTTCGGTGACTTACCCGGTCGAGTGAAATCTTATGGTTCCGGGCAGGTAGCCAAACTGTTTTTTTAACGGTTCGGAAAAGCTGCTGACGTTAGTAACCCGATGTGGAAAGAAACTTCCGAAGCATTTGTTATTCGGGTGAGGAGAACAACAAGCCATATTTTTCCGTACCTTTGCGGCCACGTTTTATAAGGGAGTGCGTCTCCCATCAAAACCAACCAAGCACAAATGGCTGTTAAAATTCGTTTAGCGCGTCGTGGACGCAAAAAAATGGCGATGTACGACATCGTAATCGCGGAATCTACTTCCCCCCGCGATGGCCGGTTTATCGAGAAAATCGGTTCGTACAACCCCAACACCGACCCATCGACGGTCGTATTGAAGTCGGAGCGGGCCGTGTACTGGCTCATGGTAGGGGCTACTCCAACCGATACCGCGCGTTCGGTACTGTCGCACGAAGGCATCATGTATCGCAAGCACCTCCAGGTTGGCGTCAACAAAGGAGCCATCACGCAGGAGCAGGCCGATGAGAAATACACGACCTGGAAAGATGAAAAGCAGAATCGGAAAGACACCGCTGCCGATACCAAAACGCAGACTAAAGAACAGGCTCGCGCGGCCCGTCTGGAAACGGAGAAGAAAGTAAACGAAGCCCGCGCCGAAGCCATTGTCAAGAAAAACAAAGTAGAGGAGCCCGTAACGGAGGTTGCGCCGGTTGCAGTTGCCGTTGCTGAAGAAGCACCCGTCACTGAAGCCGCTCCGGTTGCTGAGGAAACGCCAGTTGCTGAAGCCGCTCCGGCTGTTGAAGAGACACCCGTAGCTGCTGCTGATACTGTGGCTCCCGTAGCTGAAACACCCGCCCCGGAAGCAACAGTTGCCGCGCCCGAAGGTGAAACGGCGGCTGTTGAGGCAATTGCCGAAGCAACCCCGGTTGCCGAGGCCGCTCCCGAAGCGGATAGCCCTGTTGCTGCTGAGGCTCCCGCAGCGGAGGCTGCTCCTGCAGTTACTGACACGGACGAAACAAAGGCTGCGGAATAATTCTCCGCTTAAATTTGTTACTAAAGAGCCTGTTCGTACCTGGACAGGCTCTTTTTATTCCCCTGATACTGTGACTAAAGACGATTGCTACCAACTGGGCCACATCACCAAAACGCACGCCGTCAGTGGTGAACTGGTCCTGTATTTAGACGTCGACGACCCCAAAGAGTACGCCGATCTGGAATCGGTGTTGCTGGAAGTAAAGGGCGAGTTGATTCCGTATTTTATTGAGTCTATTGCCATCGTGAAGGGTAGCCGGGCTATCGTAGCCTTTGAGGATGTCGATACCATTGAGCAGGCCGAGCGGCTTATTAACTGTGCGGCTTATCTGCCATTGGACGAACTCGAACCCATCACCGATGAAACCCGGTTCTACTTCCACGAAATCGTAGGGTATCAGATTGTCGATGCCGAAGCGGGCGAACTGGGCACGGTGCGGGGCGTCTACGCCATGAACGCTCAGGATTTAATTGCTATGGATTACCAGGGCAAAGAGGTACTGATTCCCATTAACAGCGACATCGTACGGACTGTGGACCGGGCTAACCAAAAGCTGAACGTAGCCCTGCCCGACGGCCTGCTGGACATTTATATGGCCGACGATACTAAAGGGAACCTGGCTGCTGACCGCCCCGAAGTTGATGGCGACGCTGACAACACGGATGAGGATTGACATTATCACCTGTCTGCCCCGCCTGCTGGACAGCTTTTTTGCGCACTCGATCCTGCAACGGGCGCAGGTGGGCGGCTACGTGGAGGTGGTCGTGCATGACCTGCGTGACCACACCGCCGACAAGCACCGGCGCGTGGACGATTATGCCTTTGGCGGGGGCGCGGGTATGGTGATGCAGATCGAGCCAATTGCCCGCTGCATCCGCGCGTTGCAGGCCGAACGCACCTACGACGAACTCATTTATATGACGCCCGACGGCGAACGGCTCAATCAGCAAACGGCCAACACGCTGTCATTGCGGCAAAATCTGATTATTCTCTGCGGCCACTACAAAGGCGTGGACGAGCGCGTCCGGGAGTTGTTCATCACCAAGGAAATCAGCATCGGTGACTACGTGCTCAGCGGGGGGGAACTGGCGGCCTGTGTTCTCGCCGATGCCCTGATCCGGTTACTGCCCGGTGTATTGAACGATGAGACGTCGGCCCTCACCGACTCCTTTCAGGATAACCTGCTGGCCCCGCCGGTATATACCCGTCCGGCTGAGTTCGAAGGGCATCGGGTTCCCGACATTCTGCTGTCGGGCCACGAAGCGAAGATTGACGACTGGCGCCACGAGCAGGCATTGGAACGAACTCGCCTGCGCCGGCCAGACCTGCTGGAATAGACATCAGGGACGGTGCATCATTGTTTAAAC
>CAXUEB010000398.1:0-392 GCA_964249775.1 uncultured Spirosoma sp.
TACTAAAATCGAAGCTGCGTGGCCTTTCAGGAAGCAAACCGGCGGAATCTTGTCGCCTTCGGGCGTGTCGGCGTCGATTTCGAGCATGGCAAATAACACCTCGCCGTTATGGCGTCGGCGGATGAAGTGGTCTTTCACGCCGTTGATCTTCAAACCATTGCTTTCCAGTTGGCTTTTCCAAAATTTGAACTTGGGGGCATTCTCAAGGCTCTCTGCTTTCTTGTCGCTCATGTTTATCGAATCAAAATCACGTTGCTTACCGGACGCTCGCCGGTGTGAATCCATTGCTTGCTGTCGGATGGATAGTTAACGACGCCGTTGCCCGATGGTTCAGCCGCTTGCATGGCCCGAATCCACATCGTCGTCGAGCCGCCCCCGTCGAAGTTAATGGC
>CAXUEB010000398.1:402-4411 GCA_964249775.1 uncultured Spirosoma sp.
GGGTCATACCCTGTGCGTTGGCATGGCGACCATCCACCGTCGCCAAGATGAGCCGTCGACGCGGGCCAAGGCACAAGCAGGTGCGCGGGTGCCGGTTGTCGTTGAAGGCGTTTTTTAGCAGCGGGTGCGGGCGGCCGTTTTGGAGTAGGAGGGGGCCGGTCGTCATCACGTTGTCGGCGGAGAGCTGCCGGTCCCAGCCCGGCCAGTTACTGCCGAACACGATGCCCACCCGGTTGCGATCAATAACGACGGCTGCCTGCTGGTGTTCGGATAAGGCGTTGCGGGTGACGCGGGTGGTGTCCAACATGTGCCCGTCAATTTTAATCAGATCCACCGAACCGCCCTGCTTAGTGTCGAAGAACGTACCGTTCATGGCCACCAGCGCCCCGAACTGCCGGCCGAACCAACTGGTCGGTTTTAGACTGTCGCCCGCCGACGCCAGCGCCACAACCGGCCGTCGACGGCGGTTTTTGAGAACAATCAAGTTTACGTTCTGCTTTGCGCGAAACAAACTGTCAAAGTGAGCCTCCCGCCAAACGACATGCCGGGTGACGCGCGTTCTGCGCCAGTGGGCGTTCTTGATTTGCAAGGAATCAAAAGCAGATTGAGCAAACAGCGGAAAGGCGCTGAGGAGTGCTATTAGAAGAGAAAGGTGTTTCATGGTGGCGTTCAAACCCAAAAGGTTTCTAAAAAACCTTTTGGGTTTAGTATCACTTTTGGGTCAAGCCCTGCGCGTCCGGCCCGACGTAGCGCTCGAAGAATTCGTAAATCCGCAGCAGCCGGTCGATGCGCTGACGGACGTTGCCCGTTCGGCTCAGTTCGTGCGTGGCACCGGGCATACGGACGTACTCGACCGGCCGACCCAGAATTTTCAGGCTTTTATACAGCATCTCGCTTTGGATAACGCCGGTGCGGAGGTCGTTTTCGCCGTGTTTGATAAGCAGGGGCGTTCGGATGTTCTGCACAAAGGTATACGGCGAATTGGCATCCAAGACCTTCGCGTCGGCCGTCCACGGATAGGCAAAGTAATTGGGAATGAGCCGCCAGGCGTTGCCTTCGCCCAAAAACGTCGTTAGGTCGTAAACGCCCCGCTGCGCGAAGGCGGCTTTGAAACGGTTGTCATGCCCCACGATCCAGGCCGTCAGGTAACCCGCGTAGGAGCCGCCCGTGATGACTTGCCGACTGGTATCGACCCACGACTCACGGGCTGCGTCGGTGGCGGCTGCCAAGACGTCTTCGGCCGGACCGGTACCCCAATCCTTTACGTTTGCCCGCTGGAAAGCCAAACCGTAACCGCCCGATCCGCGCGGATTCGCGTAAACCACGCCGTAACCCTGGGCGCACATGTACTGAAACTCGTGCCACATACTGGCCTCACCCGGTCCCCACATGGCCGTCGGACCGCCGTGCATATTCAGCAGCAAGGGAAACTTCCGGCCCACTTCGGCACCCGTCGTAGCTGCCCCGGCGGTGGTAATTACCGTCGGCTTCATAATCCAGTAGTCAACCGTTTGGCCGATGGAATTCTTATACGTGCGCTTCTCGGGGAAGCTGAGCGCCCGCTGAGCGACCCAGTCGTTGTGCGTCGTCAGGCGGGTTTGCGCCTTAGCCGTTGCGTCGGTGCGGTACATCTCCGATGGATTCGTCACTTCGGTCTTTGACAGGACCATCTGTCCGCTTTTGATATCGAAGCTCGTAATGCCGCTGGTAAAGTCGGTTAGTTGCTCAACCTGCCGCGTCGCCGGATCGAGTCGGTACAAGGGCGTCCCGCCGTTAGCCGAAGCCGTAAAATACAGGTTGTTTCTAGTAGCTCCTTTCCGGCCCGTTGGGGGATTCGTCGTCCAGCGTAAACTTCCCGCAACCCGGTCGAACGTAATCGGCGCAACGTTGGCAACGGCAGTACCGTTGAGCGTAGCCAGCATTAGCTGCCCGGCGTTGACGCCTTCGGACGGGCTAACTAAAAACGCCAGTTGCCGACCGTCGGGCGAGATTTTCGGTGAGAAATACGTCTGACCCGCTTCGCCGAGCACAACCGTGCGCCGACCCGAGCCGTCGGCCGGGATAAACACGATGGCGTTGTCGACTTCGCGGTCGGGGTGCTTCAACGAATCGCGCTTCGTAACGGCCAGCAGACCCTGGCCGTTTGGCAGCCAGTTTCCCGCTTGAACCGACGCAAAACCCCGCGTGAGCGGTTTGGCCGAAGCGCCCTCGCGGACGTCGATGACGTACAGGTGCGAAAATGCCGGGTCCGGCTCGGTCGTCGATTCACCCTGAAAGTTCAGTCGGTTAATGACTTTGGCCTTTTTGTCGTCAACGTCTTTGGCCAAATACGCCCGGATTTCGGCCAGTGTGCCGTCGGGGTTGGGCTTCACATCCTTACTGGTCTTAACGAAACTGTTATTCACGAATCCTGGCTTTTCGAGCGACCAAGCCGGACCGCTCCTCGCCGGGTTAAGCACGGAATCGGCCAGCATCTCCGCCATCGACACCGTCGCCGAAAACACAATCCGCTTGCCGTCGGGCGACCAGAGCGGAGCCGACGCGCCGTACTTACCGTTCGTCAGTTGGTAAGCTTCGCCCCCGCCGAGCGGCATCACAAAAATCTGACTCTTGCCCTTCACGCTCCGGGCAAACGCCAGTTGCCGACCGTCGGGCGACCAAACCGCCTGCCGCGCCGACTCCGCACCGCGGGTTAGCGGGCGGCTGTCGCCAGGTTTGAGGTCGGTTAGGTAAATGTGCGTTCGATAGTCGTATTCACTGGCCTGTTCGGGATTCGGCTCGATGGTCGTGAGCGTGTACACTGCCCGCTGTCCATCCGGCGATAGCTCGATGCCGCCGACTTGCCTAATGCGGGTCAGGTCCGTGACGGTGATTTTTGATTTGGTCTGAGCGCAAACGACATGCGCCGTCAGCAGGACGAAGAAAAAGGCTTTTTTCAACATGGCTGTATTCGGAGATGCTCGGACGAAAATACGAAAAACGGCTCGAATGCCTTGCTTTTCAACAAAGCCGGCTGGGACCGAGTAACCTGGACGGCCATGTTCGGGCGTAAAGCAGTTTGTAGCCGTTCTCCGCCCGAACGTGGCCGTCCAGGTTACAATAAGGGTAAATATCGCTCCCGAATAACATTCACGTGGTGAATGGGGTGGCCGACCAGCACGAAGCCAAGAGCTAACACCGAGATGTTCTGGTTAAAGCAAATACCGGTGCGCAGCAGCATCTCGGTGTCAAAACTGCGGAACAACGCCAGACTCGATTGTCGGGCGAGGGCGTATTCGTTGTACAGGTCCGCCAGCGTTCGGCGCGACGCACCGGAGAATTGGCCGAACCAGTTCTCATCGTAGCCCGGTAGCGTCGTCTGGTCGTTGCGGGCGAAGCGTAACGCCCGGTAACTCATAATCCG
Source organism: uncultured Spirosoma sp. (assembly GCA_964249775.1). Taxonomy (GTDB): domain Bacteria; phylum Bacteroidota; class Bacteroidia; order Cytophagales; family Spirosomataceae; genus Spirosoma. The sequence goes on from CAXUEB010000398.1 coordinate 3,806, forward strand.
CTCGTTATCGACGATGTGTTGCAGAATGTCTTTCCCGGTCCACTTGCCGGGCGCGTACACTCGGTCGCCAAGGGCTTCGAGGGTTTTCAGCGGCAGCAGACGCTCGAACCGGGCGGTTTGTTCCAGTGCGTCGAGCACGTCAATATCGTCGGCCAGGTTGATGTACCGGTCGAAAAATTGGGGCAATACGGGCATGTCGGACTTCGTCATGGTAGGATGGGAGTTGAATGAAACCACCCCGAAGATAGCGAACCTCCGGGGTGTTTTCATTCAACTCTATGTTACCTGATTTCTACCGGCTTCGGACTCGGGCCGGTGCAGTCGGCCGCTGGGGTTGCGTTGATGCACTTCCGCCCGTCAGTTCACCCACCAGCCGGTCCGCTTTGTAGATGTAGCGCATGGCGGCCACCATGCCGCCCGCGTGCACCGAAATGCTCCGGTTGGCGTCGGGCACGAAGATGAACTCGCCCGGTAAGCTTTCCATATTGCCATCGAAGACCAGACCCACAGCCTCGCGGTTTTTGTTAATCATTGGACTACCGGAGTTGCCGCCGATAATGTCGTTCGTGCTAATAAAGCACATCGGCTGTTTGAGCAGTTCGGCGG
>CAXUEB010000399.1:0-4399 GCA_964249775.1 uncultured Spirosoma sp.
TGTTTTTTACCTTGCGGGTCGCTTTCAGTCGCCGGTCCGGTCGGTCGTCGGGTGGCGTGTCGCCTTCAAGCGACGCGCCGGTGAGCGAGCCGATCACTTCGACATCGGCGGGACCGATGGCTCGCCCGTCGAACTCGGTGCCCGGCCCGAACTTAAAGTGCCAGTGCGAGGCCACGGTCACGATCGTATCTTTCGGGCCTTTGCGCTGGTTGATGCGGTCGTAGAAGGCGGTAACGGCCTCGTTGACGATGACGGGTAAGGCGGCCAGCCGTTCGGCGTAGCTGGTCGGGTGCAGAATAATGATGTAGCTCGCATCGAACAAGAGACTCGTGCCTATGCTTTCCCGCGCCAGCGACGCGTCGAAGCAGGCAATGATTTCGTGCAGGATGCGTTCGTTGGTGACGGTTTTAGGCTGGCTGCTGGTCTCCTGCCGCTTGGGTACGAGCAGGTTGGTCAGGTGATCGAGGAAGCGATTGGCGGGCTTGTCCATATGTCAGGAAACGAAGTACGGGCGTTTTCCTGCATAAATCAACGGGTTGGAAAGAATTAAGTTTTCTTCCCTGAGCGGCCGAATTAATTCGGCCGCTCAGGGAAGCGATGTCATTTCTTCATGAACTGCCCCAGATTTGCCTTCGTCACCAATTGGAACGGAATCAGCGTTTCTTTCTCATACGCTTGGCCCTTTACGATTTTCAGGGCAGCTTCAATGGCTTTGGCTCCCTGCTGCTGAGCGTTCTGAAACACCGTCGCGTCTAACTCGCCCTTTTGAACGGCCTGCAACGCGTCGGGGATGGCGTCGATGCTGACGACTACGACTTTGTTTTTTAAGCCGGCGTCGGTTAGGGCTTTCACCGCGCCCAAACCCATTTCGTCGTTGTGGGCGAACACGGCGTTGATCTGCGAGCCGTAGGATTGAATCCAGTTTTCCATCAAATCCATTGCCTTGGCCCGGTCCCATTCGGCGGTTTGGTGAGCCATCAGCTTCAGGCCAGGGTACTGCTTCAAGACCTCACGCGCTCCCTGTTCGCGCTTAATCTGGGCCGCCTGCCCCATGTAGCCATGCATCATCAGGACGTTGCCTTTGCCGCCTAACTTGTCCGCAAGAAATTTCATGGCAATCCGCGCCGATTCCACGTCGTCGGAGCCGACAAACGCCGACGGTTTCGCGCTGGTCTCGGAGTTGACGTTGATGATCGGAATCTTGGCGGCCAGTGCCTTCGTAACGGCCGGTGAACTGGCTTCCACCTCGCAGGGATTCATGATAATCGCGTCGACGTTCTGCGCAATGAAACTTTCCACCTGCTCCACCTGCTTGAGCGCCGACCGTTCGGCATCGACGGTGATTAGTTCAACGCCGGCTTCCTCCGCTTTCTTGGCGATCTGATCGTGCACATTGACGATAAACTCATTCTGCATACTGAGCATCGAAACGCCGACGACGAGTTTTTTGTCATCCCCCGGTTTGGTTTCGTTGGATGACCCGCAGCCGGTAAGTAGGGCGGTGAGGCAGAGAAAGGTGTATGTATGTTTCATGGTGTTTTGTGTAGCGTCTTGTAGCTCTGGCACTCTTGCCGGAGCAGCACGCGTCAGCAATATTTATGCGGCAGTCAGTTTGCGGTTAGTTGCTGCCGCGCGCTGCTCCGGCAGGATTGCCAGAGCTACTTCCGTCCTAAACTATCCAGCACGACAGCCCCGACGATGATGACGCCCATGACGACCTGCTGGTAATACGAACTGACGTTGAGCAAATCCAAACCGTTGCTGATGACGCCGATGAGCAGGGCACCGATGAGCGTGCCGGCGATAGTGCCGGTGCCCCCCGACGTGCTGGTGCCGCCGATGATGGCCGCGGCAATGGCGTCAAGTTCAAAACCGGCCCCGGCGTTGGGTTGGCCCGTCGTGATGCGGGCCGTCAGGACGATACCGGCCAGCGCGGCTAAGCCCCCGCTGAGGCTATAGACCGCCATTTTTACGCTGTTCGAGCGAATGCCCGACGCACGGGCCGCTTGTTCGTTGCCGCCTACGGCGTACATGTACCGGCCCAGGACGGTTTTTCGCAAAACCACTGAACAAATGACGAACGCCACCAGTAGGATTAGAATAGGCATCGGAATACCTAAGAACTGACCGCCCCCGATAAAGTTAAACTGGTCGGACAGGTTGGAGATGGGTCGTCCTTGGCTCAGGATGAGCGCTAAGCCCCGGCCGATGGTCATGGTGCCCAGCGTAACGATGAACGGCGGCACATGGCTGCGCGTGATGACGAACCCGTTGAACGCGCCGAACAGTAGGCCGGTCAGTAACCCGGCGAAGACAGGCACGGCGACGGGATACGTATCGGGATGGGCAAACGAGGCCGCGACGACGCCCGTGACGGCGACGACGGAACCCAGCGACAAGTCAATGCCGCCCGTGATGATGACGAACGTAACGCCGAACGCCAGCAAGGCGTTGATCGATACCTGCGTTAGGATAATTAAGAGGTTCGAGACGGTCAGGAATCGGGGCGTTACGAGCGATAGAACCAGACAGATTAGAACGAACGCGACGACAATACCTGCCTTGCCTAAGCCGCGAACGCGCGACCGGTATGAATCGCCAATTGGTTTGAGGTAGGTGTCAAACGCATGTTTCAGGTGGGGTGGGTTAGGGCTGGACTGCATACTGCATAATGGTTTCGGGCGTGGCCTCTGCCACAGAAAGCATGGCGGTCTGTTTTCCTTTAGCCAGCACCAGAACTTTATCGCTCAAGCCCAGAATTTCGGGCAGTTCGGACGAAATTAGAATTACCGCTAAGCCGTCCTGGGTCAATCGGCGAATCAGTTTGTAGATTTCGGCTTTGGCTCCCACGTCAATGCCGCGGGTGGGTTCGTCGAGAATAATCAGCGACGGCGACGCCCGTAAGACTTTTCCAATTACGACTTTTTGCTGATTGCCGCCACTCAAATACATTACGTTTTGATTCGGGCCGGTAGCTTTGATCCGTAAATCCGTCATGGTCTCAACGGCCGCGGCTTCTTCGCTCTTGTCCCGGATAAATAGCCCCTTCACGTGCTTCGACAGGCTCGCCAGTGTGATGTTTTGCCCAACTGACAAACCCGGCACGAACCCCCAGCCTTTGCGGTCTTCGCTGACGTAACCGATACCGTGCCGAATGGCGTCCTGCGGAGAACGTACCTCAACTAACTCACCCCGAACGTAAATCTCGCCCTGGTCAGCCCGGTCTAAGCCGTATAGAACGCGGGCGATTTCGGTGCGGCCGGCCCCCATCAATCCTGCGATGCCCAGCACCTCGCCTTGATGGACCGTAAAATTAACGTCGGCGAACTGATTCCCCCGTCCCAACCCTCGAACCGACAGCGCTTCCCGGCCTTTTTCCGCTGTTGAAGGCGGAAACAGCGTGTCAATCTCGCGCCCAACCATCAAGGCGACCAACGTAGGGTGGTCAAACTCGGCGGCCGGTCGGGTGTCGATGTATTGGCCGTCGCGCAGGACGGTGATGGTATCGGCGATGGCGAAGATTTCGTCCATCTTGTGCGAAATATAGATGATGGCGACGCCCCTTGCTTTCAAATCGTTGATAATCCCGAACAGGGTAGCGACTTCTTTATCCGACAGAGCGGAGGTAGGCTCGTCCATGATGATAACTTTGGCGTCGGTCGAGATGGCCTTCGCGATTTCGACCATTTGCATCTCGGCTACCCTCAGGTACTTCATCCGCTGCCGGGGATTGATGCCGACGCCCATCTGGGTCAGCAGTTCGCCGGCGCGCTGGTGCATGACCCGGTCATTAAGCCAGAACCCGCGTTCGGTTTCGCGTCCCAGAAAAATGTTTTGCGCGATCGTCAGTTCGGGTACCACCAGCATTTCCTGGTGAATCATCGAGATGCCCTGCTTCAAGGTGTCGTTTACGTCGCCGGTATGCAACGACTGGCCGTCCAGCGTGATTTCGCCCGCATCCGGCGTCAGCAGACCAACCAGAATTTTCATCAGGGTTGATTTGCCCGCCCCGTTTTCACCCATCAAGGCGTGTACTTCACCCCGCTTTACGTCCAGCCGAACGTTGTCCAGCGCCTTCACGCCCGCGAAGGTTTTGGTTAGGCCGTTGACGGTGAGGACGTAGTTGGGTGGCATGTTACGTACGGTTAGTGGGAGTCGATGTAGTGTAGCTCTGGCACTCTTGCCGGAGCAGCCGATAGGCTAATACGGTGGTTCAAGCTAAGCTAAAAACTAAGCAGTTACCCCATTAGCCTAACGGCTGCTCCGGCAGGAGTGCCAGAGCTACACTACATCGCAAACTCCAATACGCCCGTTTCTTTCCAGCTTCGGGCCGCGGCCGATTCCAGGACGGCTTCGCAAACTTTCTGCGTTTCGAGGGCGTCTTTGAAGGTCGGCGCGC
>CAXUEB010000400.1:0-4380 GCA_964249775.1 uncultured Spirosoma sp.
GTTGGAACAGCTAGCGGCCGCGCTGGGTCGGCGACCCCCCACCCGCCGGGTGCCGCCCGCCCTGAGCCGGCTACTGTGGCCGGTAGAGGCCGTGCGGGCGTGGCTAACGGGCAAGGCCCCGCTCATCACCCGCGAAACGGCCCGGTCGTCCAGTTCGTTGTACAGCTACGACGGACGGCGTATTGGACAGGTGCTTGATTTTCAATACTGCCCGTTGAATGAGACCCTACGGCGCGTGGCGGATGCCGTGGCGACGGGACAAGTAGACGGTACAAATCCGATTTACAACGCGCCGGGTAAATCCTAAATTTTTCGGGGTGGTGGTTGCAGATTCGCGAAAGTGCGTTTATCTTACACTGCCAAAGGATAAACCGCACCGTTGGCGCGGCCCCTATCCGCCCCCCACATTTTTTGTTGAGGCAATCGCATGGAGCAAGAGTTCGAAGAACGAGCAGGTGACATAAAAGAATCAATCCGGCGTTTTGAGCAGATGCTGGACCAGCAGGAGAGTCAGTTTTTCGACCTCGACGTCTATGAGCAGATGGTAGAGCATTACCTCAACCACGGCGATTTAGAAAAGGCCTTTAAAGCCGCTGAGTCGGGTCTGGAAAATTTTCCCTACGCCCTGGAGTTAATGCTCGATAAAGCCCAGATTCTGGCCAATTTTCAGCGGTTCGACGAATCGCTGGAGTTACTGGAACGGGCTTCATTGTTTAACCCCGGCGACCTCGACGTGCCGTTTATGCGGGGTTCGGTCCTGAACATGGCCGGCCGCTACGAAGAGTCGATTCAGGTGCTGGAAGAGTTGCTCGACCGGGCCGACGAGAAAGACGACATTCTGTTTCAACTGGGGCAAAGCTACCAGAATTGGGGTAAGTACGACGAGGCCATTGCGCAGTACAAGAAGTCGATTGCCTTAAACATTAACAACGAAAACGCCCTGTATGAACTGGCGTTTTGTCTGGACGTGACGGGTGAGCTGGAAAACAGCCTGTCGTATTACCAGCAACTGATCGACACCGACCCGTATTCGTACAATGCGTGGTATAATATTGGCATCGCCTACAGCAAGCTGGGCCGCTACGCCGAAGCCGCCGAAGCCTACGATTACGCCGTCATCATTAAACCCGATTTTGCGTCGGCGCACTTCAACTTGGGCAACACGTACATGAACTTAGGCTTGTTCGAGAAGGCCGAAGGCTGCTACCGCGAAACGCTCAAGTTTGAAGAAGCCACAGCCGATACGTTTACCCACCTCGGTGCGAGTTTGGAAAAGCAGGACCGCCTGCCCGAAGCCATCAAGGAATACCGCGAAGCCATCAAGTTGGACGCCATGTGGGACGAAGCCTGGTTTGGCATCGGCGTTTGTCTGAGCGAATCGGGCAAGTGGTACGAAGCCTTGCCGTTTCTGCAAAAGGCCGTGAAGCTCAACGATCAGAACGGCGAATACCACTTGGCCGTGGCCGAAACCGAGTACAAAATCGGCAACGTGCTGTCGAGCATCGAAGCCTTCGAGAAAGCCGCCGAGGTCGACGGCGACAACCCCGACGTGTTCCTGACGTGGTCCTTGGTGCCCTTCGATCAGGGCGATTACCTCCGGGCTAACGACATCATTCAGACCGGTATCAACGATCTGCCGCAGGAAGCCGACCTGTACTACCGCTCGGCGGTGTATTTGATCCACGCGGGCAACTACCGCGAAGCCTTGATTCAACTCGAAGCGGGCCTATCGCTCGATTACGACGCCCACGTGCAGTTGTTCGAGTTTTTTCCCGAACTCGAAAAGCAAAAGGCGCTCTACAAAATCATTCAGCAGTACAAGAAGGAGTAGGGCACAACCAGGAACTTACCCAAACCAATCGCCCCGGCCACGCGTAGCCGGGGCGATTGGCGTTCTTGGCGGGTGTGAATGCGTTGTTTTTGACGGCCCGGTCAACAACCAATCCGCGCTGATTGCCTTGTTGGTCGGGGTATTTAACGAACTCGTCGGCAAATAGCCCTTAACAGACGATTCCCGGCCGGATTGTCGGGTATATTCGGTTTCTTTACCGCACTGATACTCATGATGGCTACTCGTTCGTTTCGTCCCTACGTGCCGTTGCTGATTCACCTGTTGGGGTGGACACTGCTGGTTTTTGCGCTCTTGCTGTATAACCCCCTGCTGACCTGGAACGTCGAACTGCCGACCGAATTCTGGATCAAGCAGGGCGTTCTGCTCGCGTTGTACGTCGGCTTGTTTTACCTCAACGCGCAGGTGTGGGTGCCGCGGCTGCTGCTGCGCGACCGGGTCGTGCCGTTCGTCCTGCTCGTGCTGGGGGCGGTGGTCGGTGCGTATGCCTTGGTGAAGGTTGTCGAAACGGGACTCAACCTGCCCGAACTCATGCACCAAGCGTTTCACCCGGATGGCGGAGGTAAACGCTGGGGTGGGGGCGGGGGCCGGTTCAACCGGTTCGACGTGTTCGTGCCCCTGTCGGTGCTGATGGTCTTGGGCATTAGTACCAGCATCGCGGCCGTGCAGACCTGGCAGCGCGACGCCCACCAGCGGCAGGTGCTGGAGCAGGAAAAAACCAGCACGGAACTGTCGTTTCTGAAAGCGCAGATCAACCCGCACTTCTTCTTTAATACGCTCAACAACATCTACGCCCTAACGCTGATCGACGCGGAAACGGCCCGCGAGGCCCTGCACCGGCTGTCGCGGATGATGCGCTACGTGCTCTACGAAACGCAGGCCGAAACGACCTTGCTGAGCAAGGAAATTGCCTTCGTGCAGGATTACATCCAACTGATGCAACTCCGGCTGACCGACAAAGTAACCGTTCACGTCGAGCCGCCCAGTCCCCTGCGCGACGTGCCGGTGGCTCCCATGCTGCTCTTGCCGTTTGTCGAAAATGCGTTCAAGCACGGCGTCAGCGCCACGCAGCCCAGCCGCATCCACGTGGGCATTCACCAGCAGAACGGCACGCTCGACGTCGACATCCGCAATACGGTTTTCCCCGAGAAAGCGCCTTCGCTCGAAGTGGGTAGCGGCATCGGCTTAGCCAACACGCGCCGGCGGCTCGATTTGCTGTATCCCGGTCGCTACGACCTAACGGTTCATCAGGATGCCGTTGCCAACGAACACCAGGTTCACCTGCTGCTGCATCTGTCATGACCCTCAACTGCATCGCCGTCGACGACGAGCCGCTGGCCCTGGGGCTGGTGAGTGCGTTCATCGAGAAAACGCCGTTTCTGCAACTGGTGGGCCGTTACGCCAGCGCGGTCGAAGCCCTGCGCGGGCTGCACGAACAGGCGGTTGACGTCATTTTTTTGGACATCCAGATGCCCGACCTGAACGGCATCGAACTGGCGCGGGTGCTCGACAGCGCCGGGCGGCAACGTACCCGAATTATTTTCACGACGGCCTACAACCAATACGCCTTGGAAGGCTACAAGGTCGACGCGCTGGATTACCTCTTGAAGCCGTTCAACTACGAAGAGTTTTTGCGGGCGGCCACCAAAGCCCACGCGTATTTTGAGTTGGTCAACCGCCCGGTGCCCGCCGTGGTCCAGCCCGCCGAGCCGCCCGCTCCGGCCGAGTCGTACCTGTTTTTGAAAGTTGAATACCAGTTGGTGCGCGTGGCGTTCGCCGATATTTTGTACATCGAGGGCCTGAAAGACTACGTAAAAGTCCACCGGCGCATGGCCGGTGCAACGGCTAAGCCGCTGTTGTCGCTAACCAGCCTAAAAGCGCTGGAAGAGAAGTTGCCCGCCCGCCAGTTCATGCGCGTGCACCGGTCGTTTATCGTGGCGCTGGACAAAATTGACACCGTCACGCGCAACTCGGTGCAGATCGGTCCGGCCACGGTTCCCGTCAGCGACCAGTTCAAGGACGCGTTCAATGAGTTTCTGAACCGGTGACAAGTTTGTGTTGCCTCATTCCGGTCCTGAATCGGACTCGCCCTTAGAGCGTCGACGACTTTCCAAATACACGTACACGTGTAGGGCGTGGTTGAAGCGAACCGTCCGCAACCGCTGGGCTTCGTTTCTGGGCATCGAGAACTGATTCAGATAGCCTAACTCCACCCGCAAATTCTCCCAAAGTCGCTTGCCCAGCGCGACGGTGGTTCGCGTCTGATCGAAGCGCGTTCGCCCGTCCAGGCCCGACACGACCGCCATCGGCTCGAAGCTCAAGTGCGAATACCAGCCCGAAGGTTTACCGCCCCAGATCGGGTTAATCCACCGCGCCATCGCCCGTAGTCGCACGTTGAAGCGGTCGGCCAGGACCTGCTGCGGTTCGCCATCGGACAAAAATACGTACGTGTTGGCGAGCGTATCGGTGCGCGACGGCCAGCGAAGTTCGGTGCGGTAACGCTGGATAAACTCGCCGTCGCCCGCGGGTTT
>CAXUEB010000401.1:0-4361 GCA_964249775.1 uncultured Spirosoma sp.
GCGCAGACACCGGGTTTTGCCGGGGCCGAGATTGCCAACGTTTGTAACGAAGCCGCCCTGATTGCGGCCCGGAGCGATAAGGAAGCCGTTGACATGAAGGATTTTCAGGACGCGATGGACCGCGTGATTGGGGGTCTGGAAAAGAAAAATAAGATTATTTCGCCGGAAGAGAAAGAGATTGTTGCTTACCACGAAGCTGGTCACGCCGTAGCGGGCTGGTTCCTGGAACACGCCGATCCGCTCGTAAAGGTGACGATTGTGCCGCGGGGTGTGGCCGCGCTGGGCTACGCGCAGTACCTGCCGCGCGAGCAGTACCTGTACCGCACCGAGCAACTCATGGACGAAATGTGCATGGCGTTGGGCGGCCGGGCGGCCGAGGACATCATCTTCGGTAAAGTTTCCACCGGCGCGTTGAGCGATTTAGAGCGCATCACGAAGCTGGCCTACAGCATGGTGACGATGTACGGCATGAACGATAAGATTGGTAACGTGTCGTTCTACGACTCGAAACAATCGGACTATACGTTCAACAAGCCGTATTCGGAAGAGACGGCTAAGTACATTGACGAGGAAGTGCGGAAGATTGTTGACATCGCCTACAGCCGCACGAAAGACATGCTGACCGACAAGCGTCAGGAGTTGGAAGTGATTGCGAAGGAGTTGCTGGAAAAAGAAATTTTGTACCAGAATGACTTAGTTCGTCTGATTGGCAAGCGGCCGTTCGAGCGCGAGACGGTCTACCAGGCATACAAGAACAAAGGCGTTGCCGAAGAGGTAAAGGAAGAGATTGGGAAAGAAGCCAAACCCGCCGAAACCGAACCGCAATCGCTGCCGCTGTAATCACCTGTTTTTAATATAAAAAAGCCTTTTCCGCTCGGAAAAGGCTTTTTTGTTGCGCCGTATTACGTGCCTTACCGCTTGCCTAACTCAACGACCTGCATGTCTAAAACCTGACCCGCGTTGAGCGTAAAGCGGATAACCGTGCGCATCAAATGAAAACCCGTTTTGCCGGCCGCGCCCGGATTAATGAACAGGAGGTTATTACGGGCCGGATCGCGCGTTATTTTGAGGATGTGCGAGTGACCGCAAATAAACAGATTGGGTGGATCCGTTTGCAGTTTGGGTCGAACCGCAGGGTTGTACTTCGGCGGTGTGCCACCGATGTGCGTCATCCAAACGTCCAGGCCTTCAAGCGTAAAGCGCTGATGCGACTGTAAATCGCTGGCTTCGCGGTCGATGTTGCCGCAAACGATTCGCAGCGGCCGGAACGCCCGAAGCTGCTCGGCAACCATTAGCGTACCCACGTCGCCCGCGTGCCAAATTTCATCGCAGGCGTCGAAGTGGGTAAAGAGTTGCGGGTCCAGATAACTATGGGTATCCGAGAGTAAACCGATACGCGTCATGCTTTCTAAACGCAAAGGGCGCGAAAGCAGCGCAGAGGACGCAAAGAAAATCTTAGCGGTTGCGGGTTGCACTACCTTTGCGCCCTTTGCGGTTTAATTAATACTATCCCAAAATCAGATCCTTCATCTCGGCCCGAATTTTTTTCTTATCAATTTTGCCGACGCTGGTTTTCGGAATTTCCGGTACGAACACGATCCGGTCGGGCACGTACCATTTGTTGAGTTCGCCCCGCTCGGCCTTGGTTTGCAAATCGGCTTTGATGCCTCCCACCGACAGGTCCGAGCCGGGTTTCCGCACGATGAGCGCGTGCGGCCGTTCGCCCCACCGTTCGTCGGGTAAACCCACGACGGCGGCTTCGGCCACGCCATCGACCTGCGACAGCAAATCCTCAATATCGAGCGACGATATCCACTCGCCCCCGGTTTTAATCACGTCCTTCGTGCGGTCGGCAATCATCAACCAATTGTCGGGCGTGATGCTGGCTACATCGCCGGTGTGGAGCCAGCCGCCTTGCCACAGGTCAGCCCCCCGTTCGGCATCCTCGTAGTAACCCTGCGTTAGCCACGGCCCGCGCACAACGACTTCGCCGAGCGAATGGCCGTCGTGATGGACAAAATGGCCGGCGTCGTCCATGAGCCGCATCTCAACGAACGGCGCAATCCGGCCGGCGCGGGTGCGCAGGTCAATCTGACCGTCGAGGGAAAGGTCGCGCTCCGTATCGTTCAACTGCGTTAGCGATAGAATGGGAGCCGTTTCCGACATGCCGTAGCCCTGATACACCTGAATGCCCAGTTCCAACGCGCTCTTGGCTAATCCCTTTGTCAGGGCTGAGCCGCCAATAATGACTTTCCAACGGCTTAACTGCGTCCGAAACTGCCCCGCGGCTGGGCTATTGACGAGCATGTTAAGAATCGTCGGCACGCAGTGGGAAAGCGTTACGCCTTCTTTGAGCAAAAGTTTCAGCAGGACCTCGGGTTCGTAGCGGCCGGGGTACACTTGCTTGGCCGACAGCAGCGTCGCCAGGAACGGAAAGCCCCAGGCGTGCACGTGAAACATAGGCGTGATGGGCATGTACACGTCCGTTACTGACGAAAACGGCACAGCCTGATAACCGCAGACGTAGGTTGCCAGGCCCATCGTGTGCATAAACAACTGCCGGTGCGAGAAATAAACGCCTTTTGGATTGCCCGTCGTGCCGGTTGTGTAGAACGTCGTGGCCCACGTGTTTTCGTCAAAGTCCGGGAAGTCGTACTGATCCGACGCGCCCGTCAGCAATGCTTCGTATTCGCCCGAAAAGTCGGTGGGTACTTCCGCGTTGGCGTTTGAATTCGCGTATACGTTGTCGGAAAGCACCACATACGTATCGACCGTCGTAAGTTGAGCTTTAACGGCGTTCAGAATAGGCAAAAAATTTTCGTGAATCAACACGGCTTTGTCCTGCGCGTGATTCATCGTGTAAAGAATCTGCGCGGGCGAGAGCCGGACGTTAACCGTGTGCAGCACGGCTCCCAGACTCGTAACGCCGAAGAAACACTCCAAGTACCGATGACTGTCCCAGTCCAGCACGGCCACTGTATCGCCCGGTCCGACGCCCAGATTCGTCAAGACGTTGGCCAACTGCCGGACCCGCTGGTTGAACTGAACGTAGTTCATCCTAAACAAGTCGCGGTAAACGATTTCGCGTTGTGGTTCGTATTTCAGGGACTGGGCCAGCAGCGTTTTGATGAGCAGGGGCGGCTCGTTAGCTTCGGCGGTGCGGGGTATCAATTTAGTTTGAATCATCACGGGCAAAGGCTTTGGTTTAAAAGGAAACCACCGAAGATACAATTAGACCGTGAAAAGAAAAATAGCAATCCGGCTGGAACCACTTTGGTTTGCTACAGGAGCAGACCCGCCAGCGTAGCCGACATGTAACTGGCCAGCGTACCACAGATCAAGGCTTTGAAACCCAACCGAGCCAGGTCGCTCCGGCGCTGGGGAGCCAATTCGCCGATGCCGCCGACTTGAATGGCAATCGAGCTGAAATTGGCAAAACCGCAGAGTGCGAAGCTGGTAATGGCGATGGTTTTTGGGTCGAGTGTGCTTTTAATTTTGACCAAGTCAAGGTAGGCGACGAATTCATTTACTACCATTTTGGTGCCCATCAGCGCACCGGCGGCTTCAATGTCTTTGGTCGGTACGCCCATGGCCCAGGCGAACAGTGAAAACAGCTTACCCAGCAGGAAGTTGAGGCTTAAGTTGTCCATGCCCAGCACGTAGAAACCCAGCCGGAAGAGCAGGCCGTCGATCAACGCAATCAGGGCAATGAATCCAATCAACATGGCAATCACGTTAAACCCCACTTTCAGGCCTTCACTGGCCCCGGCCGCAATGGCGTCTAACAGGTTAGCGTGGGCCTTTTTAATCTCAACGCTTACCTTACCCTGCGTTTCCGAAACACCCGTCTCGGGCATCGCGATTTTGCTGATGACCAGCGCCCCCGGCGCGGCCATAATACTGGCTGCGAGCAGGTACGGAGCCGGGACGCCGAGCGAAATATAAACGGCCAATACGCCCCCCGCGATGCAGGCAAACGAGCCGGTCATGCTGGCGAGCAGTTCAGAGTTGGTCATACCGTTGAGGTACGGCTTAATCATAATCTGCGCTTCCACCTGCCCCACGAATGTACTGGCTACGTTCGAGAGCGCTTCGGCTCCACTGACGCCCATGAGCCACTTCATGGCCCGTGCCATCACCGCTACCACCCGTTGCATAATGCCCAAGTGGTAGAAAATGTTGACCAGCACGGCCACAAAAATGATGGTCGGAATAACTTTGAAAAAGAAGATAAAGCTGTTGTCAGGACCGAACGCCCGCGTCAGCAAGTCCGTCTTAACCAACGGGGCAAAAACAAATTCCGCGCCTTTGTTGGCTTTTTGCAGCAGCCGATCTACGTAGTAGACCAGCGCCTGAAACAA
>CAXUEB010000402.1:0-4352 GCA_964249775.1 uncultured Spirosoma sp.
TCGGATACCCGTGCCGACGGACCGCTCCGAGCTTACGAAGGCATTGTGGCGGCCCAACCCGAAGAGCGGGCTAAAACCTACCGCGTCGAACTGGTTATTCGCCGAGGTACGTTTGAGAAACGTGCAGCCGCGCACCCTTCGGCTAACTGGCAGCCGCTCAGCGGCCGGGTCATCGTGTACGTCGATAAGGCCGTGGGCCAGATACCGCGCTACGGCGAAGTGTGGCTCGTTCGGGGTGCGCCCCGGCTGATTGATTCGCCCCTGAACCCCGGTGAGTTCGATTACAAACGCTACCTCAGCTACCGCAATATTTACCACCAACAGTACCTGCGAGCCTACCAGCGCCGGGTGCTGGGCCACGAGCCGCCAAGCCGCGTGACGCAGCTTGCTACGGTCGTTAACCGCTGGGCCGACAGCGTCTTTACGCACCAGATCGGCACCCGCGCTGAATACGGCATTGTCAACGCCATGATCCTGGGCGTGCGCGACGACTTAGATCCCGAACTTTACCGGGCGTATTCGGCGGCCGGGGCCGTGCACATCCTGTCGGTATCGGGCCTGCACGTGGGTATCCTGTTTACGGTGCTGACGTTTCTGCTGGGTTTTCTCATCAAACGCCCGCGCGGCAAGATGCTCATGGCCGCGCTGCAACTGCTGATTTTGTGGTTCTACGCCCTCGTGACGGGTTTGTCGCCCCCGGTACTGCGGTCGGCGGGTATGTTTACCATCCTGATCGTCGCCAATGCCTTCGGGCGGCAGCAACACCTGACCAACACGCTCGGCGCGTCGGCGTTTTTTATCTTGTGTTATGATCCCTACGCCTTGTTTTCAGCCGGGTTTCAGTTATCGTACTTGGCCGTGGCGGGCATCGGCGCGTGGCAATCGCCGTTCTACCAGACGCTGACGTTCCGGCACACGGTTGTCAACAACGTATGGCAACTAACGGCGGTAGCGCTGGTCGCCCAACTCATTACGTTTCCGCTCGGCGTTTTTTATTTCCACCAATTTCCGACGTACTTCCTTCTGGCAAACCCCGTCGTGATGGTCCTGTCGTTCGTGCTATTACCCTTGGCGATGGCGACGCTGGTAGTCAGCCCAGTGCCTTACCTGAACGACATGCTGGGCTGGTTGTTGCAGAAAACGGCGGGCCTACTCAACGGAGCCGTTTCGTTGACGAGTCAACTGCCCGGCGCGGCCTGGGATGGGCTGTGGCTGTCGCCCACGGCCCTGCTGCTGACCTACGCCGTAATTTTGGGTGGGGTAGCGCTGCTGCTGACCCGGCAGCGGGCGTACCTGTGGGCAACCTGCGGGGCCGCCCTGCTGCTGGCGGGCCTGACCATCTGGGACGATTACGGTCAGCGTCACCAGCGCAGGATGGCGGTGCATTTTCTGCCCCACCGCACGGCCGTTAGCCTGACCGATGGCTACCGGAGTACCTTGCTGACCGACCTCGATACGACCGATGGACGTTCGTTCGATTTTTACCTGAAAAATACCTTTGGGCAGTGGGGCATTCGCGACCTGACCATCGCCAACGTTCGGCCGTCGGACAATTTCAGCGCTGGCCGCGTGGGCGGAGAGCCACGCATTCCCGACGATTCGGCCGATTCGTTACCGCGGACGCCAGCCTATCATCGCCACCGTGACTACGCGCTTTGGGTCTGGCGGGGCAAAACGCTCTTGTTGGTTAACAAACTACGGGGTGACCGGCGTTGGCAACTGCCCGCCGTGGTCGACTACCTGATTGTCCGGCGTAATGCCGTGCGTGACTGGAATGACCTGAACGGCCGCGTGGTGGCCCGGCACATTATCTTCGACGATTCCAACAAAACTTCCTTGACGGATCGGCTGTTGGCGGAAGCCAAACAACGGGGCATCGCCTGTTATTCCGTGCGGCAGATGGGGGCTTACGTGGCGGATCTGGACTGAAACGTTACGTTCTATGCAATCCAACCCACCCGTCGACGCCACGCTTCGTAGTTAGCCTGCTGTTCTTTATAGTCCGTCGGGTGCTGGCGGTTGGGTTCGTGGGTTAATTCGCGGAGCCGCTCCTGAACGGTATTCATACCCAGCGCTTGGCGACGTTGGTCAACGATTGCCACCGACCCGTCGAGTTGGTAAGGAATTAGGGTACCGGACTCGTCGTTGATAAACTGCGTACCGAATCGTTGAGAACGCCCTTCGTACATGGCTATCCGGTCAGCCAAAAACGCCCAATTCGTTGGATCGACCTGACCGGCTTGTGCTTCCTGGTCGAGTAGCGTTAAGCACTGTCGCATGAAGTTGGGAAGACTGATGGCGTGTTGCGCAATTAGCCAGGCCGCCTGACTGGCTTCGTCGCCTACTTTATCGTGAGTAGGCCAGCCAATCTGAGTAATGATTCCACGCAACTGCTCGGCGTTAGCGAGGTGGACCTTTTCCATTTGTGCGTGGTAACCGTTCGACAGTAGCCCTTGCTCCATAAGCTGTTGACGTACCCGAACATCTGTGTTCTTCAGGTGGATAAGCGTACCGGCTTGGGCTGGATAAAGCATAAAAACGTATGGTCCAGTCTTACGGTTAAATTGCGGTTACGGCATTGCTAAACAATTTCCGCTACTGTCGTGCCAATCTCGTAGCGATTCCTGGGGAGTCTTTTGGAAGAGACGTACCGCCCGATTTCACGGTCTAATCACGGCTGTTGCTTCGTAGAATTAGTTGAGTCCGGGTTGGAAGCGTTTGGAGACGGGGGCGCACCAAAGCCGCCGGCGACCCGCTGCATGTCGGGCTTTTTAGCCTGGTACGTTTTCCACTGTTCGGGCGTCAGCAAGGCTTTGAGCCGGTCTTGTTTTTCTTCGTTGAGCATCACCATCATGTCCTGAATCTGCTTGCGCGTATCGGCCGCGGGTTGGGTACCCGTCCCGACGATGTCTTTGATGGCGGCCTGCTGTTGTTCGGCGTATTCGTTGTTGAGCTTGCGGACGGCCTTTGCTTGATCTTTATCGAGCGCCAGAGTCTCGCGCAGCCACTTGGTTTCTTTGTTGGCAATGTCGCCAGCAATGTTAGGAATCGCCGGTCGCGATGGTCCCGAAGCCTGCGGAATGCCCCTGCTCATGCCCGAACGCCCACCGCCCGGATAATACTGGCCGAAGCCGGGTAAGCTGACCAGAACGCTCAAGCCAAACGCAAAGAACAGTGCCGTGATTTTCATAAACTTTGTTGGGTTGGGTGACGTAACAAACGTAAAGATACGCCGAACGGACAAAAACCGCTTTACGGGGGTGCGGTTGGCGAAATCATGATTGATGTTTGGGGAATTCGCGGGCTGTCGAACCAAACTTTTCCCCGGTACATACCGTTAGCTAAGTATATGGAAATGCTCGAGAAAATCCGTAAAGCGTACACCGAGTACGTACTCGAAAACGGCAAGCAGCCTACCTCCGTTTTTCAGTTTGCCAGGACATTAGACATCGCCGAAAGCGATTTTTACACCTACTACCCGTCGTTCGACGGCATCGAAGCCGACATCTGGCTAACCTTCTTCAACCAAGCCAAATCTACCGTCGAGGCCGACGAAACTTACCAGAGTTATTCCGTCCGCGAGAAGCTGCTGGCGTTTTACTACACCTGGATTGAACTGCTCAAGTCGCAGCGGAGCTTCGTGGTGTTTAGCTACGGCCGGCTGCAAGACACAGCGGCTACGAGCCGCCCGAACCGCCCGGTCGCGCGCGCCGGACTACGAGCCAGCAGCAATCGGGTTGCCAACAGCCGGGTGCTCCAGCCGTTCAAGGAAGCGTTTTTCGACTTTGCCCGCGACCTTTTGGCCGAAGGGCGCGAAAGCAAGGAGGTCGAGCCGCGCGCCTTCATTACGGACCGTTATCCGAATGCCCTCTGGACGCAGACGCTGTTTTTGCTTGATTTCTGGGTGCGCGACGTGAGCAAGAATTTTGAGAAAACCGACACGGCCATTGAAAAAGCCGTGAACACCGCCTTCGATCTGATCGGCCGCTCGCCTTTAGATACTTTGTTCGACTTTGCCAAATTCGTTTATCAAAACCGGTAAGTGAATAGCGAATGGCGGATAGTGGAAGAGCGAATCAATTGCTCTTAGCCGCTATTCGTCCTTCACCATTCGCCCTTCACTATTCAGCATGAAAACTCAGAACTCCGTCCCGACGACCAAAGTTGCCCGTGCCAGCCAGTTTGTCAAGGCCGGCGTCAAAGTCGGCGGCAATTACATCAAGCACTACAGCAAGAAACTGCTCGATCCGGGCTTGTCCAAAGAATAATTTCAACATGACAACGAGAACGAAATCTAAGACGCCCTGAGCGAGTTAAAAGGATCGGCCTTGAAGATGGCGCAGATGCTTAGC
>CAXUEB010000403.1:0-500 GCA_964249775.1 uncultured Spirosoma sp.
GGCCGTAGTTGGCCCCCGACAGCACGCCCGAAAAAATGTCGACGATGGCCCCTAAGCCGTAGCCCTTGTGCGAACCATGCTCGCGGTCGGTGCCGAGGGGCAGCAGGGCACCCCCGTTACGGATAGCATTCGCATCGGTCGTCGGCCCACCGTCGGCGTCCTGCGCCCAGCCTTCGGGAATACCCTGACCCTTGCGTTGCAGGATTTCAAGTTTGCCGTAGGCCACCGCCGTCGACGCAAAGTCGGCCAGAAACGTTGGCTCCGTCGCGGCTGGAATCGCCACCGCAATGGGATTCGTACCCAACATTTTCTCCAGCGCAAACGTGGGGGCCACCAGCGGGGCCGCGTGGGTCATGGCCTGTCCGATCATGTCGTGCTCAGCCGCCAGCAGCGCGTGGTAGCCCGCAATACCGAAGTGATTGGAGTTACGCACGGCTACCCATCCCGTACCGGCGACGCGGGCCTTTTCGATGGCGACCTGCATCGCCCACGGCCCAACG
>CAXUEB010000403.1:510-4319 GCA_964249775.1 uncultured Spirosoma sp.
GTCTCCGTCGACAACGGCAGTAGACGGCGTTTCGTGAACAACGCGAATGCGGGGCTGAGGATTGATGCGGCCGTTGTCGTAGAGCCGGACGTAACCGGGCAGCCGGGCCACCCCGTGCGAATCGACCCCGCGCAGGTCGGCACTCACAAGCACATCGGCAGCAAGACGAGCGTCGGTTTCGGAGCAGCCGATGGCCACAAAAATCTGTTCAGTGAATTGGCGAAGTTGGGGAGCGGTGATCATGAGGGCAAAAGTAGAACGCAACCGACGAATAAATTCGTGGGGCACTAAACGAATCACTACCCAATGGGGTCTATGCACCAACGTATCCCCATTCTAATGACTCGATTGCTCCCGGCGCTATTCGCTGCCACCTTATTTTTCCAGGTTACCACTTTCGCCCAAGTCAGCCGCGATCAGCCCGATGAGGAGCACCGCGTTCAGGCCACACTCCGGCAGGCAACGGTGTTCCTGACCCGCGCCCAACTGTCGGCTCGCGCCACGGCCACCGTCGATGCGGGCACCACCCGGCTCATTATCGACAACGCACCCGCCCAAACCGATCCGCAAAGCATTCAAGTGTCAGGCAAGGGCGACGCCGTGATTCAAGGCGTCCAGTTCCGCACTAACTTTCTGACCAAAGCTACCAAACCGGCCTCATTGCAACGGCTGGAAGATTCGCTGAAAATCAACCGCGAAGCCCTCGAAGCCATGGCCGTGCAGGAAGAGGTGTTGGTGGAAGAGAAAAAGCTTATTTTAGCCAATAAGCAGGTTGGTGGCAAAGAGGTGGGTGCAACGGTGAAACAGATCGCCGACATGGCCGCGTTCTACCGCGACCGGCTAACTAAAATTGGTCAGGAATTGCTCGTGCTGACGCGCCGGATGGTAGAACAGAAGAAACGGGTAGACCGACTCGACGCACAGGTGAAAGAGCAAAACGCCAAACGCGAACAGCCCGTGGGCGAAATAGAAGTGACGCTCACCGCCCGCACTCGCACCAGCATTGAACTGGATCTCAGCTACGTGGTTCGTAACGCAGGCTGGACGCCCATTTACGACGTTCGGGTGCGCGACACTCAACGTGCGGCTTCACTGGCCTACAAAGCTCAGGTGTATCAGAATACCGGCTTCGACTGGCAGAACATCCGGCTAACGCTCTCAACGGCCAACCCCGCCCAGCCCGGTTCGCAGCCGGAATTGGGAACGGATTACGTCAGCTTCTATGAGCCGAAACCACCGGTCTTGTACCAGCAACGGGATGCGCGAACGGCTTATGGAGGAACAGAGCCTAATAAAAAAGCAATGAGCGCTACGGAAGCAAGTGCCGATGCGTTTGCCACCCCCGCGCCCGATCTGCCCAACACCGCCGACGAGACGCAGGCCGTCGACCAGCCGACCAACGTTAGTTTTGTGATCGCCCTTCCGTACACGATTCTGACCAACGGTCGCCCGCAACTGGTAGATATACAAACGTCGGACCTGCCCGCTACCTACCGCTACGAACTGACGCCCAAGCTCGACACCGACGCGTTTCTAACGGCGCAGATTACGGGCTGGGACAAGCTGAACCTGCTCAACGGCGTGGCCCGGATTTACTTCGAAGGGACGTTTGTGGGTGAGTCGCAGGTAAGTCTGACCGAAGCGAAAGACACGCTGTCGCTGTCACTGGGGCGTGATAAACGCATCATTGCCAAACGCGAACAGATCGAAGACCTCAACAGCCGGAAGTCCGTCGGGAGTAACCAGCGCGAAGGCCGGTCGTACCGAATCAGCCTGCGTAATACCCGGCCCGAACCCGTCAGCCTGACGCTCTACGACCAGATACCCGTCTCGACAGACAGCCGCATTGAAGTATCGCTCACTGACGCGGGCGGGGCCGAACTGAACCCCGAAACTGGCAAACTGACCTACCGGTTGACGCTGCAACCCAATGAAAGCCGCGCCCTGACGTTCCGGTACGAACTGAAATACCCCAGAGGCCGCACCCTGGCCCAGCAATAGTCATTACTGTTTGTTCAGAAACAAAGCCGGTGATTTTGGGCTTACTTTACCCAGAATCACCGGCTTTGGCCATTTTCAGCGTATGCGTTTCCGACACTATCTATTCCTCTTCGGTCTATTTCTATCCTCAGTAGCCTACGCCCAACCCCGCGATACGCTCACGACCGAGCAGCTTTTGCAGCGCCGGGGCACGGCCTACTCGGCCCTGCTCCGCCCCTCGCGCTACCTCGCCCTCGACGTGAACCACACACTCGGCGGTTTCCACCGGTATCGTTTTTTTGAGGGCGATGAGATTCATTTCAAAGCACAGGGCCAAAAATACCGCGAACAACTTTACGACGTTACCGACAGCACGTTCAGCGTTCTGATGGCCAATGAGGTAATGAACCGCGACGAGCCGGTGACGTTCCGAATTAGCGACGTTCAGCGTTTTTACTTGCACCGCCGGATTCCGTTCGTAACGGCGGCTGGCAACCTGTTTCCCATTGCCGGAGCGGTTTATTTAATCGCGGACGTGGTCAATCAGGGTGGTTTGTACCGAAATGTGCTGCCCGTTGTGGGAACACTGGCGTTAAGTGGTGTACTGTTCAACCGGCTTAGTAATCCACGTTACAAACTCAATAAAAACCACCGGCTGAAGGTGTTACGGACGTATTGATTCACGCACTAATCACCGCTCCGTGCGTTTGTCGCATTACCGTTCGCAGGGCCGGTTTGAACGCGCCAAACGCCCACGCGCCCGCTTCGGTCAGCCAGGGACGGCCGAACAGCTTCTGCACGTTCCGACCTACCCACAACCGCCGGGCAAACCGCTCCGACCAGCCCTGTTGATACTGGCCTTCCAACTCAGCGCGGGTGAGTTGATTGCTGAGAAACATGCTTGACAGCTCACTGACGAGCTTGGCTCCGTGAATAGCCATTGCCATACCGTTGCCGCAAAGGGGCGTAATTAACCCCGCCGAATCGCCCGCCATCAGAATATGCCCCTCTACCGCCCGCTTCGGCGCAAACGATATTTCGTTAATAACCTCGGGCTTTTCGTACAGAAATTCTGCCGTCGAAAACAGAGATTTCAAGTGCGGATTTCGGTGCAAAATGACCCGTTCCATATCGGGAATGTTGCCGTGCCGTCGCAGATTGTCGCGGGTAGTCAGGTAACACACGCAGTATTTGCCGCCCTCAATGGCTGACATTCCGCAGTAACCATCCGAAAAATTATGCAGCGCTATGACATCGTCCGGCAAATCGACCCGAACGTGGTATTTGACACCAATGTACGGTGACGGACTGGCCGCAACTCGACCTTTTGAAGCGGGCCGACGCGTAAACGCCCGGTTGAGCGACTTATCCAGCTTCGAGCGTTTGCCGAATGTACCGAGCACCAACCGGCTGGTCAGCGTAGTCCCATCGCTTAGTGTAAGAGTAAACCGGTCGTTGGCGAACAGGACGTCGTCCACCGGTTTACCTAGACGGAACTGCACCCCAGCCGCCAAACCAAGCTGATACAGTTCGTAGTCGAGTACGTAGCGGCTAATTCCGAACCCCCCTAAATCCAGCTTGCTTTCGAGCAGCCGCCCCGACGGAGCCGACACCTGAAACCGGCAAATGTCGGCGGCACCCAGACCCGCCAGATCGACCCCCAGCGACTCGACATACCGCTTAACTTCGTTAGAGACGTATTCACCGCATACTTTATGAAATGGGTACGTTTTGCGTTCCACCAGCGTAACCCGGTGGCCCGCCCGGCCCAGTTCCAGCGCACTCACCAATCCGGCCAGTCCTCCACCAACGATTATAACATCCTGCAT
>CAXUEB010000404.1:0-1466 GCA_964249775.1 uncultured Spirosoma sp.
ACGGCGGCATTGCGTTTGGTTTCGACCGGCTGTGTTCGCTCTTCGGCGGGGCCGATTCGATTCGCGACTTTATCGCTTTCCCCAAAAACAACGCCGGCCGCGACGTGATGATCGACTCGCCGTCAACTATTGCCGACAAGCAGTTAGACGAATTGAAGATTAGAACGGTCGCCTAATCTTACCGCAAAAAGCCTACCGAACAGTGGGCTTTTTGCGGACCTTCCGGTTAATCCATGCCCGAAAATTTTCGCGACATTCCTCCACCGCTTCAGGAGTTTGCCGAGATCAGGACGTACCCGAAAGGGTATACGCTGGTCGAGCAGGACGAGGTGTGCGAACGAATTTTTCACCTGCTGTCCGGCTCCTGCCGGTTGTTCTATTACCACGACGGCCGGGACATTACGTCCTGGTTCGCCTTTGAGAACGAAACCATTACGTCGTCGAGCTTCTTTTCCCGACAGCCCAGCGCCGAGCGAATCGAGACGCTCGAACCGACGACGGTTATCCAGACTACGTACGACCGGCAACAGGCGCTCTTTGCCAAATACCCGGAGGCCGAACGGTACGTCCGGCTTCAGCAGGAGCAGCTCATTATTCGGTTGGAGCAACGACTAAAAAGTTTGCTGTTCCAGACCGCCCACGACCGGTATGAGCACCTTCAACGGGCATTCCCGTCCATCATGCTCCGAGTACCGCACCACCTGATTGCTTCCTACCTCGGGATTACCCCCGAAACGCTGAGCCGAATGCGGGCCGCGCGTTGATTTCTTGATGCACATCAATGCGGGCTGGATCGTTTGTGTCCAGTTTTGTCCGGTCAATAAACCGCGACGAAGCGAACCAGCTATGAAAATTGCCATCACGACCCTGAGCACGCGGGGCGACCTCCAACCCTTTGTTGCACTCGGTTTGGGCCTGCAAGAAGCCGGGTATGACGTTTTGCTGATTTCGTCGAAGAACGAAGCCGAGTTTGTCAGCGGCTTTGGGCTTGCCTACCACGCGCTCAGCGTTGACATTCAGCAAGTGATGGCGGACCAGACAGTGCGGCAAATGGCGCAGGGCAACAATCCGTTCACGTTCGTTGCCAGTCATTTAAGGGGCAGCAACACGATGAAAGACTTGATGGTCGCTACGCAGGAAGAGATCTGGGAAGCGTGCCAGGATGCCGACGCCATCGTTTATCACCCCGGCATGGCCAATGCGTATTACATGGCCAGAGAGCTGGGTATTCCGGCGATTCTGGCCAGCCCGTTTCCAATAACCGCTACCCGCCAGTATCCGGCCATTCTGTTTTACGATGGCTTCCGACCGAATAGTGCCCGACTGGGCAGCTTGTACAACCGACTCACGCATCTGATTTTTGAGAACGCGTTCTGGCTTCTCGTCCGGTCGGCGGCCCAAACTTTCTGGGCGAAGCGGGGCAAACCCAACCGGGTCAGCCGTCGGCCGGTGTCGCGGCTGCAAGT
>CAXUEB010000404.1:1476-4281 GCA_964249775.1 uncultured Spirosoma sp.
GTCGAAAGCGGCATGCCTGTTTTATACGCGTATAGCGAACGGTTGTTTGCCCAGCCGGCCGAATGGCCGGCCAACGTCCGGGTAACCGGCTACTGGAATTTGCCGGCCCAACCCAACTGGACGCCCCCGGTTGAACTAACTAATTTTCTGCAATCCGGCCCGCCACCCGTTTACATCGGCTTCGGAAGTATCAATGATACCGGTTCGTTTACCGAAACAATCAACCTTGTTAAGGCCGCCCTGGCCCAGACTGGTCAGCGAGCAGTCGTCGCCCTTGGCCGGAGCGATTCAGACGCGCAGCAATCGCTACCCGACACGCTGTTTCTCCTGGGCAGCACCCCCCACGATTGGCTTTTTCCGTGCGTGTCGGCGGTTGTGCACCACGGGGGCGCGGGTACAACGGCCGCCGGGCTTCAAACCGGCCGGCCGACGCTGATTATTCCGCACACGGCCGACCAACCCGCCTGGGGAAGACGGGTTTACGAATTGGGCGTCGGCCCGAAACCAATCTCTAAGAAAAAACTGAATGTCGGCAATTTGGCAATAGCCTTAACCGAGCTTTCTGATCCCGAAATGGTGGCAAAAGCGGCCCAATTAGGCCGGAATCTGGCGAACGAAACCGGCGTGGCGAATGCCGTGCATTTCATTGATCGCTACCTCAGGTAGCGAGTAATTGGCCATCTTACGTAGTCTACCTACCGTTTCCTCAATCCGCTTAATTAAACTTGACTCGTCCGATTCGTTTAGCTATTTTGTAACCGCATACCCAAGTAATACACGTGATACAGACAATTCAGCAACGCAACGCCTAATCGTTTAACTACCGTGCGTAATGGCCAGTACCGATTCGTTCAAATTCGTTCTTACCAGCCCGTCACGGTGCGCTCGATCTACCTGGCTACGGGCCATCTTCTTGCTGGAAGTTTTCCACCTAACCGTTGGTGTGCAGTCGTGGGCGCAACTGACGCTCAGTTCACCCCACGCCCGGATTGTTTACCAGCGCAACGCCCAGAATCAGGCCAGCGTCCCGGTCATGGGAAAGGCCTCCGCTACGGCCACGCAAATCGACGCCCGGTTGATTCCACTCGTCGCGGGGCAAGGCGTCGCTACCCGCTGGCAACGGTTGCCCATCTTAGACGGGGCCGGAACCTTTCGGGGTAGCGTAACCGCCACCGGCGGTTGGTATCAGCTTCAGGTACGCGCTAAAACGGGGGCGACGGTGCTCGCCGAAACAACGCTCAACCGCGTGGGCGTGGGCGAAGTCTTTATTGTCGCGGGCCAGTCGAATGCCCTCGGTACGTCCGAGATGTCTAACGACGCGGTGGATGACCGCGTTTCGTGCGTCGACTCGCGGCAGGACGACGCCGAAGAACCTATGCTGCCCCTACTGTTCAGCCGCATTAGCGCGGGCGCGATGATTGGCCCGGCCAACCCACCGCACATCTGGGCCACGCTCGGCGACCGGCTCGCGGCCCGGCTTAACGTGCCGGTTCTGTTTTTGGGCGCGGCCCACGGCGGTACGGCGAGTGCTATCTGGCGGCAAACGGCCGAAGGCACGGGCAGCGCGGGCCTGTCGCCGTACCGACGGGTTGGGGTGGCGTTGTTGCACTACGCGGCCCGGACGGGTCTGCGGGCGGTACTCTGGCACCAGGGCGAATCGGATAACCTGAACGGCAGCACGACGCAGCAGTACCTCGACAACGTCTGGACAATTATTCGCAAAAGTCGCGAGCAGGTCGGCGGTTATCCGCTGGCGTGGGTCGTGTCGCGGGCGAGTTACATCAACGGCGGGTCGTTCCCCGCGGTCATTCAGGCGCAAAACGACTTAATCGCCAACGAATCCGCGTATCCAGCCGTCTTTGCGGGACCAGATACCGATTCGCACGTAAGTCTGGCCGTTCGACCCGACGGCTTGCACTTCAGCGGGCCGCAGGGCATGGCCTTGTTTACGGACCTGTGGGACCAAAGCCTGACCGCTGACTTTTTCCGCAACGCCGTACCCTATTTACCCACGGAACCGGCTCTGCTGACGACGGGCTACTCCCTGCCGCTGATCCGCCGGCCGGGCGAAACGGTGCTGGTGCCGTTCGTCAGCAACCTCACTACGCCAACAGTGCACGTGCAGCTTCTGCGCGCGTCGGACGGCAGTGTAGTCACCCAAACCGGTTCGATTACGCAGAATCCGGTTCCGCTTGCGTTACCCGCTGGCTTACCCGACGGCCGGTACCGCGCCCGCGTCGTCGCCCTCAGTCCGACCCTGGTCGGCACCGCGGGCGAGCCGTTCACCGTCAGCGCGTCGGCCCCGGCCTTTACCAACCCGCCCGCCGACGGACCGTTTGTGGTGGGCGGTACGCCCGATCCGGCCATCGAACGCATCGGGTACAAATACGACCGACCCGCCCACGGGTTTAACGCCCTGGTGCGGGCAACGGTGCCGGTCGAAATCCGCCTGCAACGCCTTGACGGTGGTTCGTTCTCGGAAACCCACTGGTCCGCCCCGACGCTCACAACCGATTTTCCAGATTTCGCGCATCAGCGCTACTACGCCCCCGTTGCTCTGGCAACGGGCGGTGTCTAACCGGGCCGCTACCGCCTTTCGGTGCGCCGGCAGGGTGACGCGGGCGATGGACTATGGATCGACGTTACGTTTTTGGACAAGCGACACACGCTCTACATCGGCCCTGAGCCGGCCCCAACGCCCCCGCCCGCTCCGGCCGACGGCGTGGCCGATTTAAGCCTGGCGATGCAGGTTGATACCCGAACGCCCACCGTTGGCCAACCCGTTTGGTACGCCCTGCACTTGAC
>CAXUEB010000405.1:0-4265 GCA_964249775.1 uncultured Spirosoma sp.
GCCAAAGCCAGCGGCAGCGTCCGCGGCCGGGCAGCCGCAAGCCAAGCGTTCATGGAAGGGCGAATAGTGAAGGGCGAATAGTGAAGGGCGAAGCGAGAACCCGGCTACTGGATCGTTATTCGCCCTTCACTATTCGCTATTAATTAAATGCCGACCGCCTTCTTAAATTCGGCGTCGTTGGGTTTTACCTTCGATGCGAAGAAATGCGTCAGTTCACCCTTTTCGTTAACGACGTACTTGCAGAAGTTCCAGGTCGGCGTTTTGTCGTTCCAGCCGTTGAGTGACTTCGTTGTCAACCATTTATACAGCGGAGCTTGGTCGTTGCCTTGAACGCTCACCTTCTCAAACATCGGAAACGAAACGCCGTAATTTTTCTGGCAGAACTGGGCAATCTCTTTGTTGCTGCCCGGCTCCTGACTCGCGAAATCGTTGGCCGGAAAGCCCAACACTACAATCTTATCGCCGTGCTCCTGGTAAAACTTTTCCCAGTCAGCGTACTGGGGCGTGAAGCCGCACTTCGACGCGACGTTCAGGATCACCACCTTCTTGCCCTTGAAACCACTGAGCGCAACGGGCTGGCCATCGATGGAGTTGACCGTAAAATCGTAAAGCGTTTTGCTGGGGGCGGGCGCATTCAACGGGGCTTCGGCAACCTCGCTCTTATCACTAAATATACCCTTAACGATCGTTGATAAAGACATGAAACTGGTAAGCGTTAAAACGAACAGCGTTGCAACCAACGCAAAAACAAAAGATTTCTTCATGGTCGATTGGGGGTTAACCGGCTAAGAATAGTTGGGTGATTTGTCCGGCTAAGTACTACATTTTCTCCGGTACGTCGATACCCAATAACGCCATTGCCTGGCGGATAGTTTCGGCCACGGCGTTCGACAGAATCAGTCGGGTCCGGAGCTTAACCGGATCTTCTTCTTTGAGAATCGACAATTTGTCGTAGAACTGATTAAACGTCTTGGCCAAATCATAGGCGTACTGCGCAACGTAAGACGGGGCCAAGTCGTCAGCCGCTTCCCGGACGCGCTGCGGATATTGGCTTAGCAAAAAGATTAACTGCTGCTCAACTTCATCCAATTGCGTAGCATTAGCCGCTTCGTCCGTCATCAGATTAACCGCCCCGGCCTTGCGCAGCACCGACCGAATTCGGGCGTAAACGTACTGAATGTACGGCCCGGTGTTGCCGTGCAAATCCACCGATTCGGCCGGGTTGAATTGCATTCGCTTCTGAGGGTCTACCTTGAGCAGGTAGTACTTCAGCGCCCCCAAACCCAACGTGCGAAACAGATCGGCTTTTTCGGCTTCGCCGAACTCGTCCAGTTTACCTTTAGCGGCTTCGTCGGCGGCCGTCGCGGCTGCTGTTACGGTTTCCTGAATCAGGTCGTCGGCGTCCACGACGGTGCCTTCGCGGGATTTCATTTTGCCCGTCGGCAGGTCGACCATGCCGTAGGACAAGTGGTAGAGTTGATGGGCGTAAGGCCGCCCCAACCGGCGCAGAATGGCGAACAAAACCTTAAAATGGTAATCCTGCTCGTTGCCCACCACCCAAATCTGCCGGTCGTTGTGAAAATCTTCGTACTTCAGGTCCGTCGTGCCAAGGTCCTGCGTCATGTACACCGACGTTCCGTCCGAGCGCAGGACGAGTTTCTGGTCCAGCCCTTCTTCGGTCAGATCAATCCAGACCGAACTGTCGTCTTTGCGGTAAAAAACGCCTTTTTGCAGCCCTTCCTCGACCACTTCCTTGCCCAGCACGTAGGTGTTTGATTCGTAATACGTCTTGTCGAAGCTAACGCCGATGGTGCGGTACGTTTGATCGAAACCGGCGTACACCCAACGGTTGAGTTGCTGCCAGAGCGCGACGACTTCAGGATCGCCCTGCTCCCATTTACGGAGCATGTCCTGGACTTCAAGGATCAGGGTGGCCTTTTTTTCGGCTTCCTCGGCCGGGATTCCTTGCGCAACCAGTTCACCAATCTGCGCCTTGTACGCTTTGTCGAACAACACGTAGTACTTGCCAATCAGGTGATCGCCCTTCATACCGGCTGACTCCGGCGTTTCCCCATTACCGAACATCCGGTACGCCAGCATGGACTTGCAGATGTGCACGCCCCGGTCGTTGACGATGCACGTTTTTGCCACGTCGTAGCCGCTGGCCTTCAAGATTCGGCTTACCGAGTCACCGAGAAAAATGTTGCGCAGGTGACCGAGGTGCAGCGGTTTATTGGTATTCGGCGACGAAAACTCGACCATCACCGACTGCGCTTGTTGGGGTAGCACCCCAAAAGTTTCGTTCGTCGAAATGGTATTTAGTACGTCAATCCAAGCGGCATCGGCAATGCTCAGGTTCAGGAAACCC
The DNA here is from genome assembly GCA_964249775.1 of uncultured Spirosoma sp. GTDB lineage: Bacteria > Bacteroidota > Bacteroidia > Cytophagales > Spirosomataceae > Spirosoma. The sequence goes on from CAXUEB010000405.1 coordinate 2,369, forward strand.
TGCACGACGTTGAAACCGCTGACCGTCCGCGTGTTATTGACCAACCACGTGCCAATGGCCTCTCCAATGGCCGCGGGCGGCTGCCGGAGCGCTTTGGTCAGCGGAAACGTCACGAACGTGTAGAGTCCTTGAAATTCTTTTTTAGTGGGTTGAAGCAGCACCTCGCTGATCTCCTGCTGGTACAGTTCGGCGATGGCGCGCTGAATCGCCTGTTTTATGTCTTCCTGAATGGCCATCCGGTAGTCGTCAATTTGGGACTGCAAAGGTAACGCCCCGCCCGACCGAATACCACAGATGCCGCTGAAAACGGCTTACGTCTCCAGCGGCATTGCCCAGTACAAAGCAGTCGTTAGTAAAATGGCTGCTCAATACAATTCGTATGCATAAGTAGTTGTTTGAACGATGCTTCCGGTGTTGTACACCCGTTTAATTAATAAATTATTGCTGTCATATTCGTACGTGTAGAAAGATGGATTAACCACATTGTTTCGATTGACAATATCAAATAGCTCCGCAGTGAACCCAACCAAACCATACAAGGGATTCGGCTTGTCATCGTACACGTAGCCTATGGAGACAACTATGACCGGGGTTTGTAAAAGGCTTCTTACAATGTTTCCGTTGCTGTACGTATAACGGGTTCGGTTTGGTATGCCCTCCCCAACTATGGACGTTTCTATTTCGGGTAATTGATCGGCATTGTACTCAATCTTAGTTGTCCGGTTGAAAGTGGAGTTACCGTTTTGATCGGGATAACCGTTGGTTTTAGTCTCGACCGTAACAATGTTGCCGCGCGCATCTGACTCGAACGTAGTCTGTTCAATCAGGCCATCGGTCGCATCCCTGCCTTCGCGGCTAACCAAACGACCTTGATCGTTATAACGTAATGTAAACCGCAGGTCTTGAGCACTTTGAGCTGTGAACGGCTGAGACCTGGTAAAATTTATCAGCTTACCAGCGCTGTTGTAATTCAGCGTGGTGGTTACAGTAGGCCTTTGCGTTAGCGTGTTTGTCGTTCGCTTAAGCCGGAACCGCTGCGGTCCGGTAGGTGTGGTCAAGTGGTCTTGGCAAGAAAACAGCGTAACGACGACACTAAAGCAAGTGAGACTTCTTAGAAAACTAGTACGATTCATCATAACAAAAACGGCACCTTACCTAAAACGCAGTGATTGGCCGACTACATGTTTCTTAATACGTTTCGTATTCAAACGTCGTTCGGGCCGAAAGTCGACTGGTAGCTCGGCTAACCAGCAAACCGTTGCTGTCGTACTGATAGTTGACGTTTGGTTCAATTATATTATTGCGATTAACAACGTCGACTACGCTCGTAAGGGCACCAATTAAACCGTAGTAAGGATTACGTTTGTCGTCATACACGTACGTTACGCTACTGGCGGCTTGACCAGACGAGGACGCCAAATAATCAATCCGTACAACGTTTCCGTTACTGTACGTAAAGACAGCCGGTCGCACCACGCCGTCGGACGTTGAGGTAACTCTTCCCGGTAACCGGTCGGCGTTGTATTCAATCTCAGTTGTTCCGACAAGCACAAGATTACCAGAACTTTGATTCTGATCCGAATACGATTTGATCGTCGTCAGATTGCCAGTTGCATCGTAATCGTACGTATCGCGCAGTAGACGAACTTGGCTGAATACGGTGTTTCTTCCTTCGCGGCTTGTCAATTGGCCCTGGCTATTGTACAATAGCGTATACTGCGTTGAGTCACTGCCTTGAGCGGCAATGATGCGGGCTATCCGACCGGCACCGTTGTAATTGTAAACAATGACTGCATTTGGAACCGTACTGGCCGAAAATACCGTCTGCTTGAGCCGGAACCGTTGCGGTCCAGTAGGCGTAGTCAGGTGGTCCTGGCAGGAAAACAACGTAGCAACG
>CAXUEB010000406.1:0-4260 GCA_964249775.1 uncultured Spirosoma sp.
GCAGACCCGTGGTGGGTTCGTCGAGGATGTAGAGCGTCTTGCCGGTATCTTTCTTCGACAACTCTTCGGCCAGTTTGACGCGCTGCGCTTCGCCACCCGATAGGGTTGTGGCGTGTTGGCCAAGCGTGATGTAGCCCAAACCCACATCGTTCAGCGTTTGTACTTTCCGTAAAATTTTTGGCTGGCTGGCGAAAAAGTCTAACCCCTGCTCCACGGTCATGTCCAAAACGTCGGCGATGGACTTGCCTTTAAAGCGGACTTCGAGCGTTTCGCGGTTGAAGCGCTTGCCTTTGCAGACCTCGCAGGGTACGTGCACGTCGGGCAGAAACTCCATTTCGATTTTCTTCATGCCCGCGCCTTCGCAGTCTTCGCAGCGCCCGCCCTTGACGTTAAACGAGAACCGGCCGGGCTTGTAACCCCGAATCTTGGCTTCGGGTAGTTCGGCGAACAAAGTCCGAATCTCCGAAAACATGCCCGTGTACGTCGCCGGGTTCGAGCGGGGCGTCCGGCCGATGGGCGACTGGTCGACCTCAATCACTTTGTCTAAATGCTCTAAGCCATCCACCGACTTGAACGGCAGCGGCTCGCGCTTCGACTTGTAGAAGTGCCGGTTTAGCACCGGAAACAGCGTTTCGTGAATCAAGGACGATTTGCCACTGCCCGATACGCCCGTAATGGTGACCATCCGGCCGAGCGGCAGTTTCAGCGTTACGTTCTTGAGGTTGTGGCCCGTCGCATTCTTAATGATTAAGAACTTGCCGTTGCCTTTGCGCCGTTCGGTTGGCACCTCAATCGCCCGGCGACCGCTCAGGTAATCGGCCGTCGTGCTGCCGTTGCGTAGAAACTCGTCCGGCGTACCAATACCCACCACCTGCCCACCGTGCCGACCCGCGCCGGGGCCGATGTCGAGGATGTAGTCGGATTCGAGCATCATGTCCTTGTCATGTTCCACAACCAGAACCGTATTGCCCAAATCGCGCAGGTTCTTGAGCGAATCAATTAGCTTGACGTTGTCGCGCTGATGCAGGCCAATGCTCGGCTCGTCCATGATGTACAGCACGCCGACGAGTTGCGTACCAATCTGGGTTGCCAGTCGGATGCGCTGCGCTTCACCCCCCGATAATGTCCGCAGGGGTCGGTCGAGCGTTAGGTAATCCAAGCCAATATCCAGCAGGAAGCCGATGCGCTTGCGAATTTCCTTTAGAATCTCTTTACCAATGGTGTTTTGCCGATCGGTTAGGCGGCTTTCAAGGCCGACGAACCAGTCGGTCAGCTCCGAAATGTCCATACGGGCCAGTTCGGAAATGTTTTTCTGATCGATTCGGAAGTAAAGCGACTCCTTTTTCAACCGCGCCCCCTGGCATTCGGGACAGGTTTTGACGACCATAAAGTCTTTCAACCACTCCTGAATTTTGTCGGTGCTGTTTTCCTGCTGCCGCTTCAAGAAGTTGACGATGCCCTCGAACTTAAAGCTGTAATAATCCTCGCCGGGATGTTTCTTGCTCGGTACGGTGGCTTCGTCTTCCGTGCCGTACATGAGCGCGTACATCAAGTCGTCGGGGTACTTGCTAACCGGCGTGCTCAGGTTCAGCTTGTATTTCTTTAAGATCGCTTCGATTTCCTTGAATATCCACAACTCCCGAAACTCACCCAACGGGGCAATCGCTCCGCGGCTAATGCTCAGCGATTTATCGGGGATGACGGACTCTTCCGTAATTTCTTCGATGACACCCAAGCCGTTGCAAACCGGGCAGGCTCCGTAGGGCGAGTTAAACGAAAACGAGTTTGGCGACGGTTCGTCGTAGCTGATACCCGATTCGGGGTCCATCAAATTCTGCGAAAAATACACCAACGTCCCACTGCCGTCGAGCATCTGCATGGCACCCTTGCCCTGCTTCAGTGCCGTCTGCACCGACTGACTGAGCCGGTAGCGGTCGTCGGGTTTGGGCACGAGCCGGTCGATGACAATTTCGATGTCGTGAATTTTGTAGCGGTCTAACTGCATCTTCGGCACGATATCCTGCACTACGCCGTCGACGCGGACTTTAGTATAGCCCGTTTTGGCAATCTGTACGAACAGTTCGCGGTAATGCCCTTTGCGTCCCCGAATGACCGGTGCGAGCAAGGTCAGCTTCTGCCCTTCGTAGTGGCTCAAAATGGTGTCGATGATCTGGTCTTGCGACTGCCGCTCCATTTTGCGGCCCGTTACGTACGAAAACGCTTCGCCGGCGCGGGCGTAAAGCAGCCGCAGAAAATCGTAGATTTCGGTGGTCGTGCCGACCGTTGAGCGGGGGTTTTTGGACGTGGTTTTCTGCTCAATGGAAATCACCGGGCTGAGGCCGTTGATTTTGTCGACGTCGGGCCGCTCCATATCGCCGATAAACGAGCGGGCGTAAGCCGAGAAACTTTCCATGTAGCGCCGTTGGCCTTCGGCGTAGATGGTATCGAACGCCAGCGACGATTTGCCGCTGCCGCTGATGCCCGTCACGACTACCAGCTTGTTGCGGGGAATCTTAACGTCGATGTTTTTCAGATTATGTTCACGGGCACCCAGCACTTCAATCTGGTCGTAGCCCGTCAGGTCAATGTCGTTCAGTAGGGGTTTCTCTTCCGTCGTCACGTTGTCTCAGTTGCCGCTTCGGCGGGCCGCCGTTACGACGGACCGCCGAAGCGATGGCTTATTCTGTATAGCAACGTAAAGCCGATGAGTGAAGTTTCCCCAGGATGTGATGCTTTTCTACCTTTCCGGTTGCTTCTACGTCAGTCGGGGTTTTCTACCGACTTAGCAACGCTTCGAGCCTGTGCATCATAAGAATATTTCTTTGCCTGTTCCATTCTTTAGTATTCCAGACAAAGCGGTTGTTCGTTCCCTAAACGGCTACGTCCGGGTGTGAGCTAACGTTTTACGCCCAGACGTGGCCGTCCAGGGGACTGTCAGCTATTAGTGACCTTCGGTAGTTTAGCGGCTGTTTCTTCCGTTAACGTCAACGTAATCACCTTAATTTCGCTCGTTTTGGTGTCTGGCTCAATCGATTGCTTCTTAACTTTTCCCCGGCCTTCCACCGTGACGCGGAAGCCCCGGTTTTCGAGCAGGAACAGAGCGTCGCGCAGGGTCAGACCGCGCACGTCGGGCACGCGGTCGGCGCGCGTTGGTCGCGGCTTCCAGCGGCCATCCTCCGTGGCTTCAACCCAGCCTTCGGTGCTGGGTTCGCTGCTTAGACGTAACGCCGTGCTGATCGTGTGCAGGTCGTCGGCGTAGCCCGCCAGTAGACCCGTCGCGGGCTGGGGCCGGTGCCCACCCGGCCGAATCGGCGCGTGCATCCGAATGTCGTAAGCCACAATTCGGTCGGCTACGGCCTTAAACACGGGCGCGGCCACGGCCCCGGCGTACAGCAGGTCGATGTTGTCGCCCTGCGGACTGTCGACAACCGTTATCATACTGTATTTGGGCTTGTCGGCCGGGAAGTAGCCGATAAACGAAGTTTGGTATTTGCCGACCTGATAGCGTCCGTTGATAATCTTTTGCGCCGTGCCGGTCTTACCTGCAATGGCGTAGTGCGGATTATTAATGTGCTTGGCCGTACCCTGTTCCACCACGCCCCGCAGCAGTTCTTTTGCTTTGCGGGCGGTTTCTTTGGAGCAGATGGTTTCGGCCGTGACGTAGGGCGGATTAGTGTCAATAACCTCGTCGGCCAGTTTAATTTGTTTCACGATCATTGGCCGCACCCACTGCCCGTCGTTGGCCACGGCGTTGTAGAACGCCAGCATTTGCAGGGGCGTCAGCTTCATCTCGTAGCCGTACGACATCGACGGCAAGGACAGCTTACTCCAGCCCCGCATGTCGGGGTTGCGAATCAACGGCTCGGCTTCGCCCCGCATGTGGATGCCTGTCGGCTCGGTCAGCCGGAACCGGCGCAGGTACTGGCAGTACAAGTCGGGACGGCTGTAGAAGTAGCTGCGCATCAGGAGGTGCGTTCCGACGTTGGATGATTTTTCAAAGACCTGCCGGGCCGTGATCGTACCGAAGCCTGCCCGCTTAGCGTCGCGAATGGTCAAGCTGTGGTAGCGGGCGGTGCCACCCCCCGTAGCCACCGCCTGATTGAGCGAAATGGCTTTTTCTTCCAACAAAGCCATCATGGTGGCTAATTTGAACGTCGAACCGGGATCGGTGGCGTTCGCCAAGGCGTGATTAAAGTTTTCGACGTAGGTATGACCACGCCGGGACCCTCCAGTCCGGGTAAGGTTCGCCAACGCCCGGAT
>CAXUEB010000407.1:0-2042 GCA_964249775.1 uncultured Spirosoma sp.
AACACCACCAGATCGTCGCGGGCGTCGTCGTTAAGCCGCACCGTGCCGTACTGGGTGGCATTCAGCCCGCCGACCCACGGGTTCAGCAAGGCCCGGCCGTTGATGCTGACGGTGGGGCGCTGATCGTATTGAAAGCCGAACGGCTTCGGGGCCGACTGCGCCCCACCGAGCAGGGGAATGACCAGTAAGCAGAACGTAAACCGCTTTTTCATCTAATTTTGAGCCAGATTTTTATTCGCTTTGGGTATGCCGCTGCGTACGTAGCGTTTACCTACTTGCCAAACGTTGAGCGTATAAAGAGAACGAAAAAGCCTATTGTTTCTGATGATTGCGACCCCCGAACTATATCAAAAATACCTTGAATGCACGGGCGTTTCGACCGATACGCGCCGAATTACGCCCGACTGCTTGTTTGTGGCGCTCCGGGGCGACAAATTCGACGGCAACGCCTTTGCGCAACAGGCGCTGGCGTCGGGTGCTCGCTACACCTTGGTCGACGATCCGGCCGTAGCCGCGCAAGCGCCCGACCGCTGCCTGCTGGTGACCGACAGCCTAACGGCCCTGCAAGACCTTGCCCGCCATCACCGCCAAACGCTCACTATTCCGGTGATTGGGTTGACCGGTTCCAACGGTAAAACCACGACCAAAGAGCTGATCGCGGCCGTGCTGTCGAAGCAGTACCGCACCTACGCCACCGTTGGCAACCTCAACAACCACATTGGCGTACCGCTGACCGTATTGGCGATCCGTAACGACGGTGGTGCGGCATTCCAACCGAACGAGCAGTACGAGATGGCCGTGGTCGAGATGGGCGCAAACCACCAGAAAGAAATCGAATTGCTGTGCAGCATCTGCCAACCGACCCACGGGCTAATCACCAACGTCGGCAAGGCGCACCTCGAAGGCTTCGGGGGTGTTGAAGGCGTGCGGAGGGGCAAGGGCGAACTGTACGATTACCTAATTGCGACCGGTGGCACGGTGTTTATCCACTCGCGCGACAAAATTCTGACGGCCATGTACCGCGAACGGCTGAAGACGGTCCGTAACGAAGACGGCTTTGGCCAAGTCGTTTTTTATCCCGGTGACCCCGTCGAGTTGCTCAGCGAGTCACCCGTCGTATTTCGCGACGCGGCCGGTCGCGAGGTAACGACGCACTTACCGGGCCGCTACAACTTCGAGAATATCCTATCCGCGCTGGCCGTGGGGCACCACTTCGGCGTGTCGGACGAGGACGCTAACCGCGCCGTCGCCCATTACAACCCAACCAACAACCGTTCGCAGGTCATCGCCAAAGGCTCGAACACCGTCTTGCTCGACGCTTACAACGCCAATCCGAGTTCGATGGCCGCGGCCATCCGCCAGTTTGCCCTCCAGCCCGCCCTGCACAAGATGGTCATCCTGGGCGATATGTACGAACTCGGCCCCGACAGCGCAGCCGAACACGCGGCCTTGGGCAAACTCATCGCCGAGAGCCGGTTCGACACGGTGATTCTGGCCGGTCAGGACATGAAATACGCCTTGGCCGCCTTGCCCAAAGCGTACTACTTCCCCGACAAGTTTTCGCTCCACAACTGGCTCATGGACCACCCCATGACCGACACCCACGTTCTGGTGAAAGGCTCTCGTGGCATGAGCTTGGAAAGCGTTCTGCCGTTTCTGTAAGAGATTTGTGGAAGCGGGCGAGCCGGTGAATCTTCTATCAAAAACGCATTTGTTATGAAGGATTATTGTATACGCCCGTTTGTGTTTGGTTTGCTGATTGGCTTCGTGGGTAGCGCTTGTCAATCGTCCGACGCCCCTATCCTAACCATGGCGGTAACGGATACCGATTACCAGGTTTACTCCGCTTTTCTAAACACCCGAGAATTTTACAAAAACGTCCCGGCTGAAGACGCCATCGTCCTGTATGATTCAACAACAATAAGTCCCAGCGACATCCACCAGGAAACGTCCTGGCGTTGGGTCACTACTCACTTAGGCGACCGATGTCGCTACGACAAAGACGAAGTTCGTTGCCGCAAAGCGCAGGACCCCGTCTGGGA
>CAXUEB010000407.1:2052-3384 GCA_964249775.1 uncultured Spirosoma sp.
CCGTTATTCGACGCGCTAAAACAGCCCGCCAATCACCGGGCGTTACCGCTACGAGCCAAGTTTCAAGTTCGTTACCCCAACCGAGTGCTGTCTCGCTGGCAGTTGCACGCGTTAAGCGCTGGTCGTGAAGACCAACGGGCAACGTATTACGTGTTCGGCTTGTCAAACGTCGTGTACAGCCCGGACCAAACAAAAGCTCTCTTTTTCAGTAGCTGTGTTTGCGGAGGCACCTGCGGCCGGGGTGAACTGGTCATGCTTGAGCGCGTAGGGCGAACCTGGGCGCTTATCGACACGTTTCGATTCTGGATAGCTTAAACGGATGAATAACTTCTTAGCGGTATCGCAGTTTTGGCTTTTTGTTCTTCTGTTAATTCCTTCTGGGAGCCGTGCCCAAACGCCAAATAAGTTCGAGTCCGAAATCCGGGCGTTTGAGCAGCAGGACCAACAGTCGGCCCCGCCCGCGGGCGGCATTGTCTTTACGGGCAGTTCGTCGATTCGGTTGTGGAAAAGTCTGGCGGCCGACTTCGCCAACAAACCCGTACTGAACCGGGGCTTCGGCGGCTCCGAACTGACCGACGTACTTCTTTTCGCCGACCGGGTCATTACGCCCTACCGCCCCCGGCAGGTGGTGCTCTACTGCGGGGGCAACGACATCGCCACCGGCGGACAAACCGCCCTGCAGACCTACGAGCGGTTCGTGCGGGTGTTCCGGCACGTGCGCGCCAAGTTGCCAACGGCGCGGTTTACCTTCATAGCCATCGCGCCCAATCCAGCGCGTCGGAAGTTCCAGCCCACCGTGGATGAAACCAACCGGCGCATCCGACGTTTTCTGTCGCGCCGGCGAAACACGCAGTTCGTGGACGTTAAACCGGCCATGCTCGGCCCCAACGGACAACCCCGCGGGGCGTTGTTTACCGCCGATAGTCTGCACATGAACGCCGAAGGCTACCGGGTCTGGACGGCGGTGCTGCGGCCGTATCTAAAGTAACGCTTACAGTTCCAGTTCCATCCGAATGTCGGCGCGGGCGTAGGGCGTCGGCACACTGGGCACTTCGCGGAAGCCGACGCGTTCGTACATCGTCAAGGCGGGCGTCAGCACCCGGTTCGATTCGAGCCACAACGTTTTAACGCCTAACTGCCGGGCGTAGTCGATGGCCGCCAACGCTAATTGTTTGCCAATGCCCTGGCCCTGCGCCTGGGGCGAAACCGCCATTTTTGCCAGTTCAAAGCCGGTTAATCCGGTGTTCACCACCGCAACGCAGCCGACGATGTCGTTGCCATGTTTCGCGTCTCCACGCCGGGCAAAAAAGATTTGCCCGCCGTTAGGCAGCA
>CAXUEB010000407.1:3394-4258 GCA_964249775.1 uncultured Spirosoma sp.
GCTCAAGGTCGTGGGCTTCGACGGTGAAGTACTGCGAAATCCATTCGAGGTTCAGGCGCTTAAAATCGGGTTGGTAGCGGGGTTCGTAGGGAAGGATTGCGATTTCAGGCATGGCGGTCCGACGGGGCGGGGTTTTGGTTTAGATAATCACGAACGCGGTTGGCAAACGATTGCTCGGCCAATTGCCTTTCGGTTTCGTCAAGGGCCAGCAGCAAGCTGTGCGTTTGGCGGCCAAACATAGCGCGGTTGACGGCAACGACGGCGTCCCAGAGCGGTTGCATTTGGGGAATCATGGCTTCGCCCGCCGGACTCAGCATCAGCATGCGTTTCCGACTGTCGTCGTCCGACTTCACCGACCTAATCAGATCCTGTTTTACCAACTCATTGACAATCTGAATAACGGCCGGATGGGTCACCCCTAACCGGTCGGCAACTTCCGTGACCGAGACGGGTCCCTGACGGGCAATGAGCAGAAACACGGTGGCCCATTTCACTTCAAAGTCAATGCCTGATTCGCGGTACAAGACCGTTACGCCCTGCCAGTACTGATCGCTAAGTCGCCGGAGCCGGCTGGCGATGACCAACTCGGCTAATTCTACCATGAAATCCATGAATGGGTAAGCGGTTACGTAAGTAGTTACATAATTAGGTATTGTTGCCGTTTTTGTCAAGCGGCCGGCTCAACTTTTTGTCTTACCTATTGTATTAATCTAAAGAATAGGCATTCTTACGCAGCTTGCGTAATTTTACGGACGAAACGAAACAAGCCTAACGCTGATTCAGGACAAACCAACTCGCCACCCACAATCGCCAAACAATATCTGGTTATGTATAACGCCACGTAGGTTCCCTATAAAGTTAAGG
>CAXUEB010000408.1:0-304 GCA_964249775.1 uncultured Spirosoma sp.
CCCCTCGAACCAACGGACAGTGGCGGCTGCATCGAAGTAAGGAAGCAGCGATTGCAAGGGCTTTTCACCCCGCGGGTAATGCTTCACCAACTGTTGGTTGTCGAAGCAGGCGTGGGTCACGTTGCAGCGGCCCCCGCCCGAAATACGCACTTTGTTAAGCACCGTGCGGTTCTTTTCCAGAATGGTAACGGTGGCTTCGGGAAACGTTTCGGCGGCCGTAATGGCCCCAAAAAAACCGGCCGCACCCCCACCAATGACGACAATGTTCAACGACGACATACTTCGTTAACAGCGGTTCAAAGTC
>CAXUEB010000408.1:404-4255 GCA_964249775.1 uncultured Spirosoma sp.
GGTGGTTCGCTCGTTCCGTAAGCGGGTGAATTAATTCGCCCGCTTACGGAACGAGCGCAAAACTCGTAGTTTTACGCCCATGCGCTTCCCAACCCAATCCTACCACCGCCGGGGCTTCCGGCTGCGGGGCAACACGCTCGTGCTGCTGTTCGTCTTCTTTCTGGTCGGTCTGTTCCTGCACTATGGCGGCCGAACGCAGCCGGTCGTAGCCTTCTGGAACGACGTTCGACAGGTTTTCGGCTTAGCACCGGCTAAGTCGGAGCAAACGGCGCGCAATCCGTACCAGGCCCCCGAACCGCCCAAGGCCGATGCTCCCGAGGGCGTAGCCACCGACAATCAAGCGCCCGGAGACCCGGCCAGCGAAGGCGTGGCGACGGACAACGAGGGCCGGTCGTCAACCCGGTCGTCGGGCAACCAACGGTTCGATTTTGAAAAGCAGGTTGGCTTTATTCTACCGGCTTACAGCCCTGATGATGCGATTGTGGAGCACGACGGCTACACGCTCCGCTACCGGGAAGCCCACGAGCAGGCCGATTGGGTGGCGTACCCGCTGCTGGCCAACGACATCACCGGCGACGCCGACCGCGACCAGGAGCGATTTCAACCCGATCCATTGGTTAGAACCGGCTCGGCCATTGGTGCTGATTACACGCGTTCGGGTTACGACCGGGGGCACCTCGCCCCGGCCGGCGATTTTAAGTTTTCGCAGCGGCTCACCCGCGAATCGTTTTACATGAGCAACATCAGCCCGCAGACGCCCGACTTCAACCGGGGCATCTGGAAGGAACTGGAGGAATTGGTACGCCGGTGGGCCGTGCGCGACAACGGGCTTTACGTCGTGACGGGACCGGTGCTCAAACCCGGCTTACCGACCATCGGCCGCCAGAACGAAGTGAGCATTCCAAAGCAGTATTACAAAGTAATTCTGTACTGCAACAAGCCGGAGATCAGAATGGTTGGTTTCCTGCTCCGCAACGAAGGCTCGGAGAAGTCATTGAAGCAGTTCGTCGTGCCAGTCGACCAGATTGAGCAACTGACGGGCATTGATTTCTTTGCCAAGTTGCCTGACAATTTGGAACGGCAGTTAGAGAGCAAAGGACGTAGTGAGATGGTAGCCGAGTGGTTTAGCTATTGAACTGACACCGGCAATCGCTTTAAAAATGTTCGCAGTTCATCCGGCCGCTGCGTGCCGAGCAGAATGCGTTTACCCGCCGTCGTTCGGATGCGTAATCCCTGATTACCGGCGACGTTATACACCCACTCGCCAAAATTCCAGCGGACGCCGTAGCCGACGTACGGTAACCCATCATTGTAAGGCGTAACGTCCGCTCGCTCGACCGCCGACCAGTGAATCGTTCGCCAGTTCATGAACGGCCAAACTCGGTAGTGAACGCCTTCGGCATCGTAGCGGGTGTCTAATCGCCATAAAAGAATCAGAACGATTACGCTGACAAGGATCGGTAGCCCGCCCCGTTGGTCGGGAAGGGACACCGCGGTGTAAATGGCGGTGTACGCGCAAAACGCCAAAATCAACCAGACCCACCCCTGGCGGAAGCGTTGGGTTTCGGTAAAGGCTTTCATTTGAACTCGTAGCTTACGATTGCGTTTTAAGCCGAACGCGCTCCAATAAGCGAACGTGTTTGGCAATACCCGCAGCCCAGTCTGGTAGGTCCGGTTGTTGCTGCGTTACGGTGCCTTTTTCAACGCGCAGTACCGACGTAAACGTACCGGCTGAATTGTCAATAAAATCAATCTGGTCGAAAAGGGCGTACTGTTGCTTAATAAGCGAAAGCGCGTTCTGGTAGCGGTGTTCAATGATGGAGTAAGGAACGTCGTGACCGCCTTTGCTGACGCGGTCTTTCACGCGATCGCGGCACATCTGGGAATTTTGCAAACAGACGTAGTATAACTTTAGCTGGTATCCCTTCTCGTGAGCCGACTGCAACACCGTGTAATTGGCCGAAGTGGCTAAGTTCGATTCGATCGAAAACGACCTACGATTGACCAGATGCTCTTTGATTCGTTGAGCCACCGTGGCCGCTAACTGGTCTTGCGTCAGTAGCGGATTTTCTTTGTAGATAACATCACCGTTTACCTGGACAACATCGGCCAGGAGAGCAGTTTGGCTCAATGCCGCAAACAAAGTTGATTTACCAGCTCCGTTAGGACCGGCGAAAACGTGCAATGTAGGCTTCGCAGTCAAGATAGTGCAGGTTCGGGTTGACGAAGCGTTCTGATACGGATGGTTTTGTCGGTCTCCTGGTCATAACGTACCTCGTACAATGCACCCGTTGCGGGCCACTCTTCTACGTAACGCCCTTCGGCATCCATGTAATGCAGGGCCGTGTTGGTCTGCCGGGCTTCTTCCACTAAATTACTCCGAAACTGTTGTTTGAATTCAGGCGAATCAAGCAAGTCATTCATGGGGTTGACTGCGTTCATATCCATCTTTTTTAGGTGTCAATTTAGCTAACTATCTTCACTAACGATCTACGTTTTCTGCTTCTTTTTCTTGGCCGCGGGGAACAGAATGTTGTTCAAAATCAGTCGGTAACCGGCCGAGTTGGGGTGTAGGTTGAGGTCGGTCGGTTCCTCGCCGATTTCGTGGCGGTAATCTTCGGGGTCATGGCCGCCGTAGAACGTAAAGAAGCCCCGACCGTAGGGTGAATGAATGTACCGGGCCTCGCCCGCCGAGCGATTCTCGGCCATAATGACGACTTCGGGCTTAATCAAGTTTTTCTTGAACGCCGTTGTTTGCCCCATGAAGCCCTTGATGACGTTCAGGTGATTCTGGGTCAGCATCGTCGGAATCGGGTCGTACTTGGCCGAGAACTGGAACAGCGTGAAATAATCGTTGTGCTCGCTCAAACCGCGCTCTTCGGGTTGGTTGTCGATGTTCGAGAACTCGATCATGTACGGGTTGGTGTACACCTGGAAGTTCTTGAAGGCAAACGTCTGACTAAAATCTAATTTGCTGTTGGCGTTCGCATCGGCCCCGTCGCCGTCGTAGAAGGCGTCGACGATGTCCGTGTTTTGCGAAGCCAGCGCAATGTCGTAGGTATCGGTGGCGTTGCACATGGCGAACAGATAGCCGCCACCCAAGACGAAATCCCGAATCTTCTGACTGACGGCCCGCTTTAAGTGCGGCACTTTAGAAAAGCCAAACTTGCGCGTAATTTTCTCGGCTTCCTGCTTCTGAGCAATGTACCACGGCTGGTCTTTGAAGTGAAAAAACTTGCCGTACTGGCCCGTAAAGTCTTCGTGGTGCAGGTGCAGCCAGTCGTATTCGGGTAGTTTGGCGTTCATCACTTCTTCGTCGAACACCACGTCGTAAGGAATCTCGGCGTAGGTCATCACCATCGTCACGGCGTCGTCCCACGGCTGCTTGGTCTTGGGCGAATACACGGCCACCTTGGGCGGCTTCTGGAGCTTCACGGCGTCCATGTTGGCGTCGGCCGCGGCTACTTCGCTCAAGATTTGCCCGGCCTGTGCGTCGGAAATTACCTCGTAGCTGCCGCCCCGGATGACCATTTCGTTGACGAACGCCTGACTCTGCGGCATCATAAACGACCCGCCCCGGTAGTTGAGCAGCCAGTCGATCTCGGTGTCGTGGGTTTTCAGAATCCAGTACGCAATGCCGTACGCTTTGAGGTGATTCTTCTGGGCATCGTCCATTGGAATCAAGATCTTCGACGCCCACGTTTGGCCCGTCAGCGTTAGCAATAGGATAAGCGGCAACAGCAGGCGTTTCATTGGTTTTCTGGTTGGCCGAAACCGGCGTAGTTTTGTCATAACGAAAGATACGCAAATTTTGTGCAAAAAATGGGTGCAGGGTGTAGAAGGGTGTAAGG
>CAXUEB010000409.1:0-4237 GCA_964249775.1 uncultured Spirosoma sp.
GTTTATACGTTGCGCCCAAAATGGTGCCGCTCGACTCCCCGCTGTTGCGGATGGCCCGGTCAGCGAAAACAAACAAATCCAGGCTTTGCTGTTTCGTGAATTTTACGTTGGTGCCGGCTTTATAACGCACCTGATCGAAGCCGCTCGTGCCATCGTTGGCGTCTAATCGGTAAAATAAATCGGCCGAGACAAACGGCGTAAACCGCGACGGGTTGTTCCAGCCCAGTTCGATTTTATTACGCACGTAACTCTTGTCGGCAACGATGGCTTCGTTATCGTCCTTAAACTGGTTCTGGTAGCGCAGTCGGTAATCCAGCGTCAGCCCCTGCCAAAGTTTCTGGTCGTAGGATAGTTCGCCGTAGAAGCGGTGATAGGGCCGGTAGTACCAGCCGGTTTCTTCGTCGTTGCGCTTCAGCCGACCGGTGTAACGGTAGTAGCCCGACAACTCCCAGTGTTTGGTTAATTTATACGACAGGCCCAGTTCGCCGAGGTACGCCCGCGTCACCTGAAGGTTGTCGCTGAATCGGACCTGCGCGTTGGCGTTCAAGGTCCATTTCTTGGCCAGCCGGAAGTCCGTCGCGACGCCCGTCCACAGGCTAAGACCCGTATTCTGCGCCCAGCCGACGGCGGGCAACGTAAAGAGCAACGTAAACAGCAGCGCGCTAATGAACCGGCGTTTCGGTCGACGAATGAAGGAGGGTGTGTTCTGCATGGGGGTAATAGAAAACGGTGATGCGGGCGGTATCTTTTAGAAGGTCAAACTCTTCCACGTCGATGCGGTGCACGGGCAGGCCGGTACGCGTACGTAAATCAAACAGCAGTTCGGCGCGCCGGTCGGGAGCCATCAGGTCCAAACGGTCGTACTGCACGGCCTTGCTGAATTCGCGCTTGAACAGCCAACTGCTTTCGGGCAGGTACACGCAGCCCAGAATCAAGGCGTTCAATAGGGCCAACTGCGCCAGTCCGCCCCGGCTGACGGCCCCGATCAGCCCCAGCGCGATGACCACGAACAGATACGTCATGTCCTTGGCCGATAGCCCTTCGGTGCGGTAGCGCAGCATCGAAAACACCGCGAACAGCCCAAAGGCGGCCCCGATGGACAACTGCACCTGATTGAGCAGGTACGTAATCAAAAAGATGACGACGTTAAAGACAAAAAACGTCAGAAACAGGCTCGATTTGCGATAGATTCGGTAATAAATAAACCTGACCAGAATCATCACCGACAGCAGGTCGATACCAAGCCGGAACAGCAGTTCCGTTGATACGTCGGTCAGCGTTAAATTTTGCGCCAAGTCCGGCGAGTTGGTGATTTGGGCAAACATCAGGCTTGAGCAATTACGGTTTGGAGGTGTCGTAGTTTGGGTTTGAAGCGATTCTGCTTCAGCGTTGGGTCGAGGCTAATCAGGCCCAGACAGTATTTACTCAGGCCGCCCGGTCGCCGGTGCTGCTGCCGCATAAGCGCCGAAAACGCCGACGTCTGCTGGGCGTCCTGCTTCAGTTCGGCGATGACCAGTTCCGGGTAGCTCACCTGCCCGTGGGCATCGCGAAAGGTCAGGTTCAGGTCGAACGTCACGCGCTCGGCGGTCGAGCCGTGCACGAGCGTCAGCCGGGTGTAGCCCACCCACAGCACCGGCCGCAGCCCGGCCGGGTCGAAGGGTCGGGCCAGCGTGTCGGTGCGCGTGACCTGTTGCACAAACGCCCGGCTCGCGGGATCAAGACCTCCGCTGCTGATCGTCGTGTGGATGCCCGTTGTCCCGAACGTCACCGGCCCCGCGTACGGAATGCGGGTTTTAACCGTCCGGCGCTTGGGCGTCTTGTGCTTAACTTCGGTGAACGCCAGGTCCGACTGTACGTACCGTCGCTGCCGGATTTTGTAGCGGTTGAGCCGTCCGGCCTGATGGTCGTGGTACAGCCGTAGGTCGGGCGTGTCGTAGTACAGCGTTTCGTAGGGGCACAACCGATAACCGTCCACGTCCAGCCAGCGGTAGTCGGCGCGTAGGGCGTCGAGCAGACTGGGTAACTGACGGGCGGGCAACAGAAACTTCGTATCGGTCCGGTTCATGAGTCGGGCGTGACCCAAATCCGCAAGCGAAATTGTCTCGAACGCGTTGGCCGAAGCCGCGAGCAGGTCCAGGTCGGGTGCCCATTGGGTTGACAAATTAAGCATGGCCGGCGTCGAATACAGTGGAGTAAACGGCAGGCGCTAATTCGGTTGGCGTTTTGCAACCAAAGTCAACGCCCAGCAGCACGGACATTCGCAATTGAAACGGTTTCATGAAGCGCAACCTTCCGATTGGTGTACATAAGAAAGTACGCAAAAACCCGGCGTTTCGTTGCTTTCCGTGGTCCAGTGTCGATAAACGGACGGATTGTGCCGACGAATAAATAGTATCTACTTGACTCTAAGGCTTGTTTCTATTCCGCCCGGATCTGTTTACTTTAGCCGAGTCAACGTTTACCTTGCGC
This sequence comes from uncultured Spirosoma sp., assembly GCA_964249775.1. Lineage (GTDB taxonomy): Bacteria > Bacteroidota > Bacteroidia > Cytophagales > Spirosomataceae > Spirosoma. Next base: position 2,470 of record CAXUEB010000409.1, read on the forward strand.
TGAAGAGAACGGGTGCGTTCACCAAACGTACTATCATGCATCGGATACTCGGTTATTGTCTGTTAATAGTGCTGGCCCTGGGCGGAAGCTGTAAGAAGTCTCTTGAGATAGAAGGAGCCGGTGAGCCGTCCCTGCCGCTTCCAGGATGCCGTATCGTCAAGACCTATTACAAACAACGAACTGTTGGCTTAGATCGAGCTGGCTACACACCGGTAAGCGCGGAGGTTATTATACTTGATGATAGCCGTAAGGTTGAAGTGTCATTAACAATGACCACCACTTACGCTTACGATGATTGGAACCGAATCAAGGAGATCAAGATGGTATCGCCTTACAACTTTTACTACCACTATCGCTACCGGTATGATGATAGACAAATTATCAGTTCTGTAGAGTATGTCTCGTCTAATCCTAATAATGTGCCGAATTACATTAAGACGGATACAATTAGGCTGAACGACCGAGGGTTACCAGTAGAGTTGGATGACAGGGGCCGGTCAATCTACACCTACAATGCTGATGGGCAACTCTTAAGTACAGATCCCGACCGACCTGACACACGCACGTATGTTGATGGAAACCTGAAACAGAAGATTGTTAATGTGACTTGGCAGAATGAGAATGGGCAATGGCTCCCTACCGATTACCAACTTCGGCGTTATGAATATGATCTGTCACGATCCAGTTTGCCGGTTATCAATCAATTTCAAGCAACTGGCAGCCGCAACTTACTTCTCAAAGAGATGTGGGAAATGAAACGTTCTTCGGAGCTTCCTGAAGGGCCTGTGTATCGAAAAACGTACACCTATACTTACGACAAGCAGGGTCATGTTAAGCGACATATCGCGCACGGTAAATCTTTGTATGTCGGTTGGCTGATTGAGGATGATCCGTACGGCGTAGGCGTCACCGACTACGAATACGAATGCAATTAATTCTGAATCTTATTATGCTTATACCACCTTAAGTCAATCAAACCTTCCAGAATCAAAATGAATCTTGATCAACAATATTCAACAGTAATTAACAGTATTAGATTAGTAGCTGCGCCGTATGAAACACAGAAGTTGTCACTCCCTCAATTTGTAGCAGTGTCAGACGAGATTGCTAACACGTTTTCAAATGCTTATTTATTAATGCCACAATTGATAATTTCTGGTAAAATCAATTTAGAAACAGCTTCTAAAATCAAACATCTCGAAGAAACATTTTCAATGATGACAAGAACGGAGTCTGTCTGGAATGACAGTTCTCTAAAGGCAGAAAATGTTTGGCAAGATTGTAGGAGCCAAGCAATAGCAATTTTGCAATCTTTAGAAGAGATTGTCGAGCCAATCGATCTAACTTACATAAGTTGGGTGGGATAATTTAATCAATTTGATACTTCTATAGAATATAAGTGTAGCCTAAGTCAGGAACGTAATCGCTCAAACGTAGTTCGGCCGGTCAACGCTACAGCATTGACCGGCCGAACTACGTTTGAGCGATTACCGATTCTTATTGGCCCGCTCCAGGCCATTCTGAATGTTGCTGCCCTGATTGACCGTTTCCACCAAGGCGGGGCCGCTAACGGTGAACCGCTTGCCGTCGGGGCTGATCTTCACGCTAATGTCTTTGACGGCCGGGCTGGCGATCACCGTGAAATGCGCTTCGCCACTCTTGGGCGACCAATAGGGCGAGCGGTCACCAATGCGACTCAGCACCTCGAAGGGGTACCCCATCATCAGCTCGTAGCCCTTCACGGTGCAGTTGGCCGGGGCCTCCACCG
>CAXUEB010000410.1:0-3097 GCA_964249775.1 uncultured Spirosoma sp.
GACGACCAAACATTGCGGGTGCATTTTGTGTCCAACATCGACGGCGTGCACATCTACGAAACGCTCCAAACGGTCCGGCCCGAAACGACCTTATTTCTGGTGGCATCGAAAACGTTTACGACGCAGGAAACCATGACCAACGCCCAAACCGCTCGGCAGTGGTTTTTGGACAACGGCGGGAACGAAGCCGACATCGCCAAGCATTTCGCGGCCCTGTCGACCAACCAGAAGGAAGTCGAAAAATTTGGCATTGACACCGAAAACATGTTTGGCTTCTGGGATTGGGTCGGCGGCCGCTATTCGCTGTGGTCGTCCATCGGCCTGTCGATTGCCTTGTATGTCGGCTTCGACAACTTCGAGGAACTGCTGTCCGGTGGGCACGACATGGACGGGCACTTTCGCAACGCGCCCCTCGACCAGAACCTGCCCGTGCTGCTGGCCCTGATGGGTATCTGGTACAACAACTTCTTTGGCGCGCAGACCCAGGCCATTCTGCCCTACGATCAGTACCTGCACCGGTTCGCGGCTTATTTCCAGCAAGGCGACATGGAAAGCAACGGCAAGTCGGTGGACCGCGACGGCACCCCGGTCGACTATCAGACGGGGCCGATTATCTGGGGCGAACCCGGCACCAACGGGCAGCACGCCTTCTACCAACTCATTCACCAGGGCACCAAGCTCATTCCGTGCGATTTTCTGGCCCCGGCCGTCAGTCAGCGGCCCATCGGCGAACACCACAAGATCTTGATGGCGAATTACTTTGCCCAGACGGAGGCCCTGATGAACGGCAAAACCGAAGCAGAAGCCGCTGATGAGTTGCGCAAAGCTGGTAAGGGCGAAGCGGACATTCAGGCGTTGGCTCCGTTCAAAATGTTTTCAGGCAACCGACCCACAAACTCTATCCTGTTCAAGAAACTAACGCCCCGCACGCTCGGCCGCCTGATTGCGCTTTACGAACACAAGATTTTTACGCAGGGTGTGATCTGGAACATCTTTAGCTTCGACCAGTGGGGGGTCGAGCTGGGCAAGCAGTTGGCCAGCCGGATTCTGCCCGAATTGCAGGACGACGCGCCCGTCCATTCGCACGACAGCTCGACCAACGGCTTGATGAACGCGTTCAAACGGCTGCGAAACGAATAAGCCGTACTATGAGGCAACGGACCCATTTAGACAGTGCTATTCTAAGTTTATGGGTTAATTAGGTTACTCGCGAACATTGGCCAGTTGGGCCGGTTAACAGGGCGTATCCGTCATCACGGATACGCCCTGTTTTTTATCTAACTCAACGTTTATCAAAAAACGCATGAAAGCGCACGTTACCATTCTAACCGCCTGCCTGTTGAGCGCGGTTCTCGCCAACGGCCAAACGACCAACAGTTCAACGACGGGTTCGTCAACGTCCGGCACAACCTCGCCAACCTCCACAACGAATACGTATTCGACTACGCCCTCGAGCGCCAGTTCCAGTTACGGCAGCGGTTCGGGCACAACGAGCGGATCGCTCAACAGCACCGGCACGAGCACCAGCGGTTCAACGTCGACCGCGCCGACCACTTACGGAACGACCACGACCAGCACGGACAATACAACGACCCGCCCCGAGCGGGAAAAACGGCGTTTGCTGGATTACAAAAACTTCGTGTTTGGCCTCTACGCCGGGCTGAATACGACCCGTTTTGCGGGTGAATCGTCCAGTGCCACTAACGGCAACGGCGACCTGTCGGGCCGGTTGGGCTACCAGGCGGGTTTTTTCGTACGGGGTGGCGGTCGGCTGTACGGTCAGTTAGGGGCCGAATACTTTGCGTCCAGCTCTAATTATTTTACGGCCGGTTCGGGCCAGTCCGCCCGGAACATTCAGGATCAGATTAACATCCAGTACGTGCAGATTCCGGTTTACATTGGTTATAAACTGGTCGAATCGGACCGGGGCATCTCGGCCGTGCGGGTGCAGCTCGGATTGGAATATGCCAACCAAATCAACTCCGACATTGGTGATTTTAGCGTCAGCAACGCCGAAATCAAGAGTGGTACGTTCAACGGACTGGGTCAACTCGGCTTCGACGCGGGTCCGATTTTACTGGACCTGACCTACCACTACGGGTTCAGCGACTCCATCCAAGGAACGGGTTTTGCCGGTTCGGCCCGCCGGATTCTAAGCGCCAGCATTGGCTTCAAGTTTTAAGTGAACGCTGCACGGAGCGAATGTCACTGGCTCAAAAATTAGAATAATCAAAAACAATCCCTGCCGAGTGGCTGTTAGAAGGACGTAATCACGGTTACGTCCTTTTTTTGTACAATCAAACCAATTCACAACGTTTATGAAACGCCATCTTTCACTTCTGGCCTTGGGCCTGTGTGGTATCAGCATCGCGAATGCCCAGACGACCACCAACACGTATTCGACCACCTCGACGAATAGTACGTACACGTCGCCGGTCACAACCGACAGCACCAACGCCGTACCCGCGTCGAGCCTGTCCAACAGTTCGACTTTAAGCAGCGGTACGCTGAACAGCACGACCGGATCTACCTACGGCACGACGACCACGACGACCAGCAGCGATTACAACGCCAGCCGCAACACGAAGCGCGGTGGTGAAGACCGGCCCTGGGGCAAAAACGGGAAGTTCGGTATTTACGCCGGGGTAAACGGCTCGCGGTTCGTGGGCGAACTCGAAAACAACCGCACCTCGACGGGGCGCGTCGGTTACCAGGCCGGTTTTTACGTGCGTTCGGGTGGAACGGTGTTTGGTCAGATCGGGGCTGAATACCGCCGGTCGTCGTCGAATTTGCAGCAGGCCGGTCAGGGGACCACGGTAGCGGCTCTCAATGACCAGATCGACCAAACCTTCCTGGCCGTTCCAGCTTACGTCGGTTTGCGGGTTGGTAGCGCGCTGGGTCTGCGCGTGCAAGCGGGTGCTGAACTGTCGTCGCTGGTGGCTATCGGTAATAATGATTTCTCACTGGGCCGCGACGATTTGAACCGGACGATTCTGGCCGGTTTGCTCGGCGTCGGTATCAACCTCGGACCGCTGACGTTGGACGCCGTTTATAACCGGGGTCTTCAAAACGTGTTTGACAACGCCGACACAAAGCG